>NZ_JBFAQU010000002.1:180009-517754 GCF_040678915.1 Micromonospora sp. NPDC049257
CCACTCCTCGCGCTCACCGGTCCACCTCGATTTCCAGGCCCGACGGCAGCGGGGCGACCTCGTCGTACGTCCGGTTCTGTTCGCGTTCCAGCTCGGCCTGCTCGTAGGCGGTGACCAGGTCGACGTAGCCGGGCACGCTGGCCAGCAGCTCGGTGTGGGTGCCCCGGGCCAGCACCCGGCCCTGCTCCAGGTAGATCACCTCGTCGGCGAGCGCGATGGTCGCCCGCCGGTAGGCCACCACCAGGATCGACGCGGCTGCCGGCTGGCCGGGTGCCGGGGCGCGCAGCCCGGCCAGGATGGCCGCCTCGACCCGCGGGTCGACCGCACTGGTGGCGTCGTCGAGCACCAGCAGCCGGGGCCGGCCGGCCAGCGCGCGGGCCAGGGTGAGACGTTGTCGTTGGCCGCCGGAGAGCGAGGTGCCCCGCTCCCCGACCATGGTGTCCAGCCCGTCGGGGAGGGCGGCGACGAAACCGTCGGCCTCGGCCAGCCGCAGCGCCGCCCAGACGTCCTCGTCGTCGATGCCCGGCCGGTCCAGGCTGATGTTGGCCCGGACGGTGTCGTCGAAGACGAACGGCACCTGGGCGACCAGGGCGACGGTCGAGGCGAGTGACGCGGCGGTGAGCCGGCGCACGTCCACCCCGTCGAGGGTGACCGTGCCGGCATCCGGGTCGACCAGTCGGACCGCCAGCGAGGCGATGGTGGACTTGCCGGCGCCGGTCGGCCCGACCAGCGCCACCGTCCGCCCGGCGGGCACGGTGAAGGCGACCTCGCCGAGCACAGACGTCCCGGGCAGGTGCGCCTCGGCGGGCTCGTAGCCGAAGTGGACGCCGTCGAAGGCGAGGGTGGCGGGCGTGGCGTCGTCGGCGAGGGTGACGTCCCCGTAGGGCATCTCGCCGGTGGCGTCGAGTACCCGGCTGACCCGGTCCCACCCGGCCACGCTGCGGGGCAGCTCGGCCAGCACCCAGCCGATGGCCCGCACCGGGAAGGCCAGCACGGTGAAGAGGAAGGCGACGCTGACCAGTTCGGTGACGGTGATCGCACCCTGCCGCAGCCGGATCGTGCCGACCACGAGCACGGCCAGGGTGCCGAGGCTGGGCAGCGTCTCCAGCAGCGGATCGAAGACCCCCCGCAGCCGGCCGACGGAGATCAGCGAGTCGCGTAGCTCGTGGGCCCGGCCGGCGAACCGGGCGGTCTCCTGGGCCTCCCGGCCCATGGTCTTGACCACCAGCGCGCCGTCGAAGCTCTCGTGGGCGATCCCGCTGACCTCGGCCCGCAGCCGTTGCGCCCGGGCCTGGCGGGGGGCCATCCGGCGGGAGTAGACCACGTTGAGCGCGAACAGGGCGGGGAACACGGCCAGCCCGACCAGGGCGAGCGCCCAGTCGGTGACGAAGAGTGAGCCGACCGCGCCGACCAGCATCACCAGCGTGCCCACCGCGAACGGCAGCGGCGCGATCGGATACCAGGCGGCCTCGACGTCGGAGTTGGCGTTGGACAGCAACGTGCCGGTGGAGTTGCGGTGGTGCCAGGACAGCGGCAGCTCCAGGTAACGGCGCGTCACCCGGCGGCGGTAGGCGGCCTGGAGGCGGAACTGCATGTAACCGGCGCCGAGCCGACGGCCGAAGATGCCCACCACCCGCAGCACGCTGATCCCGAACAACGCCACGGCGGCCAGGGCCAGCGTGCTCGTGCCGACCTCGCCGGACTCGATCGCCGGCACCACCACGTCGCCGACGACCGCGCCGACCACGTACGCGCTGACGATCACCAGCCCGCCGAAGAGCACGCTACCGGCGACCGCCACCGCGAAGATCCGCGGTTGTTCCCGGATCGCCCGGCCGAGGACCCACAACCCCCGGTGGATCACGTCCCGACTCGTCCCGCTCGCCACGCTCTCCCCCGCCGTAAGCCGCAATTATCTCCCTTATCCTTACCGCTCGCCGCCACCTACGCCGCCCGGCGCGGTATGTCCACCATCACGTCGAAGACCGCGCCACCACACCGCACCCGGGCCGCCGGCCCGCCGGACGGCGCTGCCGGACCGCGCGGGGCAGGTGGGAAGGGTCGCTCGCCGCGCCGACTGCGGCCGACCGTCCTACGATCGCTGCATGCCGCGGTACGCCCGAGCGGAGCGCGAGGCGCTCGCCGACCTGATGCTGGAAGTGGGCCCGGACGCCCCGACGATCAACGAGGGGTGGACCGCCCGGGACCTCGCCGCCCACCTGGTGGTGCGGGAGCGCCGCCCCGACGCCGCCGGTGGCATCCTGCTGCCACCTCTGCACGGGTACGCCGAGCGGGTGCGGCTGCGCACGGCCGCCCGGCCCTGGCCGGGGCTGGTCGACCAGGTGCGCCGGCCGCCGGTGTGGAGCCCGGTCAGCAACCCGCTCACCGACGAGTTGGCCAACACGATGGAGTTCTTCATCCACCACGAGGACGTCCGGCGGGCCCGGTCGGGGTGGCACCCCCGGGACCTCCCGGCGGGGCTGGCCGCCCGGTTGTGGAAGCCGGTCGCCCTGCTCGCCCGGACCCGGGCCCGCCGGTTCCCGGCCAGTCTGCTGGTGCAGGCGCCGGGGCACGGCGAGGTGGCCACCGGCCGGGGTGGTGACCGGGTACGCCTGGTCGGCTCCCCCGGTGAGCTGGTGCTGTTCCTCTCCGGCCGGCAACGGGTGGCCCGGGTCCAGCTCGACGGCCCGCCCGCGTTGACCGAACGGCTGCGTACCGCCCAGCTGGGGATGTAGGCGCCCCGGCCCGCACCCGCGTGCCGTCCGGGCACCGGACCGCACGGCCGGCGAGCACCCGCGCGCCGGCAGGTCACCCGTTGTGCCGTTCCCGTCACCTTCTGCCGTGGCGGTCGACTCGACCGCCCCGACCGCCATCGGCAATGATCTGTGTCGATTCCCCAGGCGTACTCTCCGGCAACGCCACCGGTGGGGTGGCCGACTGGGGAAACCATGCGAAGCTTCGACGTCTCGGCGCTGCTCGAACCACCCTTCGTCAGCCGACGGCACGCCGCCACCGACGCGGTGGCGGCGGCGAGCCTGGAGTGGGCCCACCGGCAGGGCCTGGTCGGGGCGGGTCGTTCGGCGGGCCGGCTGCACCGGGCCGGGGCCGCCGAGCTGGCCGGCCGCGCCTGCCCGCAGGCGTCGGTGGCGCACCTGCGGCTGCTCACCGACCTGTTCTCCTGGCTGTTCGTGGTGGACGACGTCTGCGACGACGACGGGCTGGGCAGCACGCCGGCCACCCTCGCGCCGACCGTCGCCGCGCTGCTGGACGTCCTCGACCGGCACGGGGCCCCGACCGGCCGGGGCGCACCGGGCGGGGCGCTCGGTGCCGCCCTGGCCGACCTGTGCCGCCGGGTCGGCCACCAGCGCCGCCCCGCGCTGCTGCTGCGGCTGGTCAGCCAGTTGCGGGCGTACCTGCTCGCGCTGCTGTGGGAGGCGGCGAACCGGGAGCACCGGCGGGTGCCGGGGGTGGCGGAGTACCGCCAGATGCGCCGGCACACCGGTGGGGTACGCCCCAGCCTGGCCCTCACCGATCTGGCGTACGGTCGACTGCCCGGCGCCCGGAGGCGGGTCGACCCCGCGGTGGTCGCGCTGGACGACCTCGCCGTCGACCTGGTCTGCTGGTGCAACGACCTGTTCTCCTACCGCAAGGAGCAGGGTCCGGTGGCCGACCCGCACAACCTGGTGACCGTCCTCGCCGCGCAGACCGGGCGGGGTGAGGCGGCCGCCTTCCGCCTGGCCGCCGGGTGGTTCAACGACGGGCTGGCCGACTACCTGGTTCGCGAGGCGGCGCTGGTCGCGCACGGCGGGCCCGCGTTGACGCCCTACCTGGCGGCCCGCCGCTCGTGGCTGCGCGCCACCTACGACTGGTCGGCACGGGCGGACCGGTACGCCTGACCCGGCCGCCGCACCTGCGGGGCCCGGGGAGCGGTCACCGGCCACCTCTGCGGGGATTCAGCCGCCTCACAGGTACGGGGGCTAGCCGATGCCCCGGCGCAGGCAATACCCTTCGGTAACCGCAGCGCGACGTGACCCCCGTCACGTCACCCACCCCTGAAGGCGGCTTCCACGATGGCTCTCGATATCCCGTACCGCTCCATTCCCGACATGTTCCGTAAGCGGGTGGCCGCGACCCCCGACCAGCACGCCTTCGCCCATCCGGCACCCGACGACTCCGGCCCGGTCTGGTTGACCTGGGCCCAGGTAGGCCGGCGGGCCGACGCGGTCGCTGCGGGCCTGCACGGGCTCGGGGTCGGGCTGGAGGATCCGGTGGCGATCCTGGCGAACACCCGACTGGAGTGGATCATCGCCGATTTCGGCATCATGTGCGCGGGCGGGGCGACCACCACCGTCTACCCCACCACCGAGCCGCAGGACGCGGCGTACATCATCGCCGACTCCGGTTCCCGGGTGCTGTTCGCGGAGAACCCGGCCCAGGCGGCGAAGGTCGCGGGCACGCAACTGCCCGCGCTGACCCACGTGGTGCTCTTCGACGGCACCCCCGACCCGGCCGCCGCCGTGCCCCAGTTGACCCTGGCCGAGCTGGAGGAGCAGGGCGCGCAGGCGCTCGCCGCCGACCCGGGCCTGGTCGACCGGCTGATCGCCCCGGTCGGCCCCGATCACCTGGCGACGCTGATCTACACCTCGGGCACCACCGGCCGGCCCAAGGGCGTCGAGCTGCTGCACGGCGGCTGGTGCTGGGAGGGGGTGGTGCAGGCCGAGACGGGTCTGCTGCGCGACGACGACGTGCAGTACCTCTGGCTGCCGCTGTCGCACTCGTTCGGCAAGACGCTGCTCTGCGGCTCGACACACGTCGGACTGCCGACCTACGTCGACGGGCGGGTGGACAAGCTGGTCGAGTTGCTGTCGGTGATCCGGCCGACGCTGATGTGCGGGGCGCCCCGGGTCTACGAGAAGGTCTACAACAAGGCGGTCACCACCGCGCAGGACGCCGGCGGCGCGAAGGCGAAGATCTTCGCCTGGGCCGTCGCGGTCGGCAAGGAGAAGATCGCCCTGGAGCAGGCCGGCCGGCCGGTGCCGGGTGGCCTGAAGCTCAGGTACGCGGTGGCCGAGAAGCTGGTGTTCAGTAAGCTCCAGGCCCGGCTCGGCGGCCGGATCCGGGTGCTCGTCTCCGGGGCGGCCCCGCTGAGCGCGGAGATCGCCACCTTCTTCGCCGCGGCGAACCTGCCCATCTCCGAGGGGTACGGCCTGACCGAGACCAGCGCCGGCAACTTCGTCAACCCGCCCGACGGGTTGCGGATCGGCACGGTCGGCCGGGCGATGGGCGACCTGGAGTGCCGGATCGACACCGACGGGGAGATCCTGGTCCGGGGCCGGCCGGTGATGCGCGGCTACCACAACCTGCCCGAGGAGACGGCCGCCGCGTTCACCGAGGACGGCTTCTTCCGTACCGGGGACATCGGCAGCCTCGACGACGACGGTTACCTGCGCATCACCGACCGCAAGAAGGACCTGGTCAAGACCTCCGGCGGCAAGTACGTCGCGCCGTCGCACATCGAGGGGATGTTCAAGGCGATCTGCCCCTACACCTCGCAGGCGATCGTGATCGGTCAGGCCCGCAACTACTGCACCATGCTGGTCAGCCTGGACCCGGATGCGATCCGGGGTTGGGCGGCGGGCGGCCCGCTCGACGGGCGCGACTACGCCGAGATCGTCGCCTCGCCCGAGGCCCGGGCGATGGTCGAGGAGCACGTCGCCCAGCTCAACACCAAGCTCAACCGCTGGGAGACGATCAAGAAGGTGACCGTCCTGCCCCGCGACCTGACCATCGAGGACGGCGAGATGACCCCGTCGTTGAAGATCAAACGACGCGGGGTGGAGAGCAACTTCGCCGCCGAGATCGACCGGATGTACGCGGGCAGCCTGGCCGAGATCTGAGCGGTCCGGGCCGGTCGACGTCCGTGTCCCCCCGTCCCGGGACACGGCCGTCGACCGGTCACAGGTGCTCGCGACGCCACCGGCTCTGCTCGGCCTCGGCGGCTTCCTGTTCCGCCAGGGCCAGCTGGCGTACCCGGTGCCGACGCCGGCCCTGCCCCCGGGTCTCCACCACCACCAGGGCGACGCAGACCAGCGCCAGCAGGGCCAACGCGCCCACCTCGGACACCCGGGCCCCCACCGGGGCGAGCGCGGCCAGCGCCAGCACCGCCAGCACCGGCGGCCAGCGCAGCACCCGCAGCGCCCGCAGCCCGCAGGCGACGAGGCTGAGCAGGTAGAGACTCACCCCGCCGTAGAGCACCAGCACCCAGTAACCACCCAGCGGCACCCCCCAGTCCGGGTTGTCCGGGTCGGCCACCTCGGTCAGCAGGTCCTTGAGCCCGAGGGCGAAGAAGATGACCCCGGCGACGATCGGCAGGTGCAGGTAGGTGTAGGCGTCCCGGGCCAACCGGGCCCGGTGTGCCGGGTCCCGGCTGCGGTGCAGGGCCTGTTCCAGGGCGAGCGCCAGGGTGTCGAAGTAGGCCCACCAGAGCACCGACGCCACGGCGATGCCGAGCACCGCGGCGATCACCACCGGCCAGGTCAGCGGCAGGCCGGTGACGAACTTCGGGCCGACCCCCAGCGCGATGATCGACTCGCCGAGCGCGATCAGCACCATCAGGGCGTGCCGTTCCGCCCAGTGCCCGGCGGAGACCACCACCCAGTACGTCCCGCCCAGCCGCACCCCGGCCGCGTACTCCAGCAGCAGCGCGGCCGTCCACAGGGTGAGTTGCAGGGCGGTGGCGGCCCCGTCCCCGGAGATCCGGCGCGGCAGCAGCGCGGAGGCGACCAGCAGGGCGGCGGCGACCACCGGCAGCACCGCGAGCCGCCGCCACTGCCGCCACCGGGCCGCCTCGCCCCGGGCGAGCAGCCCGAAGACGGCCAACTGGCAGGCCCGGACCAGGAGGTAGCAGCCGACGAAGACCAACGGGCCGTTCAGCCCACCGGGCCGGTCGTTGAACGCCCCCGGCATGCTCAACGCCAGCAGGAAGGTGGCGGCGATGGTGACGAAGCCGACCACCGGCAACAGCCCCTGGTCGGCGCGGACCACGTTGCCGACGCCCGCGAACCCGGTCCAGCACCACCAGAGCAGCCCCAGCACCAGCAGGCAGCGCAGCAGGTTGGTGCCGGTGGGCTGCTGGGAGGTCAGCGCGGTGACGTTGAAGAAGGCGAAGACGAAGACCAGGTCGTAGAAGAGTTCCAGCCGGGTGGTCCGGGAGCCGGGCGCACCGAGCCGGACCCCGCGCGACCACTGCGGGCTGCCCACTCCGGCAGTCTCCCAGCCGACGCCCGCCGATCAGGCCGGTTCGTCCCGACCGGGACCGCCGTCAGTCCCCGGGGCGGGCCGTCAGGCGATCACTGCCGGTTCCCGCCAGCGCGCCCGGCCGGCACCCCGGTCGAGGTCGTAGCGGATCGCGGCCAGCCGCCCGACCGCCTCCACCAGGTCGGCGGCGGGCAGGGTGAAGGGCAGTCGCAGGAAGCGCTCCAGGGTGCCGTCGAGGCCGAACCGGGGACCGGGGGCCAGCCGTACGCCGACCTCCTCGGCTGCCCGGGCCAGGGCGCTGGAGATCGGGCCGTCCAGCTCCACCCAGAGCGTGACGCCCCCACGGGGCACCCCGACCCGCCAGTCCGGAAGCCGCTCGGCGAGCACGTCGAGCAGGGCGTCCCGCTGGGTGACGAGCTGCGCACGGCGGGCCGCGACGATCGCCGGTGCCTGGGCGAGCAGGTGCACCGCCACCAACTGGTCGAGCACCGGGCTGGCCATGTCCACCCCGACCCGGGCGGCGGCCAGCCGCTGCACCTGCGGCGCGGAGGCGCGTACCCAGCCGATCCGCAGACCGCCCCAGTAGGGCTTGCTCATCCCCCCGATGGAGATCACCCGGGAGTGCCGGTCGAAGACGGCGACCGGCGGGGGCAGCGGGGTGCCGTCCAACGGCAGGTCCACGAACGACTCGTCGACGACCAGGTCGGTGCCGGCGGCGTGGGCGGTGGCGACCAGCCGCTCCCGCAGCTCGGCGGGCATCAGGTGGCCGGTGGGGTTCTGGAACTCGGGGATCAGGTAGGCCAGTTTGGGCCGGGTCTGCCGCACGCTGCCCAGCAGCAGGTCGGCGTCCCAGCCGGCATCGACGGCGAGCCCGTGGGTGCTGATCCGGGCCCGCCGGGCCGCCAACGCGGCGAGCGCGTTCGGGTAGGTGGGCGATTCGACCAGCACGTTCCCGCCGGGCGCGAGGGCCAGCCGCAGCACCAGATCCAGCGCGTGCTGGGTGCCGCTGGTCACCATGATCTGCTCGGCGCTGGTCGGCAACCCCCGCTCGGTGTACGCCCGGGCGACCGCCTCGCGCAGCTCGATGATGCCGGTCGGGTGGTAGCCCGCGCCGGACAGGTAACGCGGCAGGTCCTCCACGGCGGCTCGGGCGGCCGGCACCAGCTCGGATGGGGCGGCCAACGCGGCCACCCCGAGATCGATCATGTCGCGGTCGTCCAGCGGGGTCCACAGGCCGGTGCTGGCGACCCGGTGGGTGCCGGGCAGCATGGTCCAGCTCCCCGCGCCGCGCCGGCTGGCCAGGTGGCCGCTATCCCGCAACTGCCGGTACGCGGCGGTGACCGTGGTACGGCTGATCCGCAGCGCCTCGGCCAGCTCCCGCTCGGCCGGCAGGCGTACCCCCAGGGGGAGCCGGCCGTCGGCGAGCAGGCCCCGGACGGCGGCGGCGAGCGCGGCGTAGTCGGGGCTGCGGCGACGGCCCGGCAGCGCGTGCCACTGTCCGAGCAACCGGGCCAATTGGACCCCTCGCACCTGGCTGGTCACGGCCACCCCTTCGGAATTGGCTCTTCTGTGGGTGATATTGGACTCTAGAGTGGCATGCATGGCTCTGATTGGCAATCTCCGGCACCGCCCCGCCCGGCGGCTCACCCAGCTCTATGCCGGGCTGGTCCTCTACGGGGTCAGCATGGCCATGATGATCCGCTCCGGGCTCGGGCTGGACCCGTGGGACGTCTTCCACCAGGGGCTGGCCCGGCAGACCGGCCTGTCGTTCGGCACCGTGACCATCGCCGTCGGCGCGGTGGTGCTGCTGCTCTGGATCCCGCTGCGGCAACGGCCGGGCCTCGGCACGATCAGCAACGTACTGGTGATCGGACTGGTGGTGGACGCCACGGTGGCCCTGCTGCCGGCCGGGTGGCCGCTGCCCGCCCGGATCGGCCTGCTGCTCGGCGGCATCGTCGCCAACGGCGCCGCCACCGGCCTCTACCTCGGCGCGCGGCTCGGCCCCGGCCCCCGCGACGGCCTGATGACCGGGTACGTCGCCCGCCGGCCGGGCCGCTCGGTCCGGCTGGTCCGCACCGTCATCGAGATCACCGTGCTGGCCCTGGGCTGGCTGCTCGGCGGCACGGTCGGCGTCGGCACCGTCGCGTACGCGCTGGGCATCGGCCCGTTGGCCCAGTTCTTCATCCCCCGCTTCGCCGTCCCCGCCGAACCGGTCCACCCGGAACCGGTCCACCCGGAACCGGTCCACCCGGAACCGGTCCACCCGGAACCGGACCCCGGGCCGCAGGTCCCCGGACCGCAGCTCTCCGGGCCGCAGGTCCCCGGACCGCAGGTCCCCAGGCCGCAGGTCTCCGGGCCGCCGCCTGCGGAGCCCGGCCGACGGGACCATCCGGAACCGACCCTCGGGCCACCCGTCGCCGGGCCACCCGTGTCGGCTTCCCCGCCGCCCCCGAGCCCAGCCACCGGGTCACCGGTGTCCGCCGTTCCGGCGTCCCCGGGGGCACCGGTTTTCCGGCCCCGGACAACGGTTCCCGGCGAAACCGCCTGCCGAGGGTCCGGGGGTGACCACGCTGAGCTGCGCTGACAGAACAGGGGGGAAGTAGGTGTTTCCTCAACGGACACCTACAGGCATCATTCGTGCATGGGGGAGAATGCGTGGCGCTGGACGGACGCCTGGATCTTCGTGTCACTGGTGATCGCCAGCGGCGCCGGACGGCACCGCCGCGCGGCTGATTCGCGCCGCCCGGAAGGGGTCCGGCTCACTGACGTGCTGTCCACCGCCGACCACCTCAACCAGGCGATACCCGAACGGCACGACGTGGAGACAGCGGTCCAGCGGCTGGTCGGCGCGGGGCTGGTCACCGTCTCCGACGGCTGGTTCCGGATCACCCCCGACGGCGAGCAGCTCTGGCGTACCCGGCCCCGGGCCGGAGTGGGCGGCACGGTCGACAGCATGCAGGGGGTGCTCACCCGGCGACACGCCCCGGGCAGCGCGCAGTGGCACCTGCCCGAGGAGGACCACGCCGCCGCCGTGCAGGAGTACGTGGTCCGGTCGATCCCGGCCCCGCGCCGCTCCCCGGAGGGCCAGACCGGCCGCTGAGCCACCCGACCCGCAGGAGCAGTGCGCCGACCGGATGCACGGGGCGACCCGGCGGCGGTGCGCTCAGCGGACAGGGTGCCCGGCGGCGGTGCGCTCAGCGCACGGGGTGCCCGGCGGCGGTGCGCTCAGCCGACACAGTGCCCGGCGCTGCGTTCAGCGGACGGGGTGCCCGGCGGTGCGCAGGGCGTCCTTGACCTCGCCGACGGTCAGCTCGCCGAAGTGGAAGACGCTGGCGGCGAGCACCGCGTCGGCCCCCGCGCCGATCGCGGGCGGGAAGTGCGCCACCCGGCCGGCGCCGCCGCTGGCGATCACCGGCACGTCGACCACCGCGCGGACCGCCTCGATCAGGGTGAGGTCGAAGCCGGCCTTGGTGCCGTCGGCATCCATCGAGTTGAGCAGGATCTCCCCCGCGCCCAGCTCGGCCCCGCGCGCCGCCCACTCGACCGCGTCGAGCCCGGTGCCGCGGCGGCCACCGTGGGTGGTCACCTCGAAACCGCTGGGGGTGGTGCCGGCTGGTGCCCGCCGGACGTCCAACGAGAGCACCAGCACCTGCCGGCCGAAGCGGTCGGCGATCTCGGCGATCAGCTCGGGTCGGGCGATGGCGGCGGTGTTCACCCCGACCTTGTCGGCCCCGGCGCGCAGCAGGGTGTCCACGTCGGCGACCTGCCGGACCCCACCGCCGACGGTGAGCGGGATGAAGACCGACTCGGCGGTCCGGCGCACCACGTCGAGCATGGTGCCCCGGTCGCTCGAGGACGCGGTGACGTCCAGGAAGGTCAACTCGTCCGCACCGGCCCGGTCGTACGCCGCCGCCAGCTCCACCGGGTCACCGGCGTCGCGCAGGTCGAGGAAGTTGACCCCCTTGACCACCCGACCGGCGTCCACGTCCAGACACGGAATCACCCGTACCGCCACCGTCATGCGCCGAGCCTATCCAACGCCCCCGCCCCACCCCTCTGCCCCGCCCACCCAACCCCACCTCCCCACCAACCCCGCCACCTCCCCGGTGATCAAGAGGTTTACGTCAGTTCGATCTCCAAAGGTGACGCAAACCTCTTGATCACCGATGCCGGGGCGGGGGCGGGGGCGGGGAGGAGGGGGCGGAGAGGAGGGGGAGGGAGGGTTAGAGGCGGACGAGCATTTTGCCGAGGTTTTCGCCGCGGAGGAGGCCGAGGAACGCTTCGGGGGCGTTGTCGAGGCCGTCGACGATCGTCTCGTCGTAGGAGAGGCGGCCCTCGCGCAGCCAGCCGGCGACCTCGGTGACGAACTGCTCGCGCAGGTCGCCGTGGTCGCCGACCAGGAAGCCGCGCAGGGTGAGCCGCTTGCCGATGACCAGCGCCAGGTTGCGGGGCGCGGCCGGTGGCTCGGCCGAGTTGTACTGCGCGATCATGCCGCAGATCGCGGCCCGACCGTGCAGGTTCATCGCCCCGATGGCGGCCTCCAGGTGCTCGCCGCCGACGTTGTCGAAGTAGACGTCGACCCCGTCCGGAGCGGCGGCCTTCAGCGCGTCGCGGACCGGACCGTCGTGGTAGTCGAACGCGGCGTCGAAGCCGAGCTCCGTCAACCGGGCCACCTTGGCCGGCGAGCCGGCGCTGCCGACCACCCGGCCGGCGCCCCGCAGCTTGGCGATCTGGCCGACCATGCTGCCCACCGCGCCGGCCGCGCCGGAGACGAACACGGTCTCCCCGGGCCGCATCGCCGCCACGTCGAGCAGCCCGGCGTACGCGGTCAGCCCGGTCATCCCGAGCACGCTCAGGTAGGCGCTGACCGGGCCGACGTCCGGATCGACCCGGCGGGCGGACCGGCCGTCGAGCACGGCGTACTCCCGCCAGCCCAGCCCGTGCAGCACGGTGTCGCCGACGCTGATCCCGTCGGCCCCGCCGGCCACCACCTCGCCGACCGCCCCACCGTCGAGGGGCGCGTCCAGGGCGTACGGCGGCACGTAGGACTTGACGTCGTTCATCCGGCCACGCATGTACGGGTCGACCGACATGAACTGGTTGCGGACCACGATCTGCCCCGGGCCCGGGGTGGGCACCTCGGTCTCGACGAGGCGGAAGTTGTCGGCCGTCGGCCACCCCTGGGGGCGGGAGGCCAGGTGGATCTCACGGTTGCTGGTCATCCGGTTCGTCCTCTCGTACGCGATGGTGGTGGTCTGCTGCGGCGCTCAGGCCGCAGCGGCCTCGCGCACGGTGAGCGCCACCTCGATGTTGCCCCGGGTGGCGTTCGAGTAGGGGCAGACCTGGTGGGCGGCCTCGACCAGCTGCTGGGCGGCGGCGCGCTCGACGGCCGGCAGGTCCACCACCAGGGTGACGGCAAGACCGAAGCCGCCGCTGCCGTTCGCTCCGATGCCGACCTCGGCCTCGACGACCGAGCCGGTCACGTCGGCCTTGGCCCGGCGGGCCACCACGCGCAGCGCGGAGTGGAAGCAGGCCGCGTAGCCGGCGGCGAAGAGCTGCTCAGGGTTGGCCGCGCCACCTGCGCCGCCCATCTCCTTCGGAATCGCCAGGTCCAGGTCGAGGGTGGAGTCGGAGGTCCGGACGTGGCCGTCCCGGCCGTCGCCGGTGGCGGTCGCGGACGCGGTGTAGAGAACCTGCATGGGAATCACTGCTCCTTCTGTCGGTGGATCGTCTCGGTGACCCGGGTGAGGGTGTCGCGCAACGCGACCAGCTCGGCCTCGTCGAGCCCGGTGGAACAGGCCACCCGCAACGGCACGTCGGTCATCCGTTGGCGCAGGGCCATGCCGTCGGCGGTCAGCCCCACCTCAACCCGTCGCTCGTCGAGCGCGGAGCGGGTGCGGACCACCAGGCCCGCCGCCGCCAGCCGTTTGAGCAGCGGGGAGAGGGTGCCGGAGTCGAGCCGCAGCGCGGTCCCCAGCTCGGAGACCGTGGGCGGGTCGTCGCGCTCCCACAGCACCAGCAGCACCAGGTACTGCGGGTAGGTGAGCCCGAACTCGTCGAGGATGGGGCGGTAGACGTCGGTGAGCGCGCGGGAGGCCGCATAGAGCGCGAAGCAGACCTGATCACGCAACACCAGATGGTCACTCACCGGGAAAACGTAGCTCGCAATTCAATTGCGCACAACTTATCTGGCCGGAAGTGACCCGGGTCTCCCCCCGGCGGCGGGCCGGCACGGGGAGCGCCACGGGCCGGGACGGGTCAGCGCCACGGCCCGGGACGGCGGGTCAGGGCGACAGGCCGGGACGGCGGGTCAGGACGGCGGCAGGTAGGCCTCCAGCTCGACCTCCACCAGATGGTCCGGATCGACCAGCCCGGCGACGACGACAAGCGTCGCAGCCGGCCGGACCGGGCCGAAAACGGCATTGTGGGCCCGGCCGACCTCGTCGAGGAAGAGCCGGTCGGTCACGTACAGCCGGGTCCGCACCACGTCGGCGGCACCCGCACCCACCTCGGCCAGGGCGGCCAGGGCGATCCGCAGCGCCTGGGCGGTCTGCGCGGCGGCGTCGCCGACGTGCGTCACCACCCCGTCGACGGTCGACGTGCAGCCGGCCGTCCAAGCCGACCGACCGGCCCGGACCACCCGGGAGTAGCCGTACACCGTCTCCCACGGGCCGCCCGAGCCGAGCCGGGTGACGGTCGCGTCGTCCGGCCCGGCCACGTCGGTCACCCGGCCACCCGCAACGTGGCAAGCGCCTCGGCCACCGTGAACGCACCGGCGTAGAGCGCCTTGCCGGCGATCACGCCCTCCACACCCGCCGGCTCCAGGGTCGCCAGGGCACGCAGGTCGTCCAGGGTCGACACGCCGCCCGAGGCGATCACCGGGGCGTCGGTACGGGCGCAGACCTCACGCAGCAGGTCCAGGTTCGGCCCGCGCATCGTGCCGTCCTTGGTGATGTCGGTCACCACGTACCGGGACGCACCGGCCGCGTCCAGCCGGGCCAGCACCTCCCACAGGTCACCGCCGTCGCGGGTCCAGCCCCGCGCCGAGAGGGTACGACCCCGCACGTCCAGACCGATCGCCACCCGGTCGCCGTACTCGGCGCAGATCCGGTCACACCACTGCGGGTCCTCCAGCGCGGCGGTGCCGATGTTCACCCGGGCCGCCCCGGTGCCGAGCGCCGCGCGCAGCGACGCGTCGTCGCGGATGCCCCCGGACAACTCCACCCGCACGTCCAGCTTGCCGACCACCTCGGCCAGCAGGGCGGCGTTGGAGCCCCGGCCGAAGGCCGCGTCCAGATCGACCAGGTGGATCCACTCCGCCCCGTCGTTCTGCCAGGCCAGCGCCGCGTCGAGCGGGTCGCCGTAGGCGGTCTCGCTGCCGGCGGCGCCCTGCACGAGCCGGACGGCTTGGCCGTCGGCGACGTCCACAGCGGGCAACAGGGTCAGGCTCACGTTTCCTACTCCTCGGTCAGATCCGACGGTCCAGGGCGATCACCACGATCGCCGGCAGGACCAGCAGCAACAGCACGACCAGCGCCACCCGCAGCGCGAGATCGTCGACGAACACCCAGATCAGCACCAGCGCCGCGCCGGTCAACCCGACGATGGCGGCCCGTTCCCCCCGGCTGCGCCGGGCCAACCGGCCCGTCCGGCCCCGCCGCCACTGCGGGGTGACCCGACGGACCAGGGCGCGGCGACGCTGCCGACGGGCCAACTTGCGCTGGCGTACGACACGGTCGCGGGCCGCCTCCGCCTCCCGGACGGCCCGCCGACGGGCCCGCTCCTTACTCACCGCACACCCGACCCGGTGCCGCCGCGCGTCTCAGTCAACCGTGGCCAGCCAGTTGCGCAGCAGCACGGCACCCGTCTCGGCCGACTTCTCCGGGTGGAACTGGGCCGCCGACAGCGGGCCCCACTCCACCGCGGCGACGAACTCCGTGCCGTGATGGGCGGTGGTGACCCGGGCGCCCGCCTCGCGCAACGACGCCTGGTCGAGCACCCCGTAGGAGTGCACGAAATAGAACCGGCTGTCGGCGGGCAACCCGGCGAAGAGCACCGACCCGTCCGGCGGGGTCACCGTGTTCCAGCCCATGTGGGGCAACCGGTCGGCGGGCAGCCGGGTCACCCCACCGGGCAGCAGCCCCAGCCCCTTGGTCACCACCCCGTGCTCGTCACCGTGCGCGAAGAGCACCTGCATGCCGACGCAGATGCCGAGCACCGGGCGGCCGGCGGTGACCCGTTCGGCGATCACCGGGCCGGCACCCGACGCCTCGATCCCGGCCATGCAGGCCGCGTACGCGCCGACACCCGGCACGACCAGGCCGTCGGCATCGGCGGCGGCGGTCAGGTCGGCGGTGACGGTCACGTCCGCCCCGGCGTGGGCCAGCGCCCGCTCGGCCGACCGCAGGTTGCCCGAGCCGTAGTCGAGCACCACGATCCGCTTGCCGGTGCCGTGCGCGCCCATCAGCCCTCCCCGGGTAGCAGCCAGAGCACCCCGCCGACGGTGGCCAGCACGGCGAGCAGCCCGGTGACCACGATCGCACCGCGTGGCGCGTCCTGCCGGTACAACGACCAGGCCCCACCGACGAGGATGCCGGCGAGGATCAGCAGCAGGGTCGGCAGCACCGGGCCCATCAGCGCCACCCCCCTGGTCGGCCGACCCGCGACGGGCAGTGCCGGGCGGAACCGGAGGCGACCGCGCCGGTCACAGCGCGCCCTTGGTGCTGGGCACCACACCGGCGTTGCGCGGGTCGAGCGCGGTGGCCTCCCGCAGCGCCCGGGAAACCGCCTTGAACTGGGCCTCCACCACGTGGTGGGCGTCCGGGTGGCCGCCCGGCCGGGCCGCCCGCAGCACGTCGACGTGCAGGGTGACCCGGGCCGACTGGCCGAAGGACTCCCAGATGTGCCGGGTCATGCTGGTCGGATAGACCGGCCCGATGTACGGCGACAGCGCCGGCTCGTCGTGCACCACGTACGGGCGGCCGGACAGGTCGACGGCGGCCCGGACGAGCACCTCGTCCATCGGGACGGTCGCCGAGCCGTACCGCCGGATGCCGGCCTTGTCGCCCAGCGCCTGGTCGAACGCGGCGCCCAGGGCCAGCGCGGTGTCCTCCATCGTGTGGTGGGCGTCGATCTCCAGGTCACCGACGGTGCGGACGGTCAGGTCGAAGCCGCCGTGCCGGGCGATCTGGTGGAGCATGTGGTCGTAGAAGCCGACCCCGGTGCTGATCTCGGCCTGGCCGGTGCCGTCGAGATCGATCTCGACGAGGACCTTGGTCTCCTTGGTGATCCGCTCCACCCGGGCGGTGCGACTCATGACAGTTTCTCCATCGCGGTGAGGAAGGCGTCGGTCTCGGCGGGGGTGCCGGCGGTGACCCGCAACCAGCCGGGCAGGCCCACGTCCCGGACGAGCACCCCGGCGTCGAGCAGGGTCCGCCACGCGGTGGCCTGGTCGCCGCCGACGGCGAAGAGCACGAAGTTGGCGTCGCTGTCGGCCACCCGGAAACCCCGGCCCCGCAGCGTGTCGACGATCCGGTCCCGTTGCACCTTGATCGCGTCGACGGTGCCGAGCAGGGCGTCACGGTGGGCCAGCGCCGCGCGGGCGGCGGCCTGGGTGAGCGACGAGAGGTGGTACGGCAGCCGGACCAGCTGCACCGCCGACACCACCGCCGGGTCGGCGACCAGGTAGCCCAACCGGCCACCGGCGAAGCCGAACGCCTTGCTCATGGTCCGGGTCACCACCAGCCTCGGGTGGCCGGGCAGCAGCGCCAGGGCGTCGCTCGTGCCCGGTCGGGCGAACTCGGCGTACGCCTCGTCGACGACCACCATGCCGGGCGCGGCGTCGAGCACGGCGGTGACCACCGCCGGGTCGAGCGCGGTGCCGGTCGGGTTGTTCGGCGAGCAGAGGAAGACCACGTCGGGGCGGTGTTCCCGGACCTCGGCGACCGCCTCGTCGGCGGTCAGCCCGAAGTCGACCCCCCGCTGGGCCGGGACCCACCGGGTGCCGGTGCCCAGGGCCAGCAACGGGTGCATCGAGTACGCCGGCACGAAGCCCAACGCGCTGCGCCCCGGCCCGCCGAACGCCTGCAGCAGCTGCTGCTGGATCTCGTTGGAGCCGTTGGCCGCCCAGACCTGCTCCGCGGTGATCCCGTGCCCGAGGTAGCCGGCCAGGTCGGCGCGCAGCGCCACCGCCTCGCGGTCCGGGTAGCGGTTGAGGTCACGCAGCTCGGCGGCGAGGGCCTTGCCGATCGCCTCCACCACCGGCTCGGGCACCGCGTAGGAGTTCTCGTTGGTGTTCAGCCGGACCGCCACGTCGAGCTGCGGCGCCCCGTACGGCGAGCGGCCCCGCAGGTCGTCGCGGATCGGCAGGTCGTCGAGGGTGGTCACGACGCCTCCCCGGCGAACCGCACCGCTACCGCCTGCCCGTGCGCCGGCAGGTCCTCCACGGTGGCCAGGGTCACCACGTGCGGTGCGACGTCACGCAGCGCCTCCCGGGTGTATTCCACCAGGTGCACCCCGCGCAGGAAGGACTGCACGGACAGCCCGGACGAGTGCCGGGCGCAGCCGCCGGTGGGCAGCACGTGGTTGGAGCCGGCGCAGTAGTCGCCGAGCGACACCGGCGCCCAGGGGCCCACGAAGATCGCCCCGGCGTTGCGTACCCGCAGCGCCCAGTCGCGGGCGTCGCGGGTCTGGATCTCCAGGTGCTCGGCGGCGTACGCGTCGACCACCCGCAACCCGTCGGCCAGGTCGTCGACCAGCACGATGCCGCTCTGCTGCCCGCCCAGCGCGGTGCCGACCCGCTCGGCGTGCTTGGTGGCCGGCACCTGCCGGGCCAGCTCCCGGTCGACCGCGTC
The DNA here is from genome assembly GCF_040678915.1 of Micromonospora sp. NPDC049257. Taxonomy (NCBI): domain Bacteria; kingdom Bacillati; phylum Actinomycetota; class Actinomycetes; order Micromonosporales; family Micromonosporaceae; genus Micromonospora; species Micromonospora sp. NPDC049257. The sequence goes on from NZ_JBFAQU010000002.1 coordinate 198,120, forward strand.
GGCCAGCTCGACCGACGGGGTGACCAGCACGCTGGCCGCCAACGGGTCGTGCTCGGCCTGGCTGATCAGGTCGGCGGCGACGTGCGCCGGGTCGGCCGTGTCGTCGGCCAGCACGGCGATCTCGGTCGGGCCGGCCTCGGCGTCGATGCCGACCACCCCGCGCAGCAACCGCTTGGCGGCGGTGACCCAGATGTTGCCCGGCCCGGTGATCATGTCGACCGGCGCGCAGTGCAGGGTGCCCCCCGCGTCGACCGCCGACCCGTACGCCAGCATGGCGACCGCCTGGGCACCGCCGACGGCGTACACCTCGTCGACGCCGAGCAGCGCGCAGGCGGCGAGGACCCGGGCGTCCGGGAGCCCCCCGTTGTCCAGCTGCGGCGGGCTGACCACCACCAGCGAGCGGACCCCGGCCACCTGGGCCGGCACCACGTTCATCACCACGGTCGACGGGTACATCGCCAGCCCGCCGGGGACGTAGAGGCCGACCCGGTCGACCGGCACCCAGCGCTCGGTGACCGTGCCGCCCGGCACCACCTGGGTGGTGTGGTCGGTGCGCCGCTGGTCGGCGTGCACCCGACGGGCCCGGCTGATCGACTCCAGCAGCGCGGCCCGTACGTCGGGGTCGAGCGTCCCCTCCGCCTCGGTGATCGCCTCGGCCGGGACCCGCAGCACCGGCGGGCAGACACCGTCGAACCGCTCGCTGGCCTCCCGGATCGCCGGGTACCCATGGTCACGGACGGCCTCGACGAGCGGGCGGATCCGCTCGACGGCCACGGACACGTCGAGCTGGGCACGGGGCAGCAGTCGGCGCGGGTCACGGACCCCGCCGCGCAGGTCGATCCGATTCAACACGCTCCCGAGTCTAGGCGGCGGCCCGGAGGGCGACCCGCGCCGCCCGTACCGCGAGACGGTGAGCCGGGACACGCCGACGTCGCGGGATCGGGCTACGCTCGGACGCGTGACCGCACGGCTGCCGGTGTTCCCCCTCGCCACGGTGCTCTTTCCAGGTCTGGTGCTGCCGTTGCACATCTTCGAGGAGCGTTACCGCCACCTGGTGCGGGACCTGGTCGGGCAGCCCGAGGGGGCGCCCCGCGAGTTCGGTGTGCTGGCGATCCGCTCCGGCTGGGAGGTCGCCCCGGGCGCGGGTCGGGCCACCCCGGGCGGCGGCGACGTGACCCTGCACGAGGTGGGCTGCACCGCCGAGCTACGCCAGGTCAACGAGCTGGACGACGGCGGCTTCGACATCGTCACGGTGGGCCGGCGACGGTTCCGGGTCACCGGGATCGACCGGGAGTCCGCCCCCTACCTGACCGCCGACGTCGAGTGGCTGCCCGAGCCGACCGGCCCGGACGAGGCCGCCGAGGTGCTGGCGGCCCGGGTGATCGCGGTCTTCCGGCAGTACCTGGGCCTGATCCGGGCCGACCCGCAGGAGCTGTCCGAGCAGCTCCCGGAGGACCCGACGGTGCTGTCGCACCTGGTGGCGGCCACCGCCGTGCTGACCGTGGCCGACCGGCAGCGGCTGCTCGCCATCGACGACACCACCGCCCGGCTCCGCGCCGAGCTGCGGCTGCTCAATCGCGAGTCGGCCCTGCTGCGTCAGGTGCGGGCGGTTCCGGTGCCGCTGTCGGAGCTGGCGTCCCCGCCGGCCCCCAACTGACCCCGGCCACCCCGTCGTCCCCCGGCTGGTCGGGGGCGGCGAGCATCCCGGGTCCGGGCGGCGGGCCGGTGACGCCGGCGCCCGACCACCCGGTGGCACCGGGGTCGACCGGCCATCCGGGCCCGCCGGGCTCCGGCTCCGGGCGCAGCGAGGGCCAGCGGGACCAGCCGGCCAGCAGGGTGTACGTGACGGCGGCGGCGAACGCCGGCAGCAGCAGGTTGCCGTACGGCAGCGGCAGCACACCGAGGACCCGTTCGATGCCCCCGGCCCGCAGGTCGGCCGGCTTGTCGAACGGCGTACCGGCGGGGGCGGTGGCGAGCAGCCGCTGGTAGCCGTCCAGCCCGATCCGGCGGCCCAGCTGCCAGGCGACCAGGGCGGTGCCGAGCGCCCCCACGGTCAGCGCGACCAGGTTCACCGGCCCGCGTCGGCGGCGCAGCAGCGTCCACACCGCGATCGCGGCGAGCACCCCGAACCCGAGGCCGAGCAGGCTGAACCAGCCGTCGGCGGCGATCGGCTGCTCCGGTTGGGGTTGGGCGTAGACGGCACCCTCGGCGGTCTTGAGCACCGGGGTGTCCGGGGCCAGCGCCGCCCAGAGCAGCCCCAGCGGCCCCCCGAGCAGGGTCAGGCCCAGCACGAGGCTGGCCGCCACCGCGCGGGTGTGCCGGGGGCGTTGCTCCCCCGGCTGCGTCGGCCCGCCCGACGGCGGCGGCCACGGCAGATACGACCCGCCCGGGTCGTATCCGGACACGGTCGGTGGCCCGTCGGCCGGTGCCCCGGTGGGGACGGTGTGCGGGGTGGGCGCGACACCCGCCGGGGCGTCGGCGGGGCGGTACGGATCGGGGGTGTCCGGGCTCACCCGATGATCCTCTCAGGCGGGGCGGTACGGCGGGGCGGCGGAGCCCGTACCGCCCCTCAGCGGGCGAACGGCTCCACCATCACCGAGGCGGCCCGCAGCCACGCGGCCCGGGTCTCGGCCTGGAGCTGGTGGTACTCGATCGACGACCCGGTCTCCAGCACCGGGTCGTACGGCACCACCGCGACGGCCCGGGTCCGGGTGGCGAAGTGCCGCTCCAGGTCGTCCTGGAGCGTCGACCGGCCCGGGGTGGGGCAGGAGATCAGGGTGACCGCGTTGTCGGCCAGCTCACCCATGCCCTCCTCGTGCAGCAGGTCGAGCATCCAGTCGGCGCTGAACGCGGCGTCCTCCCGGGGCACGGTGGTCACCACGAGCTGGTCGGCGGCGTGCATGACGGTGCGCCAGTTGGGGCTCTCCACGTTGTTGCCGGTGTCCACGCAGACCACGTCGTGGGTGCGCCGCAGCAGTTCCAGCACCCGTTTGACGGTGAACTGGTCGAGGCGCTGGGCGAACCGGGGGCTCTCCTCCCCGGCCAGCACGTCGTACGAGCCGTCGGAGGCGTGCCGCAGGTAGTCGTCGAGGGACTCCAGCAGCTCGGCGCCGTCGCGGATCTCGATGTGCGCCAGGTCGCTGATCAGGTGCCGGATCGTGCGGGCGTGCCGGGCGCTGCCGGCGCGCAGGCCGAGGGTGCCGCGCAGCTCGTTGTCGTCCCAGGCGAGCACGCCCCGGCCCCGGACGCTGCCGACGGTGGCGGCGGCGAGCACCGTGGCGGTGGTCTTGTGCACCCCGCCCTTGGGGTTGGCGAACGCGAGCACCCGGGGGGTGCCCAGGTCACGGCGGAGGATGCCGGCGGCGCGTTCCTGCTCGTCCTGGGGGCCCTGCTGACGCCACTCGATGCGGGCCGGCTCGATCCGGGCCGGGTAGCTCCGGTCGGCGGTCACCGCCGGCGGGTAGGTCGGCGGCTCCGGCTGGTAGGTGGGCGCGGCCGGGTAGCCGGGCTCCGGGTAGGCCGGCTCCGGGTAGGCGGGTTGCGGCGGCTGGTACGTCGGCTCCGGCGGCGCGTAGCCGGGCGCGCGGTATCCGTTGTCCAACAGGGCGTACCGGGACTCGGGGGGTGGCGGTTCGGACCGGTAGCCGTTGTCCAGCAGGGCGTAGCGGGACGGGACGACAGGCGGCTCCGGCGGCCGGGCCGGCTCCGGTGGGTAGCCGGGGTCGGCCGGGTAGCCGGGAGCGGCTGCGTAGCCGGGGTCGGCCGGGTAACCGGGGGCGGAGCCGGCCGGATAACCGGGATCGGCCGGGTAGGCCGGGTCGGCGCGGTAGCCCGGGTCGGCGCGGTAGCCGGGAGCGGGCTCGACCGGATAGTCCGGCGCGGCGCGGCGCGGCGGGTCGACCCGGTAGCCGGCCCCGGCGCGGTAGCCCGGGTCCGGTTCGTAGCCGGGCTGCGCACCGTAGCCCGGGTCGGCGGGTGGTGGCACGGAAGCCGATCCCCGCCCGGACCAGCCGCCGGCGGGCCCCCGGCCGGGCAACGGGTCCCGGACCGGCTGCTCGTCGCGGCGGTCCGGCTCCGCCTGGTCGGCGGCGCGTCCGCCGAGGCGGGCACGCTCGAAGAGCGCCCGCCATCGCGGTGCCGGTTCGGCCGACCGACCCCAGCCGGTCTCGCTGCCGTCCAAGGCTCGCCCTCCCGCGCCGTCGATCTCCGCCTGACAGGCTACGAACGAAACCCTATTCGGACCACACCGGTCTGCACACATCCCCCGGGAACAATACTTACGGCGACCGGTCGGACGACCCACCGCTACGGGAGTCCGGGGAGGTGGGGGCGGGGGTCGGGGCGGACCCCGGCCCGACCCCGCTCGACGACGGTGCCGGGGCGATCACAGCGGGTGCCCCTTCCGACGAATCGCCCATCGCCCCACCCGGCGTCGGGACCGGGCCGGTGGACGCCGGGTGCGCCGGTGTTGCGGCGGTGTCGGCGGGTGGCCGGGCCACGTCCCGCTGTTCCGGCAGCGGCGGCAGGAACACCGTCCGGTCCAGCCGGGCCACTTCGGGGGCGGGATCGAGCGCCCGGACCCCGTCGCGTCCGGCCACGGCACGCAGCGCGGTCGGGTCGGCCCGGATCACCGCCGCGTAGACGCAGGCGCAGGCCGCCCGGTAGCAGGCCGCCTCCCGCCCGGCGACCTGCGCCCCGGTCTCGTACCCCTGACGGGCCGTGGGGTCGGTGGTGTCGGCGGCCCGCCGCCGCTGGTCGGCGGCCTCCCGGTCCTTGCGGTCCGCGAGGCCGGCCATGCCGGCGGTGACGTCCTGCGGCAGCAGTTGCGCCGGCAGCCGGACCACCTCGGTCTGCCGACCGGGCAGCGGCACCCGCACCACCACCGCGGCGACCTCGACGTCGGCGAGCAGCGCCGGCAACCGGTCCGGTACGAGGTAGCGGTCGAAGCTGACCAGCGCGTACGCCCCGGCGGTCAGCCCGGCGAGTTCGGCCCGGGCCGCGGCGGCGTACCCGGGCAGCGAGTCACCCGGCAGCACCCCGACCCGGGTCACCTGCCCGACCGTACGGTCACCCACCGGCGCGGGTCGGCGGGCCACCCAGCCGACGGTGAGCAGCACCGCGCCGACGGCCAGCACCGCTGCGGTGACCAGCCCCCGGCGCGGCCGGGACGCGACGGCGGGCGGCCCGACGCCCGGGCGACTACCCGGCACCGGTCAGTCGCGCAGGATCGTCAGCGCGCGGGCCAGATCGTCCGGGTACTCGCTGACGAAGGTGACGTCGTCACCGGTACGCGGATGGGCGAAGGTCAACGACCGGGCGTGCAGCCACTGCCGGCGCAGTTCGAGCCGCGCCGACAGGGTCGGGTCGGCCCCGTAGGTGAGGTCGCCGACGCACGGGTGCCGCAGGGACGAGAAGTGCACCCGGATCTGGTGGGTACGCCCCGTCTCCAGCCGGACGTCGAGCAGGCTCGCCGCCGGGAACGCCTCGATGGTGTCGTAGTGGGTGATGCTCGGCTTGCCGTCGGAGACCACCGCCCAGCGGTAGTCGTGGTGCGGGTGCCTGTCGATCGGGGCGTCGATGGTGCCGCGCGACGGGTCGGGGTGACCCTGGACGACCGCGTGGTAGCGCTTCTCCACCTCGCGGTACTTGAACGCCCGCTTGAGCGCGGTGTACGCCTGCTCGCTCTTGGCCACCGCCATGATCCCGGTGGTGCCCACGTCGAGGCGGTGCACCACACCCTGCCGTTCGGCGGCCCCGCTGGTGGAGATCCGGTGGCCGATCGCGGCGAGGCCACCGATGACGGTCGGGCCGGTCCAGCCGGGGCTGGGGTGCGCGGCCACCCCGACCGGCTTGTCCACCACCACGATGTCGTCGTCGGCGTAGACCACGGTCAACCCGGGGACCGCCTGCGGCACCACGGTCGGCGGCGCGACCGGCGCGGGCAGCGTCACCTCCAGCCAGGAACCGGCCTTGACCTTGTGCGAGTTCTGCCGGATCACGCCGTCGACAAGCGCGTCCCCGGCGTCGACGAGCGCGGCGGCGGCGGTGCGGGAGAGCCCGAAGAGGCGTGCCACCGCCTGGTCCAGCCGCATGCCGTCGAGGCCGTCCGGCACGGGCAGGGAACGGTGGTCGCCACCGGCGGCGGTCACGCCCGCTCCCGCGGCTCGGCGTCGGTCGCCGTCGGCGCGGCGGCGGCCGGTCCGGTGGGGGCGGCGGCGGTCCGGGTCGCGTCGGTGGGGGCGGTGTCGGTGTCGCCCTTGGCACCGACCCGTCGCCCGTCGCGCTGGCGGCCGGTCAACTCCAGCAGCACGGCCAGCAGCACCCCGGAGACCAGGCAGCTGTCGGCCAGGTTGAACACCGGCCACACCTGGCCGTACGGGTCGAAGAGGCTGACCATGTCGACCACGTGACCGACGAAGTGACCGGGGGCCCGGAAGATCCGGTCGGCGAGGTTGCCCAGCGCCCCGCCCAGCACCAGCCCCAGGGAGACCGCCCACGGCAACGACCGCAGCCGGACCGCCATCCAGCTGATCCAGCCGACCACCCCGATGGTGATCAGCGGGAACACCCAGGTGTGGTCGGCGCCGATGCTCCACGCCGCACCGCTGTTGCGGGTCAGGGTGAGATAGACGGCCCCGCCGAGCAGGCGCACCGGCGCCCGGTCGTCGAGCAGTTGCAGGGCGAGATGCTTGGTGAGCAGATCCGTCAGCAACGCGAGCGTCGCGATGCCGACGAGGACCACGACCGCCCTGCGTCGGGGGGTGCGGCCGGCCGGCCCGGTGGTGCCGGGTCCGGCGGTCGGTGCTGTGGTCATCGACTCCCCATCGACTGTCCCGACGACGCGGGTCCGCCGTCTCTCGAGGTCACCGGGGAGTGGACGTCAGCGCCGCTCCTCCAGCTGCTTGCAGGTCACGCAGAGGGTCGCCGACGGGAAGGCGGCGAGCCGCTCCACCGGGATCGGGTTCCCGCACCGCTCGCACCATCCGTAGCCACCCTCGTCGAGCCGCTCCAGCGCGCGCTCGACCTGGGTGATCCGTTCCCGGATGCTGTTGGCGAGGGAGATCTCCTGCTCGCGCTCGAACGTCTTGGTGCCGGTGTCGGCCTGGTCGTCCCCGGCCGAATCGGTCAACCGGTCGCGCTGCAGCTCGGTGATCTCGCTCAGGGTCTGATCGTACTCGGCGCGCAGCTCGTCCCGTCGGGCCGCCAGGGCCGCCCGGATCTTCTCGGTCTCCGCCGCGCTGCGGGTGGCCTGCGCGGTGGCCTTCGCCGCCGGTTTGCGACCGGCCGTCCTGGTGTCGGCTGGCTTCGCCATCGTCAGCTCCCTCAGCCGCGGGACGCGGCGGTCGGCGGTGCCCGGACAGGGTGCGCCGACATGGCGTCCCCAGGTAACAAAACGGGCGCACGGCAACGGTGGCCGCGCACTCCGGAGGTTGGCAAGAATACGGAACGTACAGGTTTCCGACAACGTGCCGGACCGTTGCGCCGCTATTCAGCCACTAATAACCCCTAATTGGGGCAAAAAGAAGACTAGCAGATCATCCGTCCCGATCCTCGCCGTACTCGCCGAACCACCTCGCCAGGCGACCCCGCCGGCTGACCGCCCGCAGCCGGCGCTCCGCCTCGTCCCGCACCCCGGCGGTCGCCACGATCAACAGGCTGTCCCCGGTCTTGAGCCGGGTGTCCGCCCCCGGCACGAAGCCCACCCCGTCGCGCAGCACCAGGGTCACCGACGCGCCCACCGGCAGCCGCAACTCGTCGACGTGCACCCCGGCCAGCCGGGACCCCGCCGGCACCTCCAACTGGAGCAGGTCCGCCCGCATCCGCTCCAACGGCGCGGTCTCCACCCGGATCTCCGCCGGCTCGGCCGGGGCGGTCACCCGCAGCCGGCGGGCCGCCGGCGCGAGCGTGCCCGCCTGGAGCACCGTGAAGATCACCACCAGCACGAAGACCGCGTCGAACAACCGGTCCGCCCCGGGCACCCGGGCCGACAGCGGAATGGTGGCCAGCACGATCGGCACCGCACCCCGCAGCCCCGCCCAGGACAGGAAGAGCTGCTCACGCAGGCTCACCCGGAACGGCAGCGCCGACACCAGCACCGACAGCGGCCGGGCCAGCAGCAGCAGAGCCAGCCCGGTGACCACCGCCGGCAGCAGCGCGGTGTGCAGCCGCTGCGGCGTGGCCAGCAGCCCGAGCAGCACGAACAACCCGATCTGGGCCAGCCAGGCCAGCCCGTCGGCGAATCCCAGGATGGCCTGCCGGTGCGGCAGCCGGGCGTTGCCGAGCAGCACCCCGGCGACGTAGACGGCGAGGAAGCCGGAGGCGTGCAGCACCGCCCCGGCGGCGTACGCCAGCACGGTGAAACCGACGGCGGCGATGGGGTACAACCCGGAGGAGGGCAGCGCCGCCCGCCGCAACGCGAACCGGCCGGCCAGCCCGGCGGCCAACCCGACCGCCGCGCCCACCCCCAGCTCGTAGCCGACCAGGAGGACCTCGAACCACCACGGGTGCTCCACCGGCCCGGTGCGCGACAGCAGCACCACCAGGATCACCACCGGGGCGTCGTTCATGCCCGACTCGGCCTCCAGCGCGGCCACCAGCCGGGGCGGCAGCCGCAACCGGCGTAGCGTGGCGAAGACCGCCGCCGCGTCGGTGGAGGAGAGCACCGCGCCGTAGAGCAGGGCCAACCGCCAGTCCAGCCCGAGCAGCAGGTGCACCACCAGGCCCACGACGACGATGCTGATCAGCACCCCGACGGTGGACAACGCGCCGGCCAGCCCGAGCACCGGGCGCAGGGTGCTCCACCGGGCGGTGAGCCCGCCCTCCGCGATGATCACGATCAGCGCGCAGAAACCCAGCATCCGGGTCAGCTCGGCGTCGTCGAACCGGATGCCCAGCCCGGCCTCACCGATCGCCACCCCGAGCGCCAGATAGACGAGCAGACTCGGCACGCCCAACCGGGTGGAGAACCGCACCGCACCGATCGCCACCAGCAACACGGCCGCGCCGAGGAGCAGGGCCAGATCCAGTCCCGGCGTCACGGGCGCCCCACCCGGGGCGCCGTCACCCGGCCGATCCGTCGCGCAGCCGCCGCAGCAGCCCGCTCAGACCGGGCACCGGTCGGTCGACCAGGAAGAGCTTGTCCCGGCTGGCCGCACCGGTGCGCAGCGCCACCGCCGACGGGCGGACGCCCAGGGCACCGGCCAGCGCCCGCCGGGCCGCCTCGGTGGCCCGGCCGTCCACCGCCGGGGCGGTCACGGCGATCACCAGGGCGGGTCCGTGCGGGCCGGCGAAGCAGCCGCCGACGCGGGCCCGGGACGCGCCGGGCTTCACCCGCACCGCGACGGTCAGCGTGTCGTCCGTAGGCATCGACGCCGGCCTCAGCGGGGGTAGGTGTCGGCGAGCAGGGCGGTGTCCGGGTTGCAGAGACCGCACGGGGTGAACCCGAGGGAGATCGCCTCGTCCACCGGCAGCGGCTCGTGTTCCCGTTCGATCAGGTGGGCGCAGGAGGGCAGGTGGTAGCGGGGATGCCCGTCGACCACCAGCACCTCGGCGTCGAGTCGGGCCACCCGGGCGGCGTCGGCGGGTGGGACCCGCTGGGCCGGTGGATCCCACGGCGACGCGTCGTCCTCCGGCGGATCCCAGGGTGGCCCGGGGTCGTCCCCGGCCGCCCAGGCCGGGTCGTCCGCCGGGTCCCAGCGGGGGTCGTCCGGGTCGGGTCGGGCGGGGTCGGTCGGGGCACGGTCGGCCGGCGGGGCGGCGTGGTCCGGCCCCGACGCGGAGGGCACGACGACGGGGTCCCACGGGGCCTCCGCGTCGGGCTCCCAGGCACCGGCGTCGGGGCGGGTGGCCGCGCCGACGGGGTCGCCGGCCACCGGCTGGCCGGGTGGTTGCCGCCACCCGGCGCCACCGGTGCCGAACGTCGTCGGGGGGTACGTCGTCGGTTCGTCCGACGGCGCGGTCGTGGGCGGCGGGGCGGTCGGACGGGACTCCGTCGCGCTCCGACCGCGTGCCTCGGCCCGTTCCGCCGCCCTCGCCCTGGTCACGGCTGCCTGGCGGGCACCGGCCACCAGGGCGACGGCGGCCAGCAGACTGGCCGCGATGGAGCTGGTCAACAGGGTGCTGGAGCCGCCGACGAGACCGAACACCAGCAGGACCACGGCGACGAGGATGAGCAGGAGACTGGCGACTAGCACGGGCTCACCCCCGCAGCGTCGTGGGTCGTGGTGGGTCGGCGACCGTCGGGGGACGGTCGCCGACCGTGGATCAGCGGCCCGCTTCGAGGGCGCCGGAGCGACCGCCACCGTACGAGCCGGCGAGGCCCGCTGCGGCCAGACCGTTGCCACCGACGGCACGGGTGCCCTCGGCGCGGGTCATCTCGGCTTCGAGGCCCTGGCCCCGACCGTCGAGGTCCCGCAGCTGGCTCTCCAGGTAGGCCTTGAGCCGGGTGCGGTACTCGCGCTCGAACTGCTTGAGCTCCTCGATGTGCTTCTGCAACGCGGTCCGCTTGGCGTCCAGGCCCCCCATGGCCTCCTGGTGCCGCTGACGGGCGTCGCGCTCCAGCGCGTCGGCCTTGGCCCGCGCCTCGCGGGTGACCTCCTCGGCCTTGGAGCGGGCCTCGGAGAGCAGCTGGTCGGCCTCCCGACGGGCGTCGGAGACGTGGTCGTCGGCGGTGCGCTGGGCCATCATCAGCACCCGCAGCGCCTGCTGCTCGCCGTCGCCGCCGACGGCCGGACCGCCGGTCGTGCGGACCTGCTCCAGCTCCGCCTGCATCGCGCGGGCGGCCTGCTCGGCGGCGGCCTTGTCGCGCTGCACCCGGTCGAGCTGGGCCTTGACGTCGTTGAGCTCCGCCGCGAGCCGGGCGTCGCCACCGGGGCCGGCAGGGGCCCCGCCCCGACCGCCGCGCTCCACCTGCGCGCGCAGCTCGTTGTTCTCCTCGATCAGACGGGCCAGCTCACGCTCGACCTCGTCCAGGAAGGCGTCGACCTCCTCCTCGTCGTACCCCCGCTTGCCGATCGGCGGCTTTTTGAAGGCGACGTTGTGCACGTCGGCCGGTGTCAGCGGCATCGAAACTCCTCGGGTCAGTTGCGGCCGCGAAAGCGCGCGCTGGTCAGGAGAAGTTCCTGATCAGCGGATCTAACACAAACCTCATCAGCACGAACAGGATAACCAGGAGCACAAGGGAGGCCAGGTCGATGCTCACGGTACCAATTCGCAGTGGGGGGATCACCCGCCTCAACGCCTTGAGAGGCGGATCAGTGACGCTCCACACGGACTCAAGTCCGGCGGACGCGCCACGCCCCGGTTGCCACCGACGACCGTACTGGAGGACTGCACCGAGAACGAATCGGGCCAACAGCACAATAAGAAAGAGGTACACAATCAGGTACAAGAGTTGGAACATGATCGACAACACAGCAGACGACGTCCCTCGGTCGGGTGGACTTAGCTCAGGGAGAAGAAGCCACCCTCAGCGATCTTGGCCTTGTCCTCCGCGGTGACCTGGACGTTGGCCGGTGAGAGCAGGAACACCCGGTTGGTCACGCGCTCGATCGTACCGCGCAGCCCGAACGCCAGCCCGGCGGCGAAGTCCACCAGCCGGCGGGCGTCGGCCTCGTCCATCTCGGTGAGGTTGATGATCACCGGAACGCCGTCGCGGAAGTGCTCGCCGATGGTCCGCGCCTCGCGGTAGGTCGTCGGATGCAGGGTGGTGATCTGGTAACGCTGCTCCTCCTCGGCCACCACCGGCCGCTCCCGCGGCGACGCCTGCGGCGCCAGGGCGAGATTGTCCCGGGTGTGATAGCTCAGCGCGCCCGAGGACTCCGACCCACCGGACCTGGTGATCGACCGGACGCTCGCCCGCTCCGACCGTTCGGCCCGCTCCGAGCGCTCGGCCCGCTCCGACCGTTCGGCCCGCTCGTCGTCGGCGCGGTCGGCCTCGGCCAGCCGGCTGGACCGGTCCGTCAGCCGACCCCGGTCACCGAGGCGCGGACGCGGTGCCGGCGGCTCCTCCGCGTCGTCCTCGTCGTCGTCGGCGAACTCCTCGGCGTACCGGCTCGACCGGTACCGCGACTCGCGGTAGCCGGGCTTGTCGTAGCCCTCGTCGTAGCCCCGCTCGTCATCCTCCTCGACGAGACCGAGCCAGACCCCCGCCTTGCGCAGTGCACCCATCCCGCGCCCTTCCGTCCGCCGTGCGGCACGCACCCCCGTGCCGTGTCGCCATGATCGCGAATGGACTTCCATGCCCACCGGATCGAAGTGGCAATCCCTCGACGCGCGATTCGCGGCTCGCCCGTCGTGGCCCCCGACCTGGGGACGCCGCTCCTGAACAACACTGATGTAATTTGCTTCTATCGCGGTCAGGCTACCGCAGCGTGGAACGCATTCCGAGCAACGCGCTGCCGACGCGGACATGTGTCGCGCCGTGTCCGATGGCCACCTCCAGGTCACCGCTCATCCCGGCGGAGAGCACCGTCGCCCCCGGATGGTCGGCCCGGAACCCCGCCGCCACCTCGGCCAACCGGGCGAACGCCCGCTCCGGTTCCCAGCCCAGCGGCGCCACCGCCATCAGCCCGGCCAGTCGCAGCGCCCCCGCCCCGGCCAACGCCCCGGCCACCGCACCGAGCCCCCGGTCGGCGTCCGCGGCACCCGGCAGGGCACCCCCTCGGGCCGGGTCGCCGTCGATGCTGACCTGGACCAACGTCTCCAACGGACGGTCCCGGCCGGACTCCGCGGCGGTGGCCAGCGCGCGGGCCAACCGGACACTGTCCACGGAGTGGACCACATCGGCGTACCGGACCACCGAACGGGCCTTGTTGCGTTGCAGTTGGCCGATGAAGTGCCACCGGGCGGCCACCCCCGCCGCCGCCACCTCGGCCGCCTTCGGTGCCGCCTCCTGGTCCCGGTTCTCCCCCAGGTCGGTGACCCCGAGCCCGGCCAGCGCGACCGCGTCGCCGGCCGGGTACGTCTTGGTCACGGCGATCATGGTCACCCCGGCCGGATCCCGGCCGGCGGCGGCGCAGGCGTCGGCGATCCGGGCCCGCACCACGGCCAGGCCGGCCGCGAGCGCGGCCCGGCGGTCCGCACCCACCGGATCGGGCGCGGCGGTCATCTGCCGGACCGCCCGGTCACCGGCGGGGTGACCCGGCCGCCCCGGGACCCGTCCGGCGTCGTCGGGGTGGCGTGCCCGTCTGCGGGACTGCCCGTCATCAACGGGCTCAGGAACCGTTCTTGAGGAAGTCGGGCACGTCGACGTCGTCGAAGAGCACCCGGCGCGGCGACTGCTGCGGCGGCATGGTGGCCGGCGCGGTGACCGCCGGAGCCTGCGGCGTCGGCTGGTTCTGGTTGCTCTTGCGCGGCGACTCGGACGCCTTGTACGCGGGCGTGCCACCGTCGAAACCGGCGGCGATCACGGTGACCCGCACCTCGTCGCCGAGCGCGTCGTCGATGACCGCACCGAAGATGATGTTGGCGTCCGGGTGGGCCGCGTCGGTGACCAGCTGCGCGGCGTCGTTGATCTCGAACAGGCCCAGGTCGGAGCCACCGGCGATGGACAGCAGCACGCCCCGCGCACCGTCCATGCTCTGCTCCAGCAGCGGGCTGGAGATGGCCGCCTCGGCCGCCTCCACCGCCCGGTTCTCCCCCCGGGCGCTGCCGATGCCCATCAGCGCGCTGCCCGCCCCGCTCATCACACTCTTGACGTCGGCGAAGTCCAGGTTGATCAGACCCGGGGTGGTGATCAGGTCGGTGATGCCCTGGACACCGGAGAGCAGCACCTGGTCGGCGGTGCGGAAGGCGTCCATCATGCTGATGCCCCGGTCACCCAGGGCCAGCAGCCGGTCGTTGGGGATGACGATCAGCGTGTCGCACTGGTTGCGCAGTTCGTCTATTCCCGCCTCGGCCTGCACCTGGCGCCGCTTGCCCTCGAAGGAGAACGGCCGGGTCACCACGCCGATCGTCAACGCGCCGAGCTTGCGGGCGATGTTGGCCACCACCGGCGCCCCGCCGGTGCCGGTGCCGCCGCCCTCGCCGCAGGTGACGAAGACCATGTCGGCGCCCTTGAGCACCTCCTCGATCTCGTCGCGGTGATCCTCGGCGGCGTTCTTGCCGACGTCCGGGTTGGCGCCCGCGCCGAGTCCCCGGGTCAGCTCCCGGCCGACGTCGAGCTTGACGTCGGCGTCACTCATCAGCAGCGCCTGCGCGTCGGTGTTGATCGCGATGAACTCGACGCCCTTGAGCCCAACCTCGATCATCCGGTTGACGGCGTTGACGCCGCCGCCGCCGATGCCGACGACCTTGATGACCGCCAGGTAGTTGTGCGGAGGTGTCATCTCCGGTCCTTTCCGTTCGAGATTGGCTCGCACCGCCCCGGTACGGCGTGGCTCAGACCGGTGGTCGGCGAGCTGTCACCAGCGAGGATCAGAGGCGAACCCTAACCCTCTACTAGAGGGTTAGAGTTATGTCAACCACTGATCCTCTTCGGGGCAACGTAAGCGCCCCCACGCCGAGAGCCAAGGACCCCACCGGCGTGTCGCCGTCGCGAGAGTAACGACTCACGTTCGACACGGGCCTCACCGGAAGGTCACCACGTCAGGAGCGCTCACGTCGATCGTGTCGGCCTTACGACCCAGCAACGCCGTCGCCACCCGCGCCTTCTCCTCGCCCCGGGTCGCGTCGCCCCAGACCACCGTCCGCTCGTCACGCAGGGTCAGCCCGATCCGGGCCAGCCCCTCGACGGTCACCTCGACCAGAGCGGCCCGCAACGCCGGGGTGAGCACGGTCAGCACCTGCAACGCCGCCCGGGTGCCCGGATCGTCCGGGCCCGGGTCGGCCAGCCGCACCAGCGGCAACCCCGCCGGGGGCCGGGGCACCGTCCGGAACACCACCCCGCTGCGGTCCAGCACCACGAATTGGTCGTCCCGGGGCACCACCGCCACCCCGGTCCGCTCCACCACCGTCACCACCAGGGTGTCCGGCCAGTCCCGGCGTACGGTGGCCCGCTCGACGGGGGCCAACCCGCCGATCCGCCGGGCCGTCGCGGCCAGGTCCACCCGGGCCAGCGGCGCCCCGTCCGGCACCGCCGCCGCGTCGCGCACCTCGACCGGGGTGACCAGCCGGGCCCCCTCCACCCGGACCTCGCGCACCCCGAACAGGCCGGAGCCGAGCATCGCCCAGGCCACCAGGCCGGCCAGCACCAGCACCCCGGCGACCACCGCCCAGGGCAGGGCGGCCCGCATCCGCCGCTGCCGGGCCCGCGCCATGAACCGCCGGGTGGACGGCGGGACCGCATCGCTACCGGCCCGCACGAGCTGCCAACGCCGTGCCGGACCACGCCGGGAACCACCACCGTCCGCGCCCGCGGGACGGCCCCGCGCCGGCCCCGGACTCATCCGGTGGTGGAGACCGTGCCGTCCGGGCCGACGACCGGGCCCGGGGCGACCGGTTCGGCGACCCCGCCGGCCCGGACGGTCAACGCGTCGAGCAGCTGGTCGCCCAGCAGGGAGATCGGCGGGGCACCCATCGTCACCACCACGTCACCGGGACGGGCCCGCCGGGCCACCTCCACCGGCGCGTCGTCGAACGAGTCCACGAAGACCTTGTGCGCGGCGTCCAACGGCACCGCCGCCAGCAACGCCGCCGACCCCTCGCCCGGTTGCCGCAGCTCACCGGGGCCGAAGACCTCCAGCAGCACCAGCTCGTCGGCGATGCCCAGGGCGGCGGCGATCTCCGCCTGGAGGTCCCGGGTGCGGTAGAGCCGGTACGGCTGGAACACCACGATCAGCCGGCCGTCACCGGCGACCTCGCGCAGCGTCTGCAGGGCCAGGGTCATCGAGGTCGGGTGGTAGGCGTACTCGTCGTAGACCAGCACACCGTCGGCGACGCCCTTGCGTTCGAAACGGCGGCGTACCCCCGGGAACGCGGCCAGCGCCGCCTCCGCCGCCGCCACCGGCAGGCCGAGCAGGTGGGCGGCGAGCACCGCCGCGGCGCTGTTGAGCCCCATGTGCCGCCCCGGCACCGGCAGCCGGATCTCGCCCAACGACCGGCCGTCGAGCGCGGCCAGGTACCGCACCCCCTGGGCGGACGAGGCCATCTCGGACAACCGCAGGTCGGCGTCGGCCGCCTCGCCGTACGTCCAGACCCGCCGCCCCTCGGCGCGCAGCGTCTCGGCCAACCGCCGGCCGCCCGGGTCGTCGGCGCAGGTGATGACGAACCCGGCCGGGTCGGTGAGCCGGGCGAACTCGGCGAACGCCGCCTCCAGGGTGGCCAGGTCGCCGTAGGTGTTCAGGTGGTCGGCCTCGACGTTGGTGATGATCGACACGTACGGGCGGTAGATCAGGAACGACCTGTCGCTCTCGTCCGCCTCGACCACGAAGTGCTCGCCGGTGCCGTGGTGCGCGCCCGAGCCGACCTCGGAGATCTCCCCGCCGATCACGAAGGACGGGTCGACGCCGGCCTGCTGGAGCACCATGGTCACCATCGAGGTGGTGGTGGTCTTGCCGTGGGTGCCGGCCACCGCGACGGTACGCCGGCCGGTCATCGCCGCCGCCAGCGCCTCGGAGCGGTGCAGCACCCGCAGCCCGCGCCGCCGCGCCTCGACCATCTCCAGGTGGTCCTGCGGAATCGCCGAGGAGTAGACCACGGTGTCCACCCCGTCGAGGTTGGCCGCCTCGTGGCTCATGTGGATGGTGCCGCCCAGCGCCCGCATCCCGGCCAGCGACGGCCACTCGCGCAGTTCGCTGCCGGAGACCGGCAGGCCCCGGGTGAGGAAGAGCCGGGCCAGGCCGCTCATGCCGACCCCACCCACCCCGATCAGGTGGATCCGGCCCAGGTCCTCCGCGGTGAGCGTGCCGGCCGGGGTGAACTGCGCGGTGTTCATGCCAGGTACCTTTCCGTCGCGCTGGACCGGCTCACCGGGCCACCGCCTCGTAGACGAAGTTGAGCAGGGCCACGTCGCCGTCGCGGCGGCCGTACGCGGCGGCGGCGTGGCTCATCGCGGACAGCCGCTGCGGGTCGCGCAGCAGGGGCAGCACGGTGCGCTCCAGCCAGTCCGGGGTCAGCTCGGCGTCGTCGACGAGCAGCCCGCCGCCGGCCTCCACCACGGGCAGCGCGTTGCGCTTCTGCTCCTGGTTGGAGTGCGGGTACGGCACGTAGATGGTGGGCAGCCCGATGGCGGCCACCTCGGCGCAGGTCATCGCCCCGCCCCGGGCCAGCATCAGGTCGGCGGCGGCGTAACCCAGCTCCATCTCGGACAGGTAGGGCAGCGCCACGTACGGCACCGGCAGGTCGGTGGGGACCGGCACCGGTTCGTTGCGGGCACCCATCACGTGCAGCACCTGCACCCCGTTGCGGGACAGTTCCTTGGCCGCGCCGGAGACCGCCAGGTTGATCGACCGGGCACCCTGGGAGCCACCGGCGACGAAGAGCACCGGCAGGTCGGGGCGGAGTCCGAAGTGGGCGCGGGCGGCGGCCCGCATGGCGAAGCGGTCCAGCCCGGCGATGCCCCGGCGCAGCGGCACCCCGACCACCCGGGCGTCGCGCAGCGCCTCCGCCTGGGCCGGCTGGTGCGGGAATCCGACGGCGATGTTCTTGGTGAACTTCATGCCGAGCCGGTTGGCCACCCCCGGCGGGACGTTCACCTCGTGGATGACGATCGGCATCTCGCGCCGCCACGCGGCCAGGTAGCCGGGGACGGAGACGTACCCGCCGAAGCCGACGACCACGTCGGCGGCGACCTCGTCGATCACCTTGCCGGCGGCGCGGGCCGCCTTCCACATCCGGTCCGGGGTGCGCACCAGCCCCATGTTGACCGAGCGGGGCAGCTGGTAGGCGGGGATCTGCCGCAGGTCGTAGCCGGCCGGCGGGATCAGCTCGTTCTCCAGGCCCTTGGGGGTGCCGAGGCAGGTGATCCGGACGCCCGGGTCGTGTCGGCGCAGGCAGTCGGCGAAGGCGAGCAGCGGGTAGATGTGCCCACCGGTGCCCCCTCCACAGAGCACCACCGAACGCAGCGGACCCATCAGCGTCTCCTCTCGCTCGCCGGCCCGCCCCGGGTCCGGTCCTGCCGGACGCCGCGCGGTACGGCCTGATCGTCGGGTCGCCGCCCGCGCGCCCGGGGTACGGACCCCGGGGCAGCCGGTGGCGACGCCGGTCGGCTCCGCGCACCGGGAAGCGGCGGCAACGGGGCCCAGACTAGTCGGACCCATCGGGCGGGCGGACGGGCGTGCAGGGCTCGGGCGGCGTCGGGTTCGGCGCGGGCGAAGGAGGCGAGCATGCCGACCGCGGCCAGGGTGACGACCAGGGCGCTGCCGCCGTCGGAGATGAACGGCAGCGGCACCCCGGTCAGCGGCAGCAGCTTGGTCACCCCACCGATGTTGATCACGGCCTGGCCGGTCAGCCAGGCGGTGACGGCGGTGGCGGCGAGCCGGCGGAACGGGTCGGCGACCCGGCGGGCGATCCGCAGCCCGGTGTAGGCCAGCACGGCGAAGAGCACCAGGATGACGGTGCAGCCGACCACGCCCAGCTCCTCGGCGATGACGGCGAAGATGAAGTCGTTGTGGGCGGCCGGCAGCCAACCGAACTTGAGGCTGCTCTTGCCCAGCCCGACGCCGAACCAGCCGCCGTGTTCGATGGCGTTGCGGGCCTGGACCATCTGCCAGCAGGCGTCCTCGACGCACTTGGCCGGGTCGGGCGTGTCGAGGAACGAGGTGAGCCGGGCCAGCCGGTAGTTCTCCTGGCCGCGTGCCCCGGAGCCGGCGCCGAGGGAGGCCACCGCGACGAGCAGGCCGACGCCGGCCAGGCCGACGGCGGAGAGGGCGGCGAAGACCCGCAGCCGCACCCCGGCCGCCCAGAGCAGCCCGACCACGATGGCCAGCAGGCAGAGCATGCTGCCCAGGTCGTTGTAGCCGACCAGCACGAAGAGCAGGCCGACCACCGGGAACAGCGGGGTGGCCAACTCCTTCCACCAGCCCAGCGCGGCGCCCTTGCGGGCCACCACGTGCGCGCCCCACAGCACCAGCGCGAGCTTGGCCAGCTCGGCGGGCTGCACCTGGATCGGCCCGAGATAGAGCCAGAGCAGGTTGGCCTGCAGCGGCCCCAGCGACTTCAGCCCGAACAGCGCGTTGAGCGCCACCAGCAGGTTGAGCACCAGCAGCAGCACCACGGCCCCGCCGAGCAGCGGCCGGCCCAGCGAGCGGAAGGTGCTGGCCGGCAGCCGCTGGCAGGCCCAGAACGCGACGATGCCGATCACCGCGAAGATGGCCTGTTTGGTCACCGAGGCGGCGGCGTCGCCGGCCTCGGCGTAGTCGCGCACGCTGGTCGCCGAGAAGACCATGGTCAGGCCGATCAGCAGCAGCAGGCCGGCGCTGGACAGCAGCAGGTAGTAGGAGGCCAGCGGGCGGGCCAGCAGGCCGCGCAGCGCCGCCAGGCCGCCGGCCGGCCCCAGCCCGGACAGCACCGGGGGCGGATCGGCGGTACGCCCCGCGCCCGCGACCCGCCGTGGCTGGGTCTGCGCCGTCGTGCCGGTGCTGGTGCCTCGGTCCTCCCCCACCCGCCCATCATCGCCGCTGCGGGCGGCCGGTTCCGGCCGTTCCCCCCGGTCGGCGTGTCGAAATGCGCGAAGGGGGCCCCTCCGGTAGGAGGAACCCCCGTCCGCCGGTGGTCCGGTGGCGTCCCGGCGCGGACGGAACCGGCGCGCGGGGCAGGTACCGGCCCGGAACGCGATCAGCCCATGCTGGCGAGGAAGTCGCTGTAGAACAGGCCCAGCGCGATGGCCACCCCGATGCCCGCGATGATCCAGAACCGGACCACGATGTTGACCTCGCTCCAGCCGGCCAACTCGAAGTGGTGCTGCAGCGGGGACATCCGGAACACCCGCTTGCCGGTGGTCCGGAACGAGATGATCTGGATCACCACGGACATCGTGATGATCACGAACAGCCCGCCGAGGATCGGCAGCAGCAGCACGGTACGGGTGGACATCGCCATCCCGGCGATCAGCCCGCCCAGGCCCAGCGCGCCGGTGTCGCCCATGAAGATCCGGGCCGGCGAGGTGTTCCACCACAGGAAGCCCACGCACGCCCCGGCCGCCGCCCCGGCGATCAGCGCGATCTCCAACGGGTCCCGGACGGCGTAGCAGTAGTTGTCCGGGTTGGCGGTGTACGTCGGGTCGGCGCACCAGTGCCGGTACTGCCAGAACGCGATCAGCGCGTACGCGGCCAGCACCATCACCGAGGCGCCGGTGGCCAGCCCGTCCAGCCCGTCGGTGAGGTTGACCCCGTTGGTCGCCGCCATCACCACCATGATGATCACGATCACCGAGGCGACCTTGCCGATCTCCAGGGCCGGGATGTCCCGGATGAAGCTCAGCGTGGTGCTGCCCACGGTCTCGGTGTTGGTCGTCGCGCCACTGGCGTCGGTCATGCTGCTCGGGAAGTACAGCGCGACCACCCCGAAGACCGCGCCGACCAGGATCTGCCCGAACAGCTTGCCGCGCTTGTTGAGCCCGCCGCTGTGCCGCTTGCGCACCTTGAGGAAGTCGTCGATGAAGCCGACCGCGCCGGAGAAGACCATCAGCCCCAGCAGCACCAGGGCGGTGATGGTCGGCTCGACCTGGGCGATCTGCGCGTCCGGCAGGGTGGTCAGGGCGAGGTGGCCGGCGACGTAGGCGATGACCGTGGCCAGGATGAACACCACGCCGCCCATCGTCGGCGTGCCCTTCTTGCCCTCGTTGCTGGCCAGCCCGAGGTTCGATCGGATCGGCTGGCCGGCCTTGAGCCGGGCGAACACCTTGATCGCCAGCGGGGTGGCCAGCAGCGACACCAGGAACGCCACGCCGATGGCGACGATGACCGCCCTCACGCGGCACCCCCCGCGCCGGCCCCGTCAGCCTGGGCGTCGGCCCGCAGGGCGTCGACGACCTCCCAGGTGCGGTACCGGGAGCCCTTCACCAGGACGACGTCGCCCGGTCGTAGCTCGCTGCGCAGCACCTCGACGGCCGCCGCCTGATCGGTGAGCAGCACCGACTCTCCTCCCCAGTCACTTACCGCTGTCGCGCCCTCGTGGATCGGCGCGGCCGGCTCACCCACCACGAGCAGCCGGTCGACACCGAGTTCGGCCGCGAGCCGGCCGACCTCCCGGTGCCCCTCGTCCTCGTACGCGCCCAGCTCGGCCATGTAGCCCAGCGCGGCGAACGTCCGCCCACCCCGGTGCATCCCGGCCAGCGCCCGCAGCGCCACCGCCATCGAGGCCGGGTTGGCGTTGTACGAGTCGTCGATCACGGTCACCCCGTCGGGACGGGTGAAGACGTCCATCCGGCGGCTGGAGACCAGCCCCAGGTCGCCCAGGGCCGCCGCCAGCTCGGCCAGCGGCATGCCCAGCTCGCGGGCCACCGCCGCCGCGGCGAGCGAGTTGGAGACCTGGTGCCGGCCGGTCAGGCCGAGCCGCACCGGGGCCGTCCCCTCCGGGGTGACCAGGGTGTACGCCGGCCGGCCCCGCTCGTCCAGGGTGACGTCGACCGCGCGGACGTCGGCGTCGGCGGACTCGCCGTAGCGGACCACCCGGGCGGCGGTGCGGGACGCCATCGCGGCGACCAGCGGGTCGTCGGCGTTGAGCACGGCCAGCCCGTCGGCCGGCAGCGCCTCCACCAGCTCCCCCTTGGCCAGGGCGATGTTCTCCACCGAACCGAACTCGCCCAGGTGCGCCACCCCGACGTTGAGCACCACCGAGACCTGCGGCGGCACCACGTCACAGAGGTAGCGGACGTGTCCGACGCCCCGGGCGCCCTTCTCCATCACCAGGTACCGGGTCTGCGCGGTGGCCTGCAACGCGGTGTACGGGTGCCCCAGCTCGTTGTTGAACGACCCGGGCGGGGCGACCGTCGGGCCGAGCCGCACGGCGAGCTGCGCGATCAGGTCCTTGGTGGTGGTCTTGCCCGAGGAACCGGTCAGCCCGATCACGGTGAGCCCGGGCAGCCGGTCCACCACCGTGCGGGCCAGCCGGCCCAGCGCGGCCAGCGCGTCGTCCACCAGCACCATCGGCACCCCGGGCAGCTCCCGGGTGCCGAGCACCGCCACCGCACCGGCGGCGACCGCACCGGCGGCGTAGTCGTGCCCGTCGACCCGCTCGCCGGGGAAGGCGACGAAGAGCGCCCCGGCGGCGACCTTGCGGGAGTCGAACTCGACCGGACCGGTGACCACGGTGGCCGGGTCGGCGGCGTGCAGCCGGCCACCGACCGCCGTGGCGACCTCGGCCAGGCTCAGCGGGATCACCGGCGACCCGCCAGGTCGCCGAAGCGGACGCGCAGCGCCTGCGCCAGCTCGGTGCGGTCGTCGAACGGGTGCACCTCGCCGGCGATCTCCTGACCGCGTTCGTGTCCCTTGCCGAGCAGCGCCACCACGTCGCCCGGTGCGGCCAGCCGCACCGCCTCGGCGATCGCCTCCCGTCGGCCCGGCACCTCGACGATCCGGGCGGCGGCGTCGGCGGCGTACGCCCCGGCCAGCACCTCGGCCCGGATCGTCGCCGGGTCCTCGGTGCGCGGGTTGTCGTCGGTCACCAGCACCACGTCGGCACCCCGGGCGGCGGCGGCACCCATCACCGGCCGCTTGCCCCGGTCCCGGTCACCACCGGCGCCGATGACGCAGATCAACCGGCCGGTGCCGGTGTCGCGCAACGCGGCCAGGGCCGCCACCACGGCGTCGGTCTTGTGCGCGTAGTCGACCACGCCGCGCACCGGCGCGTCCCCGCTGACCAGTTCCAGCCGGCCGGGCACCCCGCCGCAGGCGGCCACCCCGGCGACGGCGGTCGCCGGGTCGACCCCGGCGGCGACCAGGCAGGCGACGGCGAGCAGCGCGTTGGCCACGTTGTGCCGGCCGGGCAGCGCCACCCCGGCGGGCAGGGCCAGGTCGTCCGGGCCGTGGGCGGTGAACCGCTGGGCGTAGCCCTCGCCGCCGACCCGGTCGGCCCACCAGGTGGCGGTCGGGTCGCCGGCCGCCGAGTAGCTGACCGTGGCCGGGCGGAACAGCGGACGCAGGGCCGGGTCGTCGTGGTTGAGCACCTCGACCCGGCAGCGCCCGTCGAACAGTTTCGCCTTGGCGGCGAAGTAGTCGGCCGAGTCGGCGTGGAAGTCGAGGTGGTCGGAGCCGAAGTTGGTGTAGCCGCCGACGGTGAACCGGACCCCGCCGACCCGGCCCATCGCCAGCGCGTGACTGGACACCTCCATGACCACCGCGGTCACCCCGCGCTCCCGCGCGGCGGCGAGCAGCGCGTGCAGGTCGGTGGCTTCCGGGGTGGTCCGGACGCTGTCGATCACCAGGTCACCCAACCGGGTCTCCACCGTGCCGATCAGGCCGGTGACGTGACCGGCGGCGCGCAGCCCCGACTCGATCAGGTAGGCGGTGGAGGTCTTGCCGGCGGTGCCGGTCACCCCGATCACGGTCAGCCCGTCGGTCGGGTCGCCGTAGACCGCGGCGGCCAGCTCACCCAGCACCGCCCGGGGGTCGGGCGTCACCAGCACGGGCAGCCCGGTCGCGCCGGCCGCCGCCGCACCGGACGGGTCGGTCAGCACGGCCACCGCGCCGGCCGTGGCGGCGGCGGCGGCGAACTCCGCGCCGTGCCGACGGGCACCGGGCAGCGCGGCGTACAGGTCGCCGGGGCGGACCTCCTGGCTGGCGTGGGTCACCCCGGTCACGACCAGCGCGGCGGCGTCGGCCGGCGGCGTCACGGCGAGCCGGTCGGCGAGGTCGCCGAGCCGGACTCCGGGCACGGTACGGGGGCGTGGATTGCCGGGCACGGCGTCAGACCCTACCCGGTCGTCCGGTTCCGGCCGCACAGCCGCCCCGGTGGTTCGTCGGCACTCACCGATGATGTCCCGCCGTTCCCGGTCAGCGCGGAAAGACCTCGAAGTTGGGAGACTTCCCGCGCGACGGCGGGACCCGGTAGTGACGCAGCGTGAAGCCCATCATCTCGCGGAACGCCGGGGCGACGACCGCGCCGCCACCGCCCTCGGGGTTCCACACGAAGACCGCCACCACGTACCGGGGTGCTTCGGCGGGGGCCATCCCGATGAACGAGCCGACCTCGCCGGGTTGCTGCTTGCCGTTGATGTAGCGCAGCCCGGTGCCGGTCTTGCCGGCGATCCGGTAGCCGGGCACCGCGGCGGCCAGGCCGGTCGCGCCGTCGACGGTGGTGACCGCCTCCAGCAGGGTACGCAGCGCGGCGGCGTTGCTCGGGCTCAGCACCGAACGGGTGACCGGGGCGGCGGCCGGGGTGCGTTTGCCGTCCGCCCCGACCACCTCCTTGATCAGGTGCGGCTGGACGTAGGTGCCGTCGTTGGCGATCGTGGCGTACGCGGCGGCCATCTGCAGCGGGGTCGCGTCGACGCTGTGCCCGATCGGCACCGAGCCGTAGGACGAGCCGCTCCACTGGTCGGCCGGGAGCAGCCGCCCGGACGCCTCGCCGGGCATCCCCTCGCCGGTGGGCTGCCCCAACCCGAACCGCTTCTGGTAGTCGATCAGCCGGTCCGGGCCGAGCCGGTCGCCGATCTCGATGGTGCCGACGTTGGACGAGTAGGCGAGCATCCCGGCCACGCTCAACTTCTTGCCCTCGGCCGGGTGGGTGTCGCGGAAGGTCACCCCGCCCCGGGTGATGGTGTTGGCGACCGGCCAGGCGCTGTCGGGGGTGATGACGCCCTCCTGCAACGCCGCGCCGTAGGTGATCGCCTTGTGCACCGAACCCGGGTCGACCACGAAACTGGTGGCCGCGTCCTCCCGGTCGGTGGGCCGGCTCTGATCCGGTGACGCCGCGTTGTAGGTCGGGTTGCTCGCCTGGGCCAGCACCTCACCGGTCTTGACGTCGAGCACCACGGCCGCGCCGATCGCGCCCCGGGTCTGCGCCATCTGCCGGCTGAGGATCTGCTGCACCTGGAACTGGAGGTCCCGGTCGGTGGTGAGCACCAGCGAGCTGCCCGGCCTGGGGGCGGTGGTCTGGCTGTAGCCGCCGGGGATGGGCGCGTCCAGGTCGCCCGCGCCGGCCTCGTAGACCCACCGGCCGTCCTGCCCGCGCAGCACGTCGTCGTAGCGGGCCTCCAGCCCCTCCAGGCCGTCCATGTCCGGGCTGGTGAAGCCGACCAGGTTGGCGGCCAGGTCACCGCCGGGCACCTCGCGACGCTCGTCACGGTGGGTGCCGATGCCGGCCAGTTCGAGCGCCTCGATCTGCTTGGCCTGGGCGATGTCGACGCCCCGGGCCAGATAACGGAACTGGAGCCCGCCCTGGCGCTTCATCTTCTCGGCCAGCTCGGAGACGGGAATGCCGAGCAGCGGGGAGAGCAGCTTCGCGGTCTCCGTCCGGTCCTTGACCAGGGTGGGGTCGACGAAGACGTACCGCGCCTCGACGCTGCGGGCCAGCGGGGCGCCGTTGCGGTCCTCGATCGACCCGCGCGGGGCCGGCAGTTCGACCCGGCTGAGCCGGTTGCCGACGCCACCGCCGGCGTACGCCGGGGTGTCCACGGCCTGCAGGACGACCAGCCGGATACCGATCACGGCGAAGACCGCCAGCACGAGCGCGGTGCCCAGCCGCAGCCGGCGTCGCGGTTCGGCCAGCTTCGGCGGGCGACGCGGCTTGCGGACCGGTCGCCGGCCGGCGGGCCGGTCGGTGCGCCGGGGTGCCTCGGTCCGGCGGGGGGCACCCCGGCCGGGTGCGTCGGTGCGGCGCGGGGTGGTGCGGCCGGGGCGGCGGCGCGGCGCGGGCGGATCGGCGAACTCGTCGTCGTCGGGGGCGGCCGTGGCCGGCACGGTCCGGATGACGCCGGTGCGCCCGGTCGGGGCGGCCTCCCGGCGGCCGGCCCGGTTGGCGGCGGCCCGGCCGCCGTCGAGCACCTGGAGGGCGGGCCGGAACGGGTCGCCGGAGCGTCCGGCCCGGGGGGTACGCCGTTGCCCGCCCCGTTCGTCGCTGCTCTCCCGGATGGTCCGCCCCCGGGGGGTGTACGCCCGCGCGTCGGAGATCCCCCCGCCGTCCCCGGCGCGGGGCTGCCCGGTGCGGGCGTCCCCGGCCCGGCCCTGTCCCCGGGACTCACCGGCCCGGGGTCCGGCGGCC
The DNA here is from genome assembly GCF_040678915.1 of Micromonospora sp. NPDC049257. Lineage (NCBI taxonomy): Bacteria > Bacillati > Actinomycetota > Actinomycetes > Micromonosporales > Micromonosporaceae > Micromonospora > Micromonospora sp. NPDC049257. Next base: position 224,199 of record NZ_JBFAQU010000002.1, read on the forward strand.
GGGGGTTCGCCGGTGCGCGACTGCGGGGTCCGTGGTTCTGGTGTGCGGGGCTCCGGCGGGCGTGGCTCGCCGCCCCGGGCGGTCCCACCACGAACCGATCCGCGCCGGGAGCCCGTGGCGTCCCGGCGCGGTTCGTCGGATCTGGGTGGCACGGGTGTTACCCCCCGTTGCCCTGCTGGCTGGTGATCGCCGGCTGTCCGTCGGCCGGCTGCGGCACGCCGATCAGCCGACCGTCCGGCAGCCGGATGTACGCCGGTTCGCCGGCCTCCACCAGGCCCAGCTTGCGGGCCTCGGCGGTCAGGTTGCCCGGCTCCTTGGCCTCCTCGATCTGCTTCTCCAGCTGCTGCTGGTCGACGTCGAGGCGGGCCTGCTGCTGCTGGAGCTGCTGGAGCCGGAACGCGTTCTCGTTGATCTTGGTGTTGACGGCGAGGATGCCCAGCACCCCACCGACCACCAGCACCACGATCAGTGCCGCGAACGGCGCCCGGGGCACCCGGACCGGCGGCGGCGGCGCCACCCGCAGCCGGGGTGAACCGGTGCCGGTGGTCCGGGTGGCCGGCTGCTCGGCCGGCCGCAGCGCGGCGCTGCCCTGGGTGGGGAACTCGCGCGCCCCCCGGCGAGCCTCCCCCGCTCGACCGGCGAGGTCCGCCGGCATCGTGGTACGGGTCGTGCGCTGCGCCGTGGTCCGGCCCCCCGACCGCGGTGCGCGCTGCCCGACGACCGCGTCGCGGTCGTCACGCTTGTTGACGTTCATGTCCCCTCCCCCTGTTCGTCCGTCCTGCCGTCCCCCGACGTCGCCCCGTCGTCCACTGTGGAACCCGGCGTCGACCCCGTGCCCGGTTGGTGCATCGCCCTGACCCGTCGGCGGGACCGTTCGCGGTCGGTCCGCCCCTGCTGCCCGGTGGTCGGGTCGAGTCGCTCCGCCGCCCGCAACCGCACGGATGCGGCCCGCGGGTTCGCGGTGACCTCGGCCTCCCCGGCGAGTTCGGCACCCCGGCTGAGCAGCCGGAACGTCGGACCCGACCCGGGTAGTTCCACCGGGAGGTCGACCGGGCCCTTACTGCGGACCCGGTCGGCGAGCGCCTGCTTGGTGAGCCGGTCCTCCAACGAGTGGTAGGACAGGACCACCATGCGACCGCCCACGTTGAGCGTGTCGAGGGCAGCCGGCAGCGCCGTCTCCAGCACCACCAGTTCCCTGTTTACCTCGATCCGTAAAGCCTGAAACGTTCTCTTGGCCGGGTGTCCCCCGGTTCGTCGCGCTGGTGCCGGAATGCTCTCCCTGACCAGCTCGGCCAACCGGGCCGACGAGGTGATCCGGCCCCGCTCCCGCTCCCGCAGGATCGCCGAGGCGATCCGGCCGGCGAACTTCTCCTCGCCGTAGACCCGCAACACCCGGGCCAAGTCCGGGTGGGAGTAGCTGTTGACCACCTCCTCGGCGGTCACCCCCCCGGTCTGGTCCATCCGCATGTCCAGGGGCGCGTCCTGGGCGTAGGCGAACCCGCGGTCGGGCGCGTCGAGTTGCAGTGAGGAGACGCCCAGGTCGAACAGCACCGAGTCGATGCCCGGATAGCCCAACCGCGCCACCACCTCGGGCAGCTCGTCGTAGACGGCGTGCTCCAGGTGGATCCGGTCGGCGAACCGGGCCAGCCGGACCCGGGCGTGCGCCAGGGCCTCGGTGTCCCGGTCCAGACCGATCAGCACCGTGTGCGGGTGCCGTTGCAGCACCGCCTCGGCGTGCCCGGCCAGACCCAGCGTGGCATCGACGTGGACCGTACGGCCGCCCCGGTCCAGCGCGGGGGCCAGCAGCTCGAGGCACCGCTCGAGCAGCACCGGCACGTGCGTGCCGCGCAGCTCCCCCATGTCGACCCCCACTGTGGAATAAGTCTCGTCGTGTCGCGCTCTGCTCGTCGGACGACGCCGTACCGTCGTACCGCCAGATCCCCATCCGCTCCCGCTCCGGCTCCGGGTCACCGACCCGGGGTGGAGATCGTGCCCCTGGCACCGGGGAAGGGGCGCCAGGAACTCGAAAGCGGCTGGAGATCTCGCAGTACGTCGGGCGTCGCCACGCCCTACAGACCGCCGGGCAGCACCCCCTCCTCGATGTCGGCGAAGTCGTCTTCGCTGTCGGCGAGGTAGCTCTCCCAGGCCGCCCGGTCCCAGATCTCCACCCGGGTGGACGCCCCGATCACCACCAGATCCCGGTCGAGCGCGGCATAGGACCGTAGGTGGGCCGGGATGGTGACCCGGCCCTGCTTGTCGGGGACCTCGTCGTGCGCGCTGGCGAAGAAGACCCGGCTGTAGGCCCGGGCCGCCTTGTTCGTCATCGGCTGCGCGCGCAACTGCTCGGCGATCCGCTGGAACTCGGGCGTGGGGAAGACGTAGAGACAGCGATCCTGTCCTTTGGTGATCACGACACCCCCCGCCAGTTCGTCCCGGAACTTGGCCGGAAGGATCAACCGACCCTTTTCGTCCAGGCGCGGAGTGTGGGTGCCGAGGAACATCGGCCCAACCCCCTCGCCCTGAGCGGCGTTCGCGGCGCCGCTGACCCCCTGGGCCGGTGGGCCCTCCCGGCCTCACCAATGCGCCCCACTCTACTCCACTTCCCTCCACCTGCAACCAGAATCGCCCGCCCGGCGCGTCGCCGACGGGGATAAAACCGCACGTCAGAGCCGGTGGAGCGAAGTGGAGGGCCGAGCCGCCCCCGCGCCGCGTCCGCTACCCGACATTGATCGACTCCGTCCGGTGGAGCGCTCACCGACCGGACGCCCGGCCCACCCCGACCGAACGGTTCGCCGTCGGCGGCGATCTGGCGGGCGCGGAGGTCCGGTAACCTCGCTCGCGTGACAGACGCGAAGATGCCCCTGCGGGCGAAGGTGGCCAGCTCCGTGTCGAGGACCGCCGCGGCGCTGTCGCGCGCCGCCGGCCGGGGCGACGGCTCGGTGATCGGCGGGTGGATCGGGCTGAAGATCGACCCGGACCTGCTGGCCCACCTCTCGGCCGGTCGCGCCATCGCGCTGATCTCCGGCACCAACGGCAAGACCACCACCACCCGGCTCAGCGCCGCCGCCGTCGGCGTGCTCGGCCGGGTCGCCACCAACTCCTTCGGCGCCAACATGCCCACCGGGCACACCTCGGCGCTGGCCAAGGCCGGCAGCACCCCGTACGCGGTGCTGGAGGTCGACGAGCACTACCTCGCGCAGGTGCTGGAGGCCACCGAACCGCACGTGGTGGCCCTGCTCAACCTCTCCCGCGACCAGCTCGACCGGGCCAAGGAGGTGGCCATGATGGCGCAGCTCTGGCGGGCCGCCCTGATCCGGCACACCGACGTGCGGGTGGTGGCCAACGCCGACGACCCGATGGTGGTCTGGGCGGCGACCCCGCCGGCCGACCCCGCCCGGGGCGTCCGCCCGCCGCACGTCACCTGGTTCAGCGCCGGCCAGCGCTGGCACGACGACTCCTGGGTCTGCCCGGAGTGCGGCTCCACCATCCAGCGCTCCGGCGAGCAGTGGTGGTGCACCGGCTGCCCGCTGCGCCGCCCGGACGCCCAGTGGACGGTGGAGGACGACGGTGTGCTCGACCCCACCGGGGCCTGGCACAAGGTGACCCTCCAGCTCCCCGGCAAGGTCAACCTCGGCAACGCGGCCACCGCCCTCGCCGTCGCCGCCGAGTTCGGGGTACGCCCCGTCGACGCGGTCTCCCGGCTGCACACGGTCAGCTCGGTCGCCGGCCGGTACGCCCAGGTCGACCGGGACGGCCGCAACATCCGGCTGCTGCTGGCGAAGAACCCGGCCAGCTGGCTGGAGGCGTTCGACATGGCCGACGAGGCGCCGACCCTGCTGTCCATCAACGCCCGCGACCCCGACGGGCTGGACACCTCCTGGCTGTTCGACGTCGACTTCGCCCCGCTGCGCGGCCGGCAGGTGCTCATCACCGGCGACCGGGCGTACGACCTGGCGGTCCGGCTCGACGTCAACGGGGTGCCGTTCCAGCACGTCCGGGCGTTCGGCGAGGCGGTCCGGGCGGTGCCGCCGGGCCGGCTGGAGGTCATCGCGAACTACACCGCCTTCCAGGACATCCGAGCGGAGTTGGACCGTGTCAACTGAGAGCCTGCGTATCGTCTGGATCTACCCCGACCTGCTCTCCACCTACGGCGACCGGGGCAACCTGCTGATCCTGGCCCGCCGGGCGCAGCAGCGCGGGATGCCGGTCGAGGTGCTGGAGGTCCGCTCCGACCAGCGGCTGCCCGCCACCGCCGACATCTACCTGATCGGCGGCGGCGAGGACGGCCCGCAGGCACTCGGCGCGCAGCGCCTGCTCGCCGACGGTGGCCTGCACCGGGCCGTCGCCCAGGGGTCGGTGGTCTTCGGCGTCTGCGCCGGCTACCAACTGCTCGGCACCTCCTTCTTCGCCAAGGGCACCAAGTGCGCCGGGCTGGAGCTGCTCGACCTCTCCTCCGACCGGGGTCCCACCCGGGCGGTCGGCGAGCTGGCCGGCGAGATCGACCCGAGGCTGGGGGTGCCGGCGCTGTCCGGGTTCGAGAACCACGGCGGCCGGACCCACCTCGGCCCCGGTGTGTCGCCACTGGCCCGGGTCAGCGCCGGGGTCGGCAACGACGGCGTCACCGAGGGGGCCTGGCGGGGCAGCCTGCTGGGCACCTACTCGCACGGGCCGGCACTGGCCCGTAACCCGGCCCTGGCCGACCTGCTGCTGCGCTGGGCCACCGGCGCGCACCAGCTCCCCCCGCTGGACGACACCTGGGCCGACCGGCTCCGCTCCGAACGCCGCGCCGCGGTGGCCTCCGCCGCCCGGACATGACCCACCGTCGGGCGGCCGCGGTCGCCGCCGCCCGGCGGTCGCTCGGTCAGCCGTCCGCCCGGCGGTTCGCCCTGCTGCTGGTCATGCTCGTCGGGTTCGCGGCGGTGCTGCTGGTGGCACCCCGGCCGGACGTCGGCGAGCTGCCCCGGCTGGCCGACACCCTCGGCGGGTACGCCCCGGTCGTCGGGATCGTCGTCGGGGCGTTGCTGCTGGTGGCGCTCGTCCCCCGGACCTTCGTCACGCTCGTGGCGGGGGCCGTCTTCGGTGCCGTGGAGGGGGCGGCGTACGCGCTCGGCGCGGCGCTGCTGGCCGCCGCGCTCGGCTTCGCCGTCGGCCGGGTGCTGGGGCGGGAGTTCGTCGCCGAGCGGGTACGCGGCCGGCTGGCCCGGCTCGACGGCTGGTTCGCCCGGCAGAGCGTGCTGGGCGTGATCACCGTACGGATGCTGCCGATCGCCGGGTTCGGCCTGGTCAGCTACGGCTACGGCACCACCGGGGCGCGGGTGCTGCCGTTCCTGGTCGGCAGCGTGCTGGCCTCCGCCCCGACCGCCTTCGGCTACGCCGCCATCGGCGCGGCGGCCAGCTCCCCCGGCAGCATCAACTGGTACGCCGCCGCCCCGGCCAGCCTCGGGCTGATCGCCAGCGCGGTGCTGGCGTACCAGTGGTGGCGGGCGGAGCGCCGCCGCCGGCTCGACCCGGGCTGACCCCCGACCGGAGTCGGGGACCGGCGCTGACGCCGAACGGGCCGGCCGGTGGCGTGCCGTCGCCCCGGTGGGTCAGGGACCCCGTTACGCGTCACGGTCGTCCGGGTGCGCGGGGTTGACCAGCCCGGCCTCGTAGGCGGCGATGACCAGGTGCACCCGGTCCCGTGCGCCGAGCTTGGTGAACAGCCGGGCCACGTGGGCCTTGGCGGTGGCCGCGCTGATGAACAGGTGCGCGGCGATCTCCGTGTTGGACAGCCCTCGACCGACCAGGGTCAGCACCTCGCGTTCCCGCTCGGTCACCCCGGGCAGGGGGCGCGGGTGGGCGGCCCGGTCGGGGCGGCGGGCGAATTCGGCGATCAGCCGGCGGGTCACCGCCGGTGCGATGAGGGCGTCACCGGCGGCGACCACCCGGACCGCGCCGAGGATGTCGTCCAGGGCCATGTCCTTGACCAGGAATCCGCTCGCCCCGGCACGCAGTGCGCCGTGCACGTGCGCGTCGTCGTCGAACGTGGTCAGCACCAGCACCCGGGGCGGGCCGCCGGCCGCGGTGATCGCCCGGGTGGCGGTGATGCCGTCGGTCCCGGGCATCCGCAGGTCCATCAGCACCACGTCGGGCACCACGTCCCGGGCCAGCCGGACCGCCTCCGTGCCGGTGCCGGCCTCACCGACCACCTCGATGTCGGGTGCGTCGGCGATCAGCACCCGCAGACCGGCGCGGACCAGCGGCTGGTCGTCGACGAGCAGGACCCGGATGCTCACCCGTCGGCCCCGGCGGGCATCTCGACGCTGGCCCGTCCGCCGTCGGCCGGCAGGCGGGCGGCGACCCGGAAGCCGCCCTCCGGGCGCGACCCGGCGGCGAACCGGCCCCCGAGCAGCGTCACCCGTTCCCGCATGCCGACGATCCCGTGCCCCGCACCCGCACCGCCGGGCGGAGCGCCCCGGCCCGCGTCGACCACCTCGACGCGGAGCCCGTCCGGCAGGTAGCCGAGGGTGACCTGACACCGGTCGACGTCGGCGTGCCGGACGACGTTCGTCAGCGCCTCCTGCACGATCCGGTAGGCGGCGAGGTCGACCTCCCCGGGCAGCTGTCGGGGCGGGCCCTCCCGGCGTACCGCCACCCGGACCCCCGCGTCGGCGGCGACGTCGACCAGCCGGTCCAGGTCCGCCAGACCGGGCGGCGGGTCCAGCGACGCCGCCGCCTGCTGCGGGTGACGCAGCGCGCCGACGGTACGCCGCAGCCCGGCCAGCGTGTCCCGGCTGGTCTGCTCGATGGCGGCGAGTGCGGCCCGGGCCTCCCCCGGCTGGGTGTCGATGACCCGGGCTCCGACACCCGCCTGGATGGCGATGACGCCGATGCTGTGCGCCACCATGTCGTGCACTTCCCGGGCGATCCGCAGCCGCTCCGCGGTGACCGCCTCGACGGCGGCGTGCGCACGTGACTCCTCGGCGTGCCGGCGGCGGGCCCGCGCCGCGCCGCCGGCCACCACGGCGGCGACCACCAGCAGCACCGAACTGGCCGCCCGGTCGACCGGGCCGGTGGCCGAGTTGACGAAACCCGCCGTGACCTGCAGCACGAGCACCACGGCGGCGGCGGGGACCGCGATCCGGCCCGGGAAGCGTGCCGCGACCAGCCCCACCATCGCATCGATGACGAGGAACTGCAGGTACCAGACGGCGGACAGGTAGCCGTTCTCCCAGGCGTTCGTCGCCACGGTCACCGTGCAGGCCCCGACGAGGGCCAGCCCCAACGCGAGCAGCGGACGACGTCCCAGCAGCGCGGCGGGCAGCAGCACCACCAGCGCCGGCGCGAGGTAGCGCAGCGGAATCCCCGGCACGCTCCCGTCGGGGGTGGGGACCGGCAGGAGTGGACCACCCGTGCCGACGGTCGACGCGAACAGCACCACGACCGGGAACAGGCCCACCCCGGCCCAGATGAGGACCGTCCGCACCCGGTGGGCGACAGGGTACGGACGGGCGGCGACGGCACGCATGGGCACACCGTAGCCAGCGGGCGGCCGGGTGGTCATCAGCCGGCGGGCGTACGCCCCCGGGCCCGTCCCACAGTGCCCGAAGTGGCCGGCGGTACGACGCCCGCTCGGCCACCGTCCGGCAACGTCGAAGCCGTGATCGAGATACGTGACCTCACCAAGCGGTACGGCCGGACCACGGCCGTCGACCGGCTCACCCTCACCGTCCGACCCGGACACGTGACCGGATTCCTCGGGCCCAACGGCGCCGGCAAGTCCACCACCCTCCGGTTGCTGCTCGGCCTGCACCGCCCGACCAGCGGCAGTGCCCTGGTGGACGGGCAGCCGTTCGCCGCGCGTCGGCGCGGGTTACGGCACGTCGGCGCGCTGCTCGACGCGGGCGACGTGCACGGCGGGCGGAGTGCCCGGTCGCACCTGCGGGCGCTCGCCGCCAGCAACGCCATCGGCCGGTCGCGGGTCGACGAGGTGCTGGGCGAGGTGGGCCTGAGCGGCGTCGCCGGACGCCGGATCGGTGGCTTCTCGCTCGGCATGAAGCAACGACTCGGTATCGCCGCCGCGCTGCTCGGCGATCCGCCGACGCTGCTGTTCGACGAGCCGTTCAACGGGCTCGACCCGGCAGGGGTGCGCTGGGTGCGCGAACTGTTCCGGCGGCTCGCCGCCGAGGGCCGGACCGTCCTCGTCTCCAGCCATCTGATGAGCGAGATGGAACAGACCGCCCAGCACCTGGTGGTGATCGGCCGGGGCGAGTTGATCGCCGACGAGAGCCTGGCCGAGTTCGCCGCCCGCAGCGTCCGGGCGCAGGTCGTGGTCCGTACGCCGGACCCGACGGCGCTGACCGTCGCGGTGCGCGAGGCGGGCGCGGACGTCGGGACGGCCCCGGACGGGGCGCTCACGGTGACCGGCCTGAGCCCGACGGCGCTCGGCGACCTGGCCTTCAGCCGGGGCATCCCGGTGCACGAGTTGATCACCCGGTCCACCTCGTTGGAGGAAGCGTTCATGAACCTCACCGCCGACCGCGTCGACTACCGGGCGGGAGAACACCGGTGACCGCCCCGACCGAGGCCACCCGGGGCGCCGGGCGCCGGGCCGTCGAGCCCGCCGCCCGCTTCCGTGACCTGCTCGCCGCCGAGTGGCTCAAGCTGTTCTCGCTGCGGTCCACCTACGGGTCGCTGGCGCTGATCGCGGTGTCGGCCGTGCTGTTCAGCGTGCGGGCGGCGCTGGCCGACCACCACAACTGGCCGGGCTACTCGGCGGAGCGGCAGGCCGCGTTCGACCCGATCCACGACGCCTTCCCCGAGGAGGGTTGGCTGTTCGTCATCCTCGCCGCCGGGGCGGTCGGCGCGGTGGCGATCGCCGGTGAGTACGCCAGCGGCCAGATCCGTACGACGTTCGCCGCCGTACCGGCCCGATCCGCCGTGGCCGCCGCCAAGGTGCTGGTGTTGGCGACGGTCATGCTGGCCGTCGGGGTGCTGACCGCAGCTGTGTCGTTCGGGCTGTCGCAGGCCATCCTCGCCGACCGGGGGGCCGGCGCGTCGCTCGGCGACCCCGGGGCGTTGCGGGCGGTCGTCGCCTCGGCGCTGCTGCTGCCGGTCTGCGCGCTCATCGGCCTGGGCTTCGGCGCGTTGCTGCGGCACACCGCCCCGGCGATCGTCGCGACCACGGGGCTGCTGCTCCTGCTGCCGCTGGCCTTCGACCTGGAGAACCGGTGGACGGCCGCGATCCACAACGCCCTGCCGGTGCCGGCCTGGGAACGGCTCGTCGCGAACCCCTACATCCAGTTCAACGAGCATCTCGCCACGATCCCGGGTTCCTGGGTGGCCCTCGCCGTCTGGCCGGTCGTCGCCACCCTGGTGGCCGCGCTGGTCGTCCACCGCCGCGAACCCTGACCCGCCCCGGTCCGGCAGCAGCACGGGGGCGGGCCGGTGGGACGGGCCCCTCGCGCCGCGTGAAGCGTCGACGAGGGGCCCTTCCCGACAGCTCAGGCGACGACCGAGACCAGCCGGCCCGGCACCACGATGACCTTGCGGGGTTCCTTGCCGGCCAGCGCGGACGCGACCGCCTCCAGGGCCGCCGCCCGGACGACCTCCTGCGGCGCGTCGGCGGGCACCTCGACCCGGCCCCGGACCTTGCCGTTGACCTGCACCGGGTAGGTGACCGTCTCGGCGACCAGCAGCGCCGGGTCGGCGGTCGGGAAGTCCGCGTACGCCAGGGAGGTGTCGTGGCCCAGCATCCGCCACAGCTCCTCGGCGACGTGCGGGGCGAACGGGGCCAGCATCAGCACCAGCGGCTCGGCCACCTCACGGGGGGTCTGTTCCAGCCGGGTCACCGCGTTGGTCAGCTCGATCAGCTTGGCGATCGCGGTGTTGAACCGGATGCCCTCCATGTCGGTCCGGACCCCGTCGATCACCCGGTGCAGCAGCCGGCGGGTCTCGGTGTCGGCGGGCGCGTCGGTGACCCGCAGCGTGCCGGTCTGCTCGTCGACCACGGCCCGCCACACCCGTTGCAGGAACCGGTACGACCCGACCACCGCCCGGGTCTCCCACGGGCGGGACACCTCCAGCGGGCCCATCGACATCTCGTACACCCGGAAGGTGTCCGCGCCGTAGGCCGCGCACATGTCGTCCGGGGTGACCACGTTGCGCAGCGACTTGCCCATCTTGCCGTACTCGCGGGTCACCTCCTGCTCGCCGTGCATCCAGCGGCCGTCGACCTCGACGACCTCCTCGGCCGGCACCGGGGTGCCCCGGGAGTCGCGGAAGGCGTACGCCTGGATCATGCCCTGGTTGAACAGCTTGCGGAACGGCTCGAACGACGACACGTGCCCCAGGTCGTACAGCACCTTGTGCCAGAACCGGGCGTACAGCAGGTGCAGCACGGCGTGCTCGGCACCCCCGACGTACAGGTCGGTGCCCCCGCAGTCACCCTCGGCGCGCGGGCCCATCCAGTACGCCTCGTTCTCCGGGTCGACGAACCGCCCGGAGTTGGTCGGGTCCAGGTAGCGCAGCTCGTACCAGCAGGAGCCGGCCCACTGCGGCATCACGTTGGTCTCCCGGGTGTACCGCTGGGGCCCATCGCCCAGGTCCAGCTCCACCTCGACCCAGTCGCGCCGCCGCGACAGCGGGGTCTCCGGGTTGCTGTCGGCGTCATCCGGGTCGAACGTCTTCGGGGAGAAGTCGTCCACCTCGGGCAGCTCGACCGGCAGCATCTCCTCGGGCAGCGCGATCGCCGCGCCGGTGGCGTCGTAGACGATCGGGAACGGCTCGCCCCAGTAGCGCTGCCGGGAGAACAGCCAGTCCCGCAGCCGCCAGGTGACCGCGCCGACACCGTGGCCGTTGGCCTCCAGCCAGGCGATGGTCGCCGCCTTGGCGTCGGCCACCCCCAGCCCGTTCAGGTCCAGGCCGCGCTCGGGCGCGGCGCTGTTGATCGCCGGCCCGTCCCCGGTGTACGCCTTCCCGTCGAACCCGTCGACCGGCTGCACGGTCCGCACGATCGGCAGCTCGAACACCTCGGCGAAGGCCCAGTCCCGCTCGTCCTGGGCGGGTACCGCCATGATCGCGCCGGTGCCGTAGCCGGCCAGCACGTAGTCGGCGATGAAGATCGGGATCTGCCCACCGGTGACCGGGTGGGTGGCGTACGCGCCGACGAAGACGCCGGTCTTCTCCTTGGTGTCGGCCTGCCGCTCCACGTCGGTCTTGGCCGCCGCCGCCTTCCGGTACGCCTCGACGGCCTCCCGGGGGCCGGCGTGCCCACCGGTCCAGGCGTCCCGGGTCCCGGCCGGCCAGGCGGCCGGCGTCAGCGCGTCGACCAGCTCGTGCTCGGGGGCCAGCACCAGGTAGGTGGCCCCGAAGATGGTGTCCGGCCGGGTGGTGAACACTCTGATGCGGGCTTCGCCGGAATCGGTGGTCCCGGTGGCGAAGTCGATGTGCGCGCCGGTGGAACGGCCGATCCAGTTGCGCTGCTGCAGCTTGATCGACTCGGGCCAGTCCAGGGTGTCCAGGTCGTCCAGCAGCCGGTCACCGTACGCGGTGATCCGCATCATCCACTGCTTCAGGTTGCGCTTGAAGACGGGGAAGTTGCCCCGGTCGGAACGGCCGTCGGCGGTGACCTCCTCGTTGGCCAGCACGGTGCCCAGCCCCGGGCACCAGTTCACCGGCGCCTGCGAGACGTACGCCAGCCGGTGGTCGTCGACGATCCGCCGCTGCTCGGCCGGGCTCAGCTCGGCCCAGGCCCGACCGTCGGGGGTGGGCCGGTCACCGGCGGCGAACGCGGCGGTCAGCTCGGCGATCGGCCGGGCCCTGCGGGCGTCGGCGTCGTACCAGGAGTTGAAGACCTGCAGGAAGATCCACTGGGTCCACCGGTAGAAGTCGGTGTCGATGGTGGCCACCGAGCGCCGGTCGTCGTGGGCCAGCCCCAGCCGGCGCAGCTGCGCCTTGTACCGCTCGATGTTGGCCACGGTGGTCGTGCGGGGGTGGGTGCCGGTCTGCACCGCGTACTGCTCGGCGGGCAGGCCGAACGCGTCGAAGCCCATCGCGTGCAGCACGTTGCGCCCGGCCATCCGCTGGTAGCGGGCGAAGCAGTCGGTGCCGATGTAGCCCAGCGGGTGGCCGACGTGCAGCCCCGCCCCGGACGGGTACGGGAACATGTCCAGCACGTACAGCTTCTCCGCGCCCGCCCGCGGGTGCCCGGGGTCGGCCAGCGGACCGGTCGGGTTCGGTGCGTGGAAGGTCCCCTCCCGCTCCCAGGTGTCCTGCCACCGACGCTCGATCTCGTCGGCCATGGCCGCGGTGTACCGGAACGGGGGGATGTCGCCCGCAGGTGCGGCTGCCTCACTCATACCTACTCCTTGGCGCGGTCATCGCGGTCGTGTCGCACTGACGCGATCATCGGGGACCGGTGCCCTCGGGCGGGACCGGCGCGGTCGTGTCGGATCTGGGGAGCGTCGGGCCCGCAGGACCCTGCCGCGGGCACGAAAAAGCCCCTCGCACAGGAGGGGCCGCCGTGCTGTCGCGCGTCAGCGCATCAGCACGGCCCGGTAAGAAGCAGGGAGACTGCGCTCATGTCCCGCAGTCTACCCCCTGGCAGCCGCAGGCCGGGGACCGCACCCGCCCCGACGGTCACCTTCCGTGAGCACCCGGCCGCGTCGGGTCCCCCGACCTGACGAATATCCGCTGTGTGACCGGCCGACTTCCGGCAGGGTTCGGCGTTCACCGTAAACATGGTTAGCCTGAGAGACCAGTGCGATTCCTGCGGCAGACGAGGCTTCCCGTTGCGAACCGAACGACGGGTCCAGGTGCTCTTTACCGAGCTGCCGTCGCGACGAGGAGAAGGCCCGTGACACAACAGACCTGGGACGAGGTGGGCGGCGTACTGCCGCACGACGAGTTCCGCGCCGCCAGCGAGGCCGTGGTGGCCAACATCGAGCAGGTCATCGAGGGCAAGACAGCCACCGTGCGGCTCGCCCTGGCCGTCCTACTCGCCGAGGGTCACCTGCTGATCGAGGACGTCCCAGGAGTCGGCAAGACCAAACTGGCCAAGGCGCTCGCCCGGTCCATCGACTGCTCGGTGCGGCGCATCCAGTTCACCCCCGACCTGCTGCCCAGCGACGTCACCGGGGTCAGCGTCTACAACCAGGAGACGCACGACTTCGAGTTCCGCCCCGGCGCGGTCTTCGCCAACCTGGTGGTCGGCGACGAGATCAACCGGGCCTCCCCCAAGACGCAGTCCGCCCTGCTGGAGTGCATGGAGGAGCGTCAGGTCACCGTCGACGGGGTGACCTACCAGCTGCAGACCCCGTTCATGGTGATCGCCACCCAGAACCCGATCGAGATGGAGGGGACGTACCCCCTCCCCGAGGCGCAGCGGGACCGGTTCACCGCCCGCATCGCGATGGGCTACCCGGGCCCGGAGGCCGAACTGGCCATGCTGGACGGGCACGGCGCGGCCGACCCGCTCCAGGAGCTGCGGCCCGTCTCCGACGCCGACACGGTCCGCCGCCTGATCGCCACCGTCCGCAACGTGCACGTCGCCGACGCCGTCAAGCAGTACGCCGTCGACCTGGTCACCGCCACCCGGGAGGCCCCCGACCTGCGGCTGGGCGCGTCCCCCCGGGCCACCCTGCAACTGTTGCGCACCGCCCGCGCGGTGGCCGCCCTGGAGGGCCGCGACTACGTGCTGCCCGACGACCTCCAGGCGCTCGCGGTGCCGGTGCTGGCCCACCGGATCATCCCCACCGCCGACGCCCAGCTGGCCCGCCGCACCACCGACGCGATCGTCGCCGAGCTGGTGCACCGGCTGGCCCTGCCGGCGGACCGCAAGCGTCCCACCGGGTACGACACCCCCCGCCCCGCCGCCGGCAACGGCCGCCCGCCATTCGAGCCGCGGAGGCCGTGACGTGCGTGCCGGGCTGCGTGGCCTGACCACCCGGGGCCGGTCGTTCCTGGCGGCGGCGATCGCCGCGGCGATCTCCGCCGGCATCCTCGGCGAACGGGACCTGCTCCGGGTGGCGGTGCTGCTCGGCGTCCTGCCGCTGCTCGCCGCGCTGTACGTCGGCCGGACCCGCTACAAACTGGCCTGCAACCGCTCGCTGGACCCGCACCGGGTGCCGGTCGGGGCCAGCTCCCGGGTGGTGCTGCGGTTGCAGAACATGTCCCGGCTACCCACCGGCACCCTGCTGCTGGAGGACCGGCTGCCCTACGCGCTGGGCAGCCGGCCCCGGGTGGTGCTGGAACGGCTCGGCGCGCACCAGGCCAGCTCGGTGGCGTACACGGTCCGCGCCGACGTACGCGGCCGCTACGAGGTGGGCCCGCTGGTGGTCCGGATGACCGACCCGTTCGGGCTGTGCGAGCTGAGCCGGGCCTTCCCCAGCACCGAGCAGCTGACCGTGATCCCGCAGGTCACCCCGCTGCCCTCGGTACGCCTACCCGGCGAGTACGCCGGCAGCGGCGACAGCCGGGCCCGGTCGGTGGCGGTGCACGGCGAGGACGACGCCGCCACCCGGGAGTACCGCAGGGGCGACGATCTGCGCCGGGTGCACTGGAAGTCGACGGCCCGCACCGGTGAGCTGATGGTGCGCCGGGAGGAACAGCCCTGGGAGAGCCGGGCCACGGTGCTGTTGGACACCCGGGCGCACGGTCACCGGGGCGACGGTCCCACGGCCAGTTTCGAGTGGTCGGTCTCCGCCGCCGCCAGCATCGCCTCGCACCTGCGGCAGGCCGGTTACAAGCTGCGCCTGGTCACCGGGGACGGGGTGGACGTGGACGCCACCGAGGCCACCGGGGACGGCCTGCTCCTCGACCAGCTCGCCGACGTCCGGCTCGACCAGCGTGGTGACGTGGCGACCCTGGTGCAGCGGGTCCGGCAACGCGCCGACGGGGGCCTGATCATCGCCTTGTTCGGCTCACTGACCACCAGTGAGGCGGAGCTGCTGAGCGGGCTGCGCGGCAGCGGCGCGACGTGCGTCGGCTTCGTGCTCAACAGCTCCACCTGGCTCAGCCTGCCGGAACGGGCCCGGTTCGAGGCCGAGCAGACCCACGCCGCCGCCGCGTTGGCCCTGTTGCAGGGCGGCTGGCGGGTCATCGGGGTCAACCACGACGGCCAACTGCCGGTGCTCTGGCCGCAGGCCGGGCGCGGTTCGCAGGGCTTCGCGCTGCGTGCCGCCCTCGCCGAGACGGTCGCCGGGGCCGTCCGGTGAGCCGTCCGACGACAGGAAGGGTGACGTCGTGATCGCGTCCCGGAACATCGGCTTCGTGGCAGCGGTGGCGACCCTGCTCGCCGCGGCACCACTGTCGTCGATCTTCCAACAGTGGACCTGGCTGATCCAGTCCGCCATCGCGGTCGCCGTGGTGGCCGGCGCGGCGGCACTCACCCGACTGGTCCGGGCCCCCCTGTGGGGTCAGGTGCTGGGCATGCTCGCCGGTCTGCTGCTCGCCCTGACCTGGCTCTTCCCCGGTGGTGGCGAGCTGATCGCCTTCCTGCCCACGCCGGCGACGCTGGCCCACTTCGGCGAGCTGGCGCAGGGCTCCTTGCAGGACATGCGCTCCTACGGGGTGAAGGTGCCCGACACCACCCCGCTGCTGTTCATCAGCGTGCTCGGGGTGGGCTCGGTCGCGGTGGTGGTCGACGTCCTCGCCGTCGGGCTGCGGCGACCGGCCCTGGCCGGACTGCCGATGCTGGCCATCTACTCGGTGCCGGTCGCGGTCTACGTCGACAGCGTCCCCGCGCTGCCGTTCGTGGTCGGCGCCGCCGGCTACCTCTGGCTGCTGGTGACCGACAACGTCGACCGGGTCCGCCGGTTCGGCCGCCGGTTCACCGGTGAGGGCCGCGACGTGGACGTCTGGGAGTCCTCCCCGCTGGCCGCCGCCGGTCGCCGGCTGGCGGTGGTCGGGGTGGCGCTGGCCGTGGTGCTGCCGTTGGCCGTGCCGGGGATGACCGGTGGGCTGCTGGACCAGTTCAACACCGCCGGCAACGGCACCGGCAACGGCACCGGCCGCCCCGGGCAGGGTGGCGGGCCAGGCCGGATCGACCTCTTCGCGTCGCTCAGCGGGCAGCTCAACCAGTCCGAGGTGGCCGACATGGTCAAGGTCACCACCACCGAGCAGAACCCGTTCTACCTGCGCTTCGGGGTCGCCGACGAGCTGCGCCCGGACGGTTTCCGGGTACGCCCGCCCAACGGCCGCCCGGTGAACCGGGAGCTGCCCGACCCGTCGGGTCGCACCGGGCCGGGGGTGGAGCAGCGGACCTACCGGGCGACGGTGGAGATCAACCGCACGCTGAGCATGCCCTTCGTGCCGCTCTACACCGACCCGGTCAGCTTCGACGGGCTCAACGGCAACTGGTCGTACGACCAGAACCTCGGGGTGGTCTTCTCCAACCGGGACAACTCCCGGAGCAAGCGCTACTCGTTCGAGTACGTGCGCTCGACGTTCACCCCGGCGGCGCTGCGTCGGGCCCGCCCGTTGCCGGCCGAGCACCCGATCCGGCTGCAACAGACCCGCACCCCGGAGGTCCGTGAGGTCAGCCTGCTGGTCAGCCGGCTGGTGGAGGGGAAGTCCACCGACTACGACCGGGTCCGGGCGATCTACGACTACTTCTCCCGGGAGAACGGCTTCAGCTACTCGCTGAGCACCAAGGGCGGCACCAGCGGCCAGGAGATCGTCGACTTCCTCACCAACAAGGTCGGCTACTGCCAGCAGTACGCGGCGGCGCTGGCCTGGCTGGTACGCGAGGCCGGCATCCCGGCCCGGGTGGCGTTCGGCTTCACCAACGGCAGCAGCGCCAACGGGGACACCTACACGTTGACCAACCGGAACCTGCACGCCTGGACGGAGGTCTACTTCGACCAGTTCGGTTGGGTCCCGTTCGACGCCACCCCGGCGTACGGCGTCCAGGGGGCGAACCGGTCGGCGTGGGCGCCGGACTCCGACGCCCCGGACCCGGAGCCGTCGGACACCGCCGCGCCGGCCGCCCCGCAGGACCCGGGGGCCACCACGGGACCGCAGCGGGACGAGGCCGCCGACAAGGACACCGACGCTGGTTTCGACCCGACCACCGGCGCTCCCGTCGAACGTGCCCCGACCTGGCCCTGGTGGACGGTGGGCGCGCTGCTCGCGGTGGCGGCGCTGTTGGCCGTCCCGGCGCTGCGGCGGCGGGCGCTGCGCCGGCAACGGCACCACCTGCCGACCCCGGTGGCGGCCGGGCCCGCCCCCGACGACGGGGCGGGCGGGAGCATCCCGATGACGGTGCTGGGCGTGGACGCCGAACGGGCCCGGGCGGACGCCCACGCGGCCTGGGACGAGTTGCTCGACACCCTGGTCGACTACCGGGTGCGGATCGACCGGACGGAGACGCCCCGGGCGACCGCCGAGCGGCTGGCCCGGGAGGCGGTCGGTGAGGACGCCGGCTCCGCCACGGCGGTACGGCTGCTCGGTCGCGCCGAGGAACGTGCCCGGTACGCCCGGGACCCGCTCACCGGCGAACCGCTGCACCCGGCGTTGCGGACGGTACGCGACAGTCTCGCCGCGCGGGCGGACCGGCGTACCCGGTTCCTCGCCGCCGTGCTGCCCCCCTCGGTGCTGCTGCGCTGGCGTACCTCGCTCGGCGACACGTCGGCGCGTCTGGTGACGGCTTCCGGCCGGCTCCGTCGCCTGCTGCTGCGCTGGAACCCGCGCCGCCTGCTCGCCACCCGCCGCGCCTGACCCCGCCCCGGCGGGGCGGGCCGCTCGTGGGGCGATACAGCCGTGTCAGCCGTCCTGGACACCGCCACGTCGCCGCACGGGAGTGGGCCAGGGATGGTGACGGGCGGCGTGGGGGCACCGACGGGCCCGGGTGGGCAACCTGGCTGGCAGCAGAGCGCGGGCATAGCGATATGACGGAGGTGGCCGGACCACAGGTCCGGCACCTACCGTCGTCGGCGACGCCCGTCCACCCTCAGGGGTGGGCCGGGTTCAGCGATGTCCCTCCGGACGTTGCCGCCACCGATCCTCCATGCGGTCCAGCAGCGACGGCCGACGGCCGCCCCGGCCACGCGGACGACGACGACTCGTCGTGCCGCCCACCACGTGCAGGTCCGGTGACTGCGCCCGCCGGTGCGACTGCACCGCATAGCCCAACGCGGCCAGCATGACGACGAAGCCCGCCACTGCCAGTGGCGGCGTCTTGATCACCGCGCCGTAGACCAACAGGGCCAGGCCGACGACCACCACGCCGGCAGCGACGAGCAGGCGACGCCGCGTATGGAAACGCGGGTCGCTGGCGCGCACGGCCGAGGCGAATTTGGGGTCCTCGGCAAGCGACCGCTCGATCTGCTCGAACAGCCGCTGCTCGTGCTCCGAGAGCGGCACGGCACTCCTCCCCGGTCACGTTGGTCGGCCCGGTCGGGCCGACAGACCGTGGCAGCCATCCGGCTGCTTGCCGCCAAGTCTACGAGGGGGGTCGCGCGTCGGAAAGCGGGACGACCTATGGCCGACTGCTATTTTCCCCGCGCCGGGGATCACGTTTACCGAGCAGACTGGCCGGACCTATGACGGACCGCCCGAAACGGGCAGCCGCCGCGTCGGCGGCGGTCTCCGCTTCCCGCCATCCCCGCTCCGGTGCGCCCAGCGTGAGTTGTCGCGGTGTGTCGACCGCTCCCGCCAGGCCCTCCACCCGGACGCCGACCAGCCGGACCGGCTCACCCGGGTCGAGAACCGTCCAGAGGCCCCAGGACGTGTCGAATATCTCCCGGGCCACGTCGGTCGCCCCGTCGAGGGTGCGGGACCGGCTGACGGTGCGGAAATCGGACATTCGGACCTTGATCGAGATGGTCCGGCCGACCTGGCCGGCCGCCCGGAGCCGACTGCCCACCTTTTCGCTGAGGGCGAGCAGCGCGCGCCGGATCTCCTGCGCGTCGACGACGTCGACGTCGAAGGTCACCTCGGCCCCGATCGACTTCTCCACCTGGTCCGGGCTGACCGGGCGCGCGTCGCGCCCCCGGGCCAACTCGTGCAGGTGGGTCGCGGACGCCACACCGAGCGCCTTGCGGAGCATCCCGGCGGGTGCCTCGGCCAGGTCGCCGACGGTGCGTAGGCCGAGCCGCCGCAGCGTCTCGGCGGACCGCTCCCCCACCCCCCACAACGCGTCGACCGGCAGTGGGTGGAGGAACTCCAACACCCGATCGGCCGGCACCACCAGCAGGCCGTCCGGCTTGGCCCGGGTGGAGCCGAGCTTGGCCACGAACTTACTCGGCCCCACCCCGACCGAGCAGGTCAACGCCTGCTCGGCGGCGACCCGGGCCCGGATCCGCCGGGCGATGGCGGCGGGCGGGCCGAACAGCCGGCGGGCACCCGTCACGTCGAGGAACGCCTCGTCGAGGGAGAGCGGCTCGACCAGCGGGGTGACGTCCCGGAAGATCCGCATCACCGCGTCGGAGGCCGCCCGGTAGCGGGCGAAGTCGGGGGGCAGGTAGACCGCGCCGGGGCAGAGCGCGCGGGCCCGCGCGGTGGGCATGGCGCTGCGCACGCCGAAGCGGCGGGCCTCGTAGCTGGCGGAACTGACCACACCCCGCGGCCCGACCCCGCCGACCACCACCGGACGGCCGGCCAACTCGGGCCGGTGACGCACCTCGACGGAGGCGAAGAAGGCATCCATGTCGACGTGCAGGATCGGGCTGGCCGAGTCGTCGGCGTCGGGCCCGAAACGCGGGTCACCAGCACCACGCGGCAACGACTGGCTCCGGCCCATCACCGCAGGCTAGCCGCCCGGTACGACAACCGGCCCGGCGGTCAGCCCCGGACCACCAGCAGCGGCACGGTCATCTCCGCCGCGCTGTCCGCCCCGTGGTACGCCACCAGCCGGGACGCCGCCGGCGGCTCCGACCGGGTGGCCAGCACCGCGTACGTGTCGCGGCAGGTCACCACCACGTCACCGACCCGGGACAGGTGTTCCTCGGCGACCGGGCCGAACCAGCCCTCGGCCACCAGCTCCTCCCGGGTGCACACCCGGGCGGCCGGCCCGAGCACCGCCGACCAGGTGGCCACCACGTCGTCCACCGCCCCCGGCTCGACGTGCAGGTACCGCACCCGGGGCTCACCGGCGACCACCCGGATGCCGGCCCGCAGCCGCAGATCGGTGTCCAGGTCGAAACGGTGGGCCGCCGGCACGTCGAGCTGGCCGTGGTCGGCGGTGACCAGCAGCGCGGCGTCGGCCGGCAACCCGTCGACGAGCCGGGCGAGCAGGCCGTCCACCTCGGCGGCGGCGATCCGCCAGGGCGCGGAGTCGACCCCGCTGAGGTGCCCGTGCCGGTCCAGGTCGGGGTGGTAGCCGGAGACCAGGGTGGGGCCGGCCCCGGCGGACAGCGCCGCCAGCATCGTCCGGCCCAGGGCGTCCACCCCGGCGGCGCCCCGGTAGTCGCCACCCCGGTTGGCGGCCAGGGTGAGCCCGCTGCCGGCGTACTCGGGACGACTCACCACGCTCACCGCGACCCCGGCGGCACGGGCCCGCTGCCACTGGGTGCGTACCGGCTGCCAGTGCAGCGGGTCCGGGTCGCCGTGCCAGTCGATGTGGTTGAGCACCCGGTCGGTGCCGGGCACCCGGACGGTGAAGCCGAGCACGCCGTGCGTGCCGGGGGCCGCGCCCGCGCCCAGGGTCACCAGGCTGGTCGGGGTGGTGGAGGGGAAGCCGCAGGTGAGCGGGCGGCCCACCGTCGCGGCCAGCCCGGTCAGGGTCGGGGCGTACCGGGCGGCGGTGGGGAGCTGGTACCAGCCGAGACCGTCGACGAGCAGCACGGCGACCCGGCGTACCCCGGCCAGGCCGGGGGCGAGCCCGAGCAGGTCGACCGCGCCCGGCACACCGAGCACGGCCAGCGCGCTGGGCAGCACGTCGGCCAGGCTGCCCCCGCCGTAGCGCGGCGACACCACCGCGAGCGGGTCCGCCGCAGGCACCGGCCCCGCCGCTCGGTCCACCGGCACAGCAGCCGGGGGCAGGGTCGTCCCGGCCGGGGGCAGGTCGGTCATGCCGGGCGGCGGGCGAACAGGTGCAGTTGGGCGGCGAGATCCCGGTAGGGCGGACGCCCGGCCAGCGCCTTCTCCAACTCGACCAGGGCACCCGGCTGACCGTCGGCGACGGCGGCGGGCAGCAGGTCGGCGAGGACGCGTACCCCGTGGATCTCCTCGACGGTGAGGCCGGCGGCGCGCAACAGGGCGGTGGCCTGCTCGGCGTCGAAGCGGCGGCGCAGCGTGTCCCGGGGGCCGGCGGCGCCGTCGGTGGCGGCGGCCAGCGCGGCGGCGACGTCCAGGTGACCGTTCATCGCCCGACCCAGCACGGCGGCGGCCCGCCCGGCGACCAGCACACTCGCCGCCCCACCGGGGCGCAGCGCGGCGGCCAGCGCGGTCGTCACCGGCAGCGGGTCGTCGACCACCTCCAGCACCGCATGGCACAGCACCAGGTCGACGGAGGCCGGTTCGACCAGGCCGGTCAACGCGTCGCCGTCGCCCTGCACGGCGCGGACCCGGTCGGCCACCCCGGCCTCGGCGGCCCGGCGGGTGAGGGCGGCGAGGGCGTCGGGGCTGGCGTCGACCACGGTCACCCGGTGGCCGGCCTGGGCGAGCGGCACGGCGAAGCCGCCGGTGCCGCCGCCCACGTCGAGCACGGTCAGCGTGTCGTCGGCCCGCCGGTCCAGCTCGGCGGCGAGCACCGACCAGATGACGGCGGTACGGGGGGTCAACGGCGGCTCGACGAACCGACCTCGGGTGCTCTGCTCCACCCGGTGGAGCCTAGTCACCCGCCTCACCCGACCCCCGCTGGCGGTGCCGACGCCGACGGCTCAGATCTCGCCGCCGCCGGCCGGGTCCTCCTCGGCGCGGGACCGGCGGTCGTTCGCCACCGGGCCCTCGGTCACCTGGTACTCCCGCGGCTCGGCGTCCTGGGCGGGCGTCCAACCGGCGCCCAGCCGGGTACGCCGGGCGTTCGCCAGTCCACCGGTGTACGTGCTGTCCATCGTCACTGGTCATCCCCCTTGCCGCGAGCGGGCCGCTCTGCCCGCGCGTGCCGGAATTCTCCCGTCTCCCGGCCCGGAAAACCGTAATGTGGATCACTTCACCGGAAGTCGCGGGAGGCGGATTCCACCGGCGGCGTGATCGGGTCCAGCCGGTCGGCGGTGAGGTTGGTGACCCCCTCGTGCCGCTGCAACCGACCACGGACCACGAGGGCGCTGCTGGTGCGGGCGATTCGACGATAGCGCTGCCACAGCCCCGGGGAGCAAGTGACATTCAGCATCCCCGTCTCGTCCTCCAGGTTGAGGAAGGTGACCCCACCGGCGGTCGCCGGCCGTTGCCGGTGGGTGACGATCCCGCCGACCCGGACCCGCCGACCCGACTCCACCCGCCCCAACCGGGCGATCGGCACCGCACCCAGCGCGTCGAGCCCGTCCCGGACGAACCGGGCCGGGTGGGTCTCCGGGGACAGCCCGGTGGCCCAGACGTCGGCGACGAGCCGGTCCACCGCCTCCATCCCCGGCAGGGTCGGGGCCGCCGCGCCGGTCACCGTGCCGGGCAGCCGGCCCGGCCGGTCCTGGGCCGCCGCCCCGGCCGCCCAGAGCGCCTCCCGCCGGGTCAGCCCGAAACAGGCGAAGGCGTCCGCGGTGGCCAGCGCCTCCAGCTGACCCGCGGTGAGACCGACCCGCCGGGCCAGATCAGGCATGTCCCGGTACGCCCCGTGCGCCGTCCGCTCCGCCACGATCCGCCCGGCCAGGTCGTCGCCGAGGGTACGCACACCGCCCAGCCCGAGCCGGACCGCCGGACCGCCCAGCCCCCAGGCGTGCGGCGGTTCCCCCGGCACGCTCCCCCACCGGGTCTGCGGGGTGGACTCCAGCACCGCCCCGGCCCCACTGGCGTTGACGTCCGGCCGGCGGACCTCGACGCCGTGCCGCCGGGCGTCGTCGACCAGGGTCTGCGGCGCGTAGAACCCCATCGGCTGGGCGTTGAGCAGGGCGGCCAGGAACGCCGCCGGATGGTGCCGCTTGAGCCACGAGCTGGCGTACACCAGGTAGGCGAAACTCATCGCGTGGCTCTCCGGGAAGCCGTAGCTGGCGAACGCGGTGAGCTTGCGGTAGACGTCGTCGGCCAACTCGCCGGTGATGCCCCGCTCGGCCATCCCGGCGTAGAGCCGGTCGGCGAGCTGCGCCATCCGCTGCACCGACCGTTTCGCCCCCATCGCCCGGCGCAACTGGTCGGCCCCGGCGGCGTCGAAGCCGGCCAGGTCGATGGCGAGTTGCATCAGCTGCTCCTGGAACAGCGGCACGCCGAGGGTCTTCTCCAGCGCGTTGCGCATCAGCGGATGCGGGTACGTCACCGGCTCCTGGCCGTTCTTGCGCCTGATGTACGGGTGCACCGAGCCGCCCTGGATCGGGCCGGGCCGGATCAGCGCCACCTCCACCACCAGGTCGTAGAACTCGCGGGGTTTCAGCCGGGGCAGGGTGGCCATCTGGGCGCGGCTCTCCACCTGGAACACCCCGACCGAGTCGGCCCGGCAGAGCATGTCGTAGACCTCGGGGTCGTCCAACGTCATGTCGCCCAGGTCCAGCCTGGACCCGATCAGGTCGTAGCCGTAGTGCAGGGCCGACAGCATGCCCAGCCCGAGCAGGTCGAACTTGACCAGCCCGACGGCCGCGCAGTCGTCCTTGTCCCACTGGAGCACGCTGCGGCCGGGCATCCGCCCCCACTCCACCGGGCACACCTCGATCACCGGCCGGTCGCAGATCACCATCCCGCCGGAGTGGATGCCGAGGTGCCGGGGGAACGTCTGCAACTCGTTGGCGTACGCCACCACCTGCTCGGGGATGCCTTCGACGTCGACCGCCGCGACGGAACCCCAGCGGTCGATCTGCTTGCTCCAGGCGTCCTGCTGGCCGGGCGAGTAGCCGAACGCCTTCGCCACGTCCCGCACCGCCGACCGGGGCCGGTAGGAGATGACGTTGGCGACCTGGGCGGTGTGCTCCCGGCCGTAGCGGGCGTAGACGTGCTGGATCACCTCCTCCCGCCGGTCGGACTCGATGTCCACGTCGATGTCGGGTGGCCCGTCGCGTTCCGGGGCGAGGAACCGTTCGAACAGCAGCCGGTGCCGTACCGCGTCCACGTTGGTGATCCGCAGCGCGTAGCAGACCGCCGAGTTGGCCGCCGAACCCCGGCCCTGGCAGTAGATGTCCTGCGCGCGGCAGAACGCCACGATGTCGTAGACCACCAGGAAGTAGCCGGGGAAGCCCAGCTCGTCGATCATCCGCAGCTCGTGTTCCAGCTGCGCGTACGCCTCCGGGTGCGCCCCGGGCGGCCCGTAGCGCTCGTGCGCCCCGGCCAGCGTCAGGTGGCGCAGCCAGCTCATCTCGGTGTGCCCCGCCGGCACCGGGTACGCCGGCAGCCGGGGCGCGACCAGGTGCAGGTCGAAGGCGAGTTCCGCGCCGAACTCGGCGGCCCGGGACACCGCACCCGGGTACGCGGCGAAGCGGGCCGTCATCTCCGCACCGCTGCGCAGGTGGGCGGTGGCGGCAGCCGGCAGCCAACCGTCGATCTCGTCCAGGCTACGGCGGGCCCGGACAGCGGCCAGGGTGGTCGCCAACCGTCGTCGCCCCGGGCTGGCGTAGTGCACGTTGTTGCTGGCCACGGTGGGCAGCCCGGCGGTGGCGGCCAGCTCGGCGAGCGCGTCGTTGCGGTCGGCGTCGACCGGGTGCCCGTGGTCGGTAAGCTCCACCGCCACCGTCTCCGCGCCGAACAGCGCGGTGAGCCGGTCCAGCTCCCGGGCCGCCGCGTCGACCCCCGTGGTGAGCAGCGCCGCCGGCACGTGCCCCTTGCAGCAACCGGTCAGCACCAACACGTGGTCGCGCAGCTCGGCGGCGACCTCCTCCAGCTCGCCGTAGACCGGCCGGCCCTTCTCCCCGCCGCGTAGCTGGGCCCGGGAGATGACCGACGCGAGCCGGGCGTACCCCTCGTGGCCGTGGGCGAGCACCAGCAGGTGCCGGCCCAGCGGGTCGGGCTCGCCCTGCTGCGGGCCGGGCAGCCCCAGCGACAGCTCCGCCCCGAAGACCGTGGGCAGGCGCAGCGTACGGGCCGCCTCGGCGAACCGGACCACCCCGTAGAACCCGTCGTGGTCGGTCACGGCGAGCGCGGTCAGCCCCAACCGGGCGGCCTCCTCGGCCAGTTCCTCCGGGTGGCTCGCCCCGTCGAGGAAACTGAAGTTGGTGTGCGCGTGCAGCTCGGCGTAGGGCACCGGGTCGTCCGGGCGGGCCAGCTCGGGGGGCGCGTACCGCTCACGGTGCCGGGTCCAGGCCGGCGAGTCGCCGCCGTCGGCCTCGGCGAGCGGGTCCACCACGTGCAGGTGCCGTTCCCCGCGCCGCCGCCCGCCCCGCCCCCCGCCGTCCTGGGCCCCGCCGGCACGGAGGCGGTCGTCACGGAGGCGGTCGTCACGGAGGCGGTCGTCACGGGAGCGGTCGTCACGGGAGCGGTGGTCCGCGCCGCCGTCGGTGGTGGACCGTCCGGACAGCACCCGCTCCAGCTCCGACCAGGGCAGCTTCGGATTGTGGAAGCTCATCCGGCCGCCCCGGTAGCGCGGGTCGGCCTTCTGCGTGCGGCGGTGGGACCGGGCGTGGCCACTACGGACAGCCATGGTCCTCCCGATGAGTGATATGCCACTGAGGCATATTTATGCCGCTGAGGCATACCACTCACCCGGAAACATCGTCGGGACGCGGGGTGACCCCGGACGGAACACCGCACCGATCGGCATACAGCCGACCGGCATGCGGTCAGCCGACACGCGGTCAGCCGGCAATGCCCGAACCGGCAGCACTCCGGCAGACCCGGAACCAGCGCGCACCCGACCGACCGGCATACCACCGGCCGACACACGGCCGACCTGCACGCAGCCGGCCGATCCGGGTCCAGCCCGGAAAGGTCCCACCGGCGCACACGAGGCCAGCGCGAACGAGGCCAGCCCAGGCAAGACCAGCCCGGACCGGACCAGCCCGGAGCACCGGTCAGTCATAGATCGCCTCCACCAGCCACCGGCCGGCCTCGACGGCCAGCAGCAGGGCGGCACCGTCGGCCAGGCAGACCTGGAACCGGGCCCGGCGACGGGCCTCGGCGGGGGCCCACCACCGCTCGTCCACCGGCCACGGGCCCGTCCAGCCGACGATCTCCGTCGGCGCGGTGCCGCCGACGGCCAGCCGGGCGGGCGCCGCGCTGACCACCAGCCTGGCGCTGACCAGCACCGGTTCGCCGGTGGCGTCGTGCACGGTCGCGGTGAGCGGAACGGGCAGCACCACGGCCGGCGCGGGTGGCGGCAGTCGCCCCGGCCAGGGCGGTACGGGACCCGGCCGCCGTGGCCCGCCCCGCCTGGCACCCCCGGCCCCCGTCACCGCCTGCCCGGCACCCCCGGCCCCCGTCACCGCCCGCCCAACGCCCCCGGCCCCCGTCACCGCCCGCCCGGCACCAGCAGACTGCGCCACCGCCCGCCCGACGCCACCGGACTGTGCCACCGCCCGCCCGGCGGCACCAGGCTCCGCCTCGGTGACGCCCGGCAGTGGGGGCGGGCCGGGGCGGGCGGGGAGGCGTTCGTCGCCCCAGGGGACCAGGCGGGTCTGGTCGGCCGGGGACCGACCACCGCCCAGCACGGCGGTGACCACCGCCTCCGGACCGAGGATGCCCTGCACCCGGCTCAACGCCCGGTGTGCCCGGTCGCGTTCCTCGCCGACCTCCCCCCACAGGCCGGGTTGCAGCCCACCCCGGGACAGCAGCCCGTCGGGCACCAGCCGCAGCCGGATGATCCCGGCGGTCGGTCGGGCCGGTCGGGCACCGGCCCGACCGGTGCCGCCGGAGAGCCAACCGTCGAGCTGCCAACGCACCCGGTCGGCGATGGCGGCGGCGGTGAGCAGCCCGTCGTGCCGCCACACCCGGTGCAGTTCCTGGCCGTGCGCGGTGACCGCCTCGATGCCGAGCCGGGTGCAGGCCAGCCCGTGCCCGGCCAGCCGGTCGTGCAGCCGTTCGGCGAGCATCCGGGCGGCGAAGGCCGCCGCGTCGACCCGGTCGAGGGGTTCGTCGTGGTGGGCGGTGACGGTCAGGTCGACGGGGGGCTGCCGGACGGCGAGCGGCCGGTGGTCGTGCCCGGCGGCGAGCCGGTGGGCGAGGGCCCCGTCGAAGCCGAACCGGGCCAGCACGTCACCGGCGGGCAGCGCCGCGAAGTCGCCCAGCGTGCGTACGCCGAGCCGGCGCAGCAGGTCGGCCAGGGCCGGGCGGCCGATCGCCTCGACGGGCAGCCCCGCCAGGAACCCCGGCGTCCCGCCCGGCGGCACCACCTGACCGGTACGCGCGGCGAGGCCGGCGGCGAAGACCCCGTCGGCGATGCCGATCTGGCTCTCCACCGCGCAGGACTCGGCGACCTGCTCGACGATCCGCTCGGCGGCGGCCTCCTCACCACCGAGGTAGCGGGCGGGCCCCCGGGCGGCGAGCGCGCAGACGCCGGGGCGGACCACCTCGACCCCGGCGGCGACCTCCTCCACGGCGGCGACGACCGGTTCGAAGGCGCGGGCGTCCCGACCGGGGTCGTGGTCGACGACGG
The DNA here is from genome assembly GCF_040678915.1 of Micromonospora sp. NPDC049257. Taxonomy (NCBI): domain Bacteria; kingdom Bacillati; phylum Actinomycetota; class Actinomycetes; order Micromonosporales; family Micromonosporaceae; genus Micromonospora; species Micromonospora sp. NPDC049257. Next base: position 251,779 of record NZ_JBFAQU010000002.1, read on the forward strand.
TCAGCGTGGGGCAGCGCCCCTGCGCCTCCCGGCGGCGCAGGCCCCGGCGTACCCCGGCGGCGCGGGCCGGTGCGGAGCAGGACACCACCCGATTGGCGTGCAGCACGGCCACCGGGCCGGTGGCGGGCACCCCGTCGACGATCTCGGCGGCGAGCACCGGCCAGTCCGGGCACCAGAGCAGCAGGGTGCGCACGGGCGTGCCGGTCACCCGGACCCGACCACGGTGAATCCGCCCGGCCGGGGCCCGGCGGTTGCGGCGGGGACGGCCGACGCGGCGGCGGGCACGACCCGGGTGAGCCCGTCGCCGGGCAGCCACATCGTGATCTCCTTGGGACGGGCCGCCGCTCCGCGTCCGCGTGCCGACACGGTGACCTCGCGTCGGCGCAGCCGGCCCCGCCCCGCCCCGAGCCCCTCCCAGACCCCCCGGACCACCTGGAGCGTCACGTCCGCACCGGTCCACCGGCCGTACGGGACGAGCACGCAGCCGCGCTGCCGGGCCCGGGCGGCCAGCCGGTCGGCGACCGGGGCGGAGACGGTGTGCGGCACGGCGGTCACCACCACGTCGACCCCGTCGATCAGGGCGGCGACCACGGTGGGCCACTCCGGGCCGGGATGGGGCACCAGGGCCAGCCGGTCCAGGGCGATGCCGGCCTCGGCGGCGGCGCCGGCCCCGAACGTGGGCACCCCGACCACCGCGCACCACGACCCGGCCCGGGACGCCTCGGCGAGCAACGCCAGCACCAGGGAGGTGCCGCCACTGCGCCGGGGCTGGCCGACGGTCACGGCGACGGTGCTGCCCCGGCGCAGCCCCCGGTGTGGCAGCAGGCCGGTCAGCTCGGGTGCCACCGGGAGCAGCCGGTGACCGACCGCCGGGTCCGGAGCGCTCGCCGGGCGTACCAGAGCGGCCAGTGCGGCGGAACCGCCCACCATGCGGCCCGCCATCGGACCAACCCCCCGTCGTGTCGTTGCGTGGATCAGGTGCACTGCGTGCTCGCCCCGGACGCGGTGGGACGCTGCGTCGAGGTGCTGCGGCGGGCCCGGTGCCGGCCGGATCAGGTGCCCGGCGGGGACCCGGGCCCGCCCCCGGGTCAGGCGGCGAGGCCGTCGAGGGCGGGCTGGTGGGTCACGCCGAGCGCCTGCTCCACCACCGTCACGAACTGTTCGGCGGCCCGGAGCAGGTCGTCGGCCTCCCGGGCGTTCACCACCCGGGGTATGCCAGCCTCGGCGGCGGCCCGCTTGCCGGCGGCGGCGGCGAAGTAGCGGGACCACTCGTCCAGTTCGGGGGCGACCCCGGCGAGCAGCACCCAGACGCTGGTGATCCGGCGGCGGCGGGCGGGCGCGGGCCGGGCCCGGGCGGCCAGCAGGGCGGCGGCGGCGCGGAGCGCGGCCAGGTGGGCGGCGGCGTAGCGCAGCCCGTCGGGGCGGGTCTGGGCGGCCTCGGCCAGCCCGTGTCGGGCCACCGTGAGGAGTTGGGTCGGGGTGCGGTGCGGCAGCACGTGCGCGGGCACCGTCGGCGCCTGGGCCGGGTTGGTCGGCATGACTGTCTCCTCCGCGTGACCGGATCGGGCGGGACGCCCGGTGGAGGAGGTCCACCGGCGCGATGCCCGGGGCGGGTGGTGCGGAGGAAGACGCACCGCTGGGGGCCGGCCGGGTGCGGATGCTTCCCCACACCACACCCGGCCGGCGAACCGGCGGGTTCGTCGCCCGCCGCCCGGGGGTCGTGGGCGGCGGGCGACGACCTGCCTTGACGGGACCGGGCTCGCGACTGCCCGGAACCCGGTGCGGTCCGCGAAACCGCACCTGCCCGGGTCGACGCCGCGAAACACCGCCCGGGGGCGTTGGAACGGGTGTGCGACTGAATCGAACACTCGTTCTAACTGCTCTGACAGTACACCCTGCCCCCGACGAAAACGCAACGTCTGGCGTACGGCGTGCCAGCGACGATTCCCAGCCGGCGCACAGCGACGGCAAAGCCTGACCCGAGGTCACCGCCGCAGGGTGGAACGCATGAGTGAAGGACCCGCCGGAACGACCCGCGGATGAGCGCCACCGTCCTGGACCGGGGTACCCCGCGCCGGCCGTTGCCCACCGCCCCCGGCTGGTGGGCCGACCTGGCCGGCAGCGCGGCGGTGCTCAGCCTGCTGGTCGTCGTCGCGCTCTGGACCGCCGACCGAGGGGTGCAGGAACTGCTCTCCGGGGTGGCCACCGGCCTCACCTCCGCCGGTCGGCTCACCGGCCTGCTCAGCGCCGACCTGATGCTCGTCCAGGTGGTGCTGATGGCCCGGGTGCCGCTCGTCGAACGGCGCTTCGGCCAGGACCGGATCGCCCGCTGGCACCGGCTGGCCGGCTTCACCTCGTTCCACCTGCTGCTGGCCCACGTGCTGCTGACCACCCTGGGGTACGCCGGCACCGCCCGGGAGAACCCCGTGACGCAGCTCTGGCTGCTGGTCACCGGGTACCCGGGGATGCTGCTGGCCACCGCCGCGCTGGCACTGCTGGTGCTGGTGGTGGTCACCTCCGTCCGGGCGGCCCGCCGTCGGCTGCGCTACGAGTCCTGGCACCTGCTGCACCTGTACGCGTACCTGGGGATCGGGTTGGCGCTGCCGCACCAGTTGTGGACCGGCGCGGACTTCGTCTCCTCGGCCGCCGCGCGGGCGTACTGGTGGACGGTGTACCTGGGGGCGCTGGGCAGCGTGCTGGTGTTCCGGCTCGGGCTGCCGGCGTACCGCTCGCTGCGGCACCGGGTCGAGGTGGCCGCGGTGGTCCCCGAGGCGCCCGGCGTCACCTCGGTCTGGTTGCGCGGGCGGGACCTGGACCGGCTGCCGGTCCGGGCCGGGCAGTTCTTCGGCTGGCGCTTCCTGACCGGCCCCGGCTGGTCCCGGGCGCACCCGTACTCGCTGTCCGCCCCGCCGACGGGCGACCTGATGCGGATCACCGTCAAGGACCTCGGCGACGACAGCTCCCGGGTGGCCACCCTGCGACCGGGCACCCGGGTGCTGTTGGAGGGCCCGTACGGGCGGCTGACCGGGCAGCACTGGCGCGGCGGCGGGATCACCCTGCTCGCCTGCGGGATCGGCGTCACCCCGCTGCTGGCCCTGCTCCGGGAGCTGCCGTACGCACCCGGGCAGGCGGTGCTGCTCTACCGCGTGCGTACCCAGCAGGAGCTGGCCTTCCGGGCGGAGCTGGAGCGGCTCGCGGTCGAACGCGGGGTGTCGGTCCACTACCTGGTCGGTCCGCGCGGCCGGCAACCCTCCTGGCTGCCCGGTTACGCGGCCGGGCTCCCGGACGCCGAGGCGCTGCGCCGGCTCTCCCCCGGCATCGCCGACCACGACGTCTACCTGTGCGGCCCGGACGGCTGGGTCGACGCGGTGCAGGCCGCGACCCGGGCCGCCGGGGTGCCCGAGCGGCACGTCCATCACGAACGCTTCGCCTGGTGACGGGCGGGAAGGGGGAACCGTGCGACGGATCACCATCTGGCTGCTCTCCACGGTGACCGCCCTGGTGCTGCTGTTCAGCTACCGGACCAGCACCATGGGCGTCGGCGGGGGGACCAGCGCCGTCGCCGTCGACCGTGGCGGCACCACCCCCGGCTCCGGGGACACGCCCACCGGCACCGACCCGGGCTCGGGCGTGCCGGGCGGAGACACCGGCGAGGGTGGAAACACCGGCGACAGCGGCGGCGGAAGCTACGACGGGTCGGTGGCGCAGACCCGGTGGGGGCCGGTGCAGGTCCGGATCACCGTGGCGGGCGGGCGGATCACCGACGTCACGGCACTCCAGGTGCCCGACGGCAACTTCCGGGACCAGCAGATCAACGACTACGCGGTACCGATCCTGCGGCAGGCGGCGCTCACCGCGCAGAGCGCCCGGATCGACACCGTGTCCGGGGCGACCGTCACCAGCGACGGTTACCGCGAGTCCCTCCAGGCCGCCATCGACGCGGCGCACCTGAAATGAGCACGCCGACGGGCCGGACGGCGGAGCTGGACCGGCGGGCCTGGGTGGTGCAGGTGATGGGGCTGCCGGTGAGCGTGCACCTGCGCGGCCCGGACGTGCACGACGACGCGGTCGCCGCCCGGGTGGAGCGGTTCTTCACCTGGCTGGGCGCGATCGACGCGACGTTCAGCGTCTACCGGTCGGAGAGCGAGATCGGACGGCTGGCCGGGCGGGAACCCGATCCGGCCACCGCGAGCCCACTGGTGCGGGAGGTGGCGGAGCTGTGCGAACTGGCCCGGACGCGCACCGGCGGCCGGTTCGACGCCCGGCGGCTGCCGCTGCCCACCGGCGGTGCCGGCTACGACCCGTCCGGGCTGGTCAAGGGGTGGGCGGTGCAGCGGGCGGCCGGGTGGCTGGCCGACCTGGCCGGGCACGACCTCTGTCTCAACGCCGGTGGGGACGTGCTGCTGCGCGCCGAGGCGGACCGGCCGGCCTGGCGGGTCGGCATCGAGGACCCGGACCGCCCCGGCCACCTGCTGGACGTGCTGGACCGGCGCGACGGCGCGGTCGCCACCTCGGGCACCGCCCGGCGCGGCGCGCACATCGTGGACCCCCGCACCGGCCGACCGGCGACCGCGCTGCGGTCGGTCACCGTGGTCGGACCGGAGCTGCTCTGGGCCGACGTGTACGCCACCGCGGCGATGACCCGCGACGCCGACGACGCACTGACCTGGCTGACCGGCCTGGCCGACCACGAGGCGCTGCTGGTGACCGCCGACGGCCGGATCCGGGCCACCGGGCACTGGCCCGGCACCCGTCCCGGGTCGCCGCCCGCCCGCTGACCCGCCACGGTGGGCGGCCGGCTGCGGGGTGTCGGGGCGTACCGGGGAGAATGGGCCGCATGCAGTCACACCCGAACGTGCAGGCGGTGCAGCGGGCGCTCGACGAGGCGGGCGCGCGGGACGGTTCCGGTGCGGCCAGCCGGGTCCGTCTGCTACCCGAGGCGGCGCACACCGCCGCCGCGGCGGCCGACGCGCTCGGCGTCGACGTCGGCGCGATCGCCAACTCGCTGGTCTTCGAGGCCGACGGCACGCCGCTGCTGGTGCTCACCTCCGGCGCGCACCGGGTCGACACCGCCGGCCTGGCCGCCCATCTCGGGGTGACCCACCTGCGCCGGGCCACCCCCGACTTCGTCCGGGAGCACACCGGCCAGGTGATCGGCGGGGTCGCCCCGGTCGGCCACCCCGGGCCGCTGCGCACCCTCGTCGACACCGCCCTGACCGGGCACCCGCAGGTGTGGGCCGCCGGTGGCGTACCGCAGGCGGTCTTCCCCACCACCTACCCGGAGCTGCTGCGGATCACCGGCGGCACCCCCGCCGAGGTGGCGTGAACACCACCCCGGAGCTGGTCACCCTGCACGTGTGGCGGGTGCCCCGGGCCGCCGTCGGTCGGGCGTTGGCCCGGATGGCCCGGCATCCGTGGCAGCTGCGACGCACCCCCGGCGTACGGTTCGGCAAGCTGCTCGGCACCGGGACCGGCACCGGCTTCGGCCCGGGGGACGCCGACCTGACCCGGTGGGCGGCGCTGGTGGTGTGGGAATCCCCCGCCGCGGCGGCCGGCTTCGACGCCTCCCCGGTCGGCCGTTCCTGGGCCCGGATCGCCCAGGCGTCGGCCCGGCTGGAGCTGCGCCCGGTGACCAGCCGGGGCGAGTGGTCGGGCCGGCGGCCGTTCGGCGATCCGGCGGGCGGCCGGGTCGACGGGCCGGTGCTGGCGCTGACCCGGGCCCGGCTGCGCCCCCGCCGCGCGCTCACCTTCTGGCAGGCCGTCCCGCCGGTCGCCGCCGCACTGCACGCCGCGCCGGGGCTGCTCGCCCGGTTCGGTGTCGGTGAGGCCCCGCTGGGTTGGCAGGGCACGGTCAGCGTGTGGCGCGACCCGACGGACCTCGTGGCCTTCGCGTACCGTCACCCGGAGCACCGGGCGGCGATCACCCGCACCCCCACCGAAGGGTGGTACGCGGAGGAGTTGTTCGCGCGCTTCGAGGTGCGCGCAGTGGTCGGTGACCGGTCGGTGCTGGGATGGGTCGCCGACGGTGATCCGCAACCGTGAGAGGACGCGCATGAGGTTGGTGCGGTGGACGCCGGAGGATCTCGTCCGGCGGCTCGACGACGTGGTCGCGGTGTACGGGGAGGCGATGGGCTACCGCAGCGACCTGCTGGAGGCCCGACGCGGCTACATCGCCACCCACGCCCGCCGGCCCGGGTTCCGCGCCGTCGCCAGCCTCACCAGCGAGGGCCACCTGGCCGGCTTCGGGTACGGCTACCTCGGCGCGGGTGGACAGTGGTGGCACGACCAGGTCTACCGGGCGCTGGACCCGGACGCCCGGCAGCGCTGGCTGACCCACTGCTTCGAGGTGGTCGAGTTGCACGTCCGGCCGCCCGCGCAGGGGCACGGCCTGGGTGCCCGGCAGCTCACCGCCCTGCTCAGCATCGCCGAGGGCGGCACCACCCTGCTGTCCACCCCGGAGGCCGACGAGCGGACGTCGCGGGCCTGGCGGCTCTACCGGCGGTTCGGCTTCGTCGACGTGCTGCGGCACTTCCGCTTCCCCGGCGACGAACGGCCGTTCGGGGTGCTCGGCCGGGACCTGCCGCTGCCCCGACCCGACACGTCCGGCCCGGCCTCGTCGTGACCCGCCGGCACGTCCCGTGGCTGCTGCTGGCCCTGCTGGTGCTGATCCAGATCTGCTACCCGCTCACCACCGGGGTCACCCGGGCCCGGCTCACCGTCGCCACGGTCGTGCTGGGCTACCTGCTGTCGGTGGGGCACGCGCTGCTCACCCGGGGTGCCCGTACGGCGGCGGCGCTGGTCGCGGTGGCCACCGGCGGCGGGTTCGCCATCGAGGCGCTGGGGGTGGCGACGGGCTTCCCGTTCGGCAGCTACGACTACTCGGGGGAGTTGGGGCCGAAGCTGGCCGGGGTGCCGTTGATCATCCCGCTGGCCTGGACCTGGATGGCCTGGCCCGCCTGGCTGGCCGCCGTGCGGCTGACCACGCCCGCCGGCCAACTGACCACGCCCGCCGGCCGGATGCCCGGCACCGTGTCGACCACCGGTCGGACGCCCGGCACCCTGACGCCGGCGGGGCACGTCGGGCGGGTGGCGTTGGCCACCGTCGGGCTGGCCGGCTGGGACCTCTTCCTCGACCCGCAGATGGTTGCCGAGGGCTACTGGGTGTGGCGCGACGCCACCCCGGCGCTGCCCGGACTGCCCGGCATCCCGGTCAGCAACTACCTGGGCTGGTTGCTGTTCGCGGTGCTGCTGATGAGCGCGCTGCGCCCGCTGGCGGGGCCGGCCGTCGCGGTCACCGGCTCCCGCGACGACCCGATGTTCGCCCTCTACCTGTGGACGTACTTCTCCAGCGTGCTGGCGCACGCGGTCTTCCTCCGGCTGCCCGCCTCGGCGCTCTGGGGTGCGGTGGGCATGGCGGTGGTGGCGGTGCCGCTGGCGGTGACCCTGCTGCGCGCCCGCCGACGGCCCGCCGACCGGCCGGCACCGCAGCGGCGCGGCGTCGACACCCCGGCATGAGCGGCACCCGCCCCGGCCGACCCGCCCCGCCACCGCGCCGGCACCCGACGCCGGGACGACGACCGCACCCGGCCTGGTCGGTGGGGGTCCGGCGGTGACCGTGGTTGCGCTCGTGCTGGCCGTCGCGGTGACCGCGCTGACCGCGCACACCTGGGTCAACGCCCGGTACTGGCTGCGCCGGCCCGCCGACGGGCCGGTCGGGGTCGACGAGACGGTGGCGGTGCTGCTGCCGCTGCGCGACGAGGCCGACCGGGTCACCCCGTGCCTGCGCGCGCTGCTCGCCCAGCAGGGGGTGCCCGGCCTACGGATCGTGGTGCTCGACGACGGTTCGACCGACGGCACCGCCGGGGTGGTCCGCGCGGTCGTCGGCGACGACCCCCGGGTCACCCTGCGCACCGGGGTCACCCCGCCACCGGGCTGGCTGGGCAAGCCGTACGCCTGCCACCAGCTCGCCGGGCACGCCGGGCCGGACGCCACCGTGTACGCCTTCGTCGACGCGGACGTGGTGCTCACCCCGTACGCGGTGGCGGCGGCGGTGACCGAGCTGCGCGCGGCACGGGCGACGCTGCTGTCGGCGTACCCGAGGATTCTGGTGCGGACGGTGGGTGACCGGCTGGTGCAGCCGCTGTTGCAGTGGTTGTGGCTGACCTTCCTGCCGCTGCGCGCGATGGAACGCTCGCCGCGGCCGTCGCTGGCCGCCGCCGGTGGGCAGTTCCTGCTGGTGGACCGGGCCGGCTACGAGCGGGCCGGCGGGCACGCCGCGGTCGCCGACCGGGTGCTGGAGGACATCGAGCTGGCCCGGGCGGTGAAACGCGCGGGCGGCCGGATCGCGCTGGCCGACGGCTCCCGGCTGGCCGCCTGCCGGATGTACGAGACCTGGCCGCAACTGCGCGACGGCTACACCAAGTCGCTCTGGGCCACCTTCGGCCACCCGGGGGCCGCCGCGACCGTGGTCGCCGCGCTGCTGCTGCTCTACACCGCGCCGCCGCTGCTGGCGGTGGCGGCGCTGGCGGCGGGTTCGCCGTCGGCCGCCGGGCTGGCCCTGACCGGGTACGCGGCGGGAGTCGCCGGGCGGGTGGTCGCCGCCCGCGCCACCGGCGGCCGGGCCTGGCCCGACGCGCTGGCCCACCCCGGCTCGGTCGTGGTGCTCGGTTGGCTGACCCTGCGGTCGTACCATCTGCGGAAGCGGCGTCGCCTGTCCTGGCGTGGCCGCCCGGTCAGCTAGGAGGCGCGGCATGGCGCGGATCGTGGTCATCGGCGCCGGCGTGGGCGGGCTGGCCACCGCCGCCCGGCTCGCCGTCAGCGGGCACGAGGTGACCGTCTTCGAACGGTCCGACACCGTCGGCGGCAAACTCGGCAGGTACGTCCACGACACCCCGGCGGGCAGCTTCCACTTCGACACCGGGCCGAGCCTGCTCACCCTGCCGCAGGTCTTCCACGACCTGTTCGAGGCCACCGGCGCGAAACTCGACGAGTACCTCGACCTGACCCCGCTGGACCCGATCGTGCGGCACGTCTTCCCCGGCGGCGGGCCGGCCCTCGACTCGTGCGCCGACCCGGACGAGTTCGCCGCCCGCATCGGCGTCGCCCTCGGCGACCGGGCCGCCGCCGACTGGCGGCGGCTGTGGCGGCGGGCCGCCCGGGTGTGGACCGCGTCGCACCGGGACATCCTGCGGCGTACGGTCGACTCGCCGCGCGACCTGGCGGCGCTGGCCTGGCGGCTGGGTGACCTGGCCGCCATCGGGCCCGGCCGTACCCTGCGCGGGCTGGGTCGCAGCCACCTGTCCGACCCCCGGCTGCGGATGCTGCTCGACCGGTACGCCACCTACACCGGCGCGGACCCGCGCCGGGCCCCGGCCGCGCTGGTCGCCGTCCCCTACGCCGAGCTGGCCTTCGGCGGCTGGTACCTGCGCGGCGGGCTGGGCACCCTGGCCGACGCGCTGCTCTCCCGCTGCCTGGACCTGGGCGTGACGGTCCGCACCGGGGAGACCGTCACCCGCATCGACGCCGCCGGTGGCCGGGTGCACGGGGTACGCCTCGCCGGGGTCCACGCGCCCGTCCCCGCCGACGTGGTCGTCGCCAACGCCGACGCGCTCACCGTCTACCGGGACCTGCTGCCGCACCCGGGCCGGCTGGCCGCCCTCACCGACCGCAGCCTGGCCGGTTTCGTGCTGCTGCTCGGGGTACGCGGCGACTCCGGGCTGGCCCACCACAACGTCTTCTTCCCCACCGACTACGACGCCGAGTTCGACGCCGTCTTCGGTGACCCCGGTCGGGGGGTGCGGGCCCGACCGGCGACCGACCCGACGATCTTCGTCACCGTGGCCGACGACCCGACCGCCCGCCCGACCGGGCACGAGGCGTGGTTCGTGCTGGTCAACGCCGCCCGCCACGGCACCGCCCCGGACGCCGTCAACTGGCGTCGGCCGGGGCTCGCCGACGCGTACGCCGACCGGATCCTCGACGTGCTCGCCGCGCGGGGGGTCGACGTCCGCGACCGGCTGGTGTTCCGCGAGACCCGTACCCCCGCCGACCTGGACGCCGCGACCGCCGCGCCCGGCGGGTCGATCTACGGCACGGCCGGTGGGCTGCTCCGCCCCGCCAACCGGGGGCCGGTGCACGGGTTGTGGCTGGTCGGCGGCTCCACCCACCCCGGCGGCGGCCTGCCCATGGTCACCCTGTCCGCGCAGATCGTCGCCGACGAGATCGGCCCCGCCTGGTAGGCCCCGCCCCTGCCCGGCCCGTCGGGGCGGGCGGGTCAGCCGGCGTCGAGCAGGGCGCGGCGGACGGTGGACAACAGCTGCCCCAGGCCGAAGCCGGCCAGCAGCACCCAGACGGCGGTGGCCATAGTGATGGTGCCGGCCGTCAGGTCGAGGTCGATGAGCCCGGTCAACCCGGCCAGCAGCAGCCCGACCAGGGCGACGCAGACCCGGGTGGGCCGCTCCCCCACGGTGACCGCGCCGATCTCCCGCATCCCGGCGGCGACCGCGCGGGCCCGCACGTACTCGTGCAGCCAGGACAACGCGCCGGCCGCGACGACCAGCGCGCCGGGCGCTCCGATCAGCCAGAAAGCCGCCAGCCAGGCGATCTCACCGAGCCGGTCGGCGACCGAGTCGTAGACGTAGCCGAGCCGGGTGGTCCGGCCGGTGGCGACCGCGACCGCCCCGTCGACACTGTCGGCGACCGAGGCCAACAGCACGAACAGCGCGCCGACGATCGGGCCCTGCGCCGACCGGACGCTGAACAGCGGCACGCACAGGCAGAGCAGCACCCCGCCGACGGTCACCGCGGTCGGGGTCACCCGCAGCCGTCCCAGCACATAGCCGACGTGGTACGCGAAACGCAGCCAGGCCCGGACCACCGGCGCCGCGACCCGGGGGTCGAAGCCACCGTGCAGCCGCGCCCACGCGGTCGCGTACTCGTCCCATTTCAGCTGTGTGCCCACCATCGGTCAACCGTCGCGGCCTGGTCGAGGTGTCGGGGTCGACGCGTTCACACCCGGGCGTCGGCCCGCAGGCTGCGCCACACCTCCCGGGTCGCGGGAGAACGGTTGAGGGTGATGAAGTGGATGCCGGGCACCCCCTCGTCGAGCAACCGGGCGCACATCTCGCTGGCCTGTTCGATGCCGAGCCGGCGGACCGCCTCCGGGTCGTCGGCGACCCGGGCGAACCGCTCGGCCAGCGCGGGCGGGAAGGGCGCTCCGGACAGCTGCACCGAGCGTTCGATGGTGCCGATCTGGGTCACCGGCATCACCCCGGCCAGGATCGGGGTGTCGCAGCCGGCCGCCGCGACCCGGTCGCGCAGCCGCAGGTAGTCGTCGGCGTCGAAGAACATCTGGGTGATGGCGAACTCCGCGCCGGCCCGACACTTACGCACGAAGTGCGCGGTGTCGCTGTCCACGTCGGCCGAGCGGGGATGCTTGTAGGGGAAGGCGGCCACCCCGACGCTGAAGTCGCCGGCCTCCCGGACCAGCCGGACCAGGTCCTCGGCGTAGTCGACGCCCTCCGGGTGCCGGATCCACTCCCCTCCCGGGTCACCGGGCGGGTCCCCACGGACGGCGAGCACGTTGCGCACCCCCACGCCGGCCAGCCGTCCGATCACGTTGCGCAGCTCGGCGACGGAGTGGTTGACGGCGGTCAGGTGGGCCATCGGCAGCAGCGTGGTCTCGGTGGCGATCCGTTCGGTCACCGCGACGGTGGTGTCCCGGGTCGAACCACCGGCCCCGTAGGTGATCGACACGAACGACGGGCGCAACGACTCCAGCTCCCGGATGGCCTGCCAGAGCAGCCGCTCGCCCTGCGCCGTCTTGGGCGGGAAGAACTCGAACGAGAACGTCGGCTGGCGGTCGCGGATCAGCTCCCCGATCGCCGGCTGGGGATTGGGAAGGACAGAGGGAAGACCGAGCGCCACGTGACGACTCTAGCGGGCGACGCGGCCCGACCCCACGCACTTCCCACCAGAGCATCGACACCCGCCGAAACCCGGCCGACCGACGCCGTCGCCACGCGGCGGCGCACGTCGTACCCCCGGGGTGGAAACGTCGTACGCCGGGGGTAGAACGGACGGGCGCGGGTGGCGTCGGTCGGTGCCGACGCCCGGGGTCACGCGCGGGGGTCGGCCACCGTGACCGGCGGCATCCCGGCCGTGCTGTGGGGCGGACGGGCATGGCCGCGTCGACACCCACCGGAGGACCGATGACCCCGTCCGACCCGAGCCTGCTCGGGCCGCTGATCACCCAACTGCGGCTGGCCCGTGGGTGGAGCCAGCAGCGGCTCGCCGACGAGCTGTGCGCCACCGCCGGCACACCCACCCTGACCCGGCACGAGGTGTCCCGGTGGGAACGGGCGGTACGGGTGCCGGGCGACCGCTGGCGACGGCAGCTCGCCGTCGTCCTCGACGCTCCGATCGGGTCGCTGGCCGGCGGCCCGACCCGCGACCGGCAGGCCGCTCCGACCCAGCGGGCCGACCCGACCCGGCGAGCCACTCCCACCCGGCAGGCCGACCCCACCCGGCGAGCCACTCCCACCCGGCGAGCCACCCCGACCCGGCGAGCCACTCCGAAGCCGACCCGGGCCGGCAACGCCGCCCCGGGTCGATGGATCGAGCCGGGTCCGGACGGGCCGACACCGCAGCGGCGTCGGACCGGTCCGACGCCGGGCAAGGGACCGGGGTCGGGCGGCGGTCCCGTGTCGGGCAAGGGACCGGGGTCGGGCGGCCGTCCCGTGTCGGGCAAAGGACCGGGGTCGGGCAACGGTCCGTCCCGTCCGGCGGGACACCCCGGCCGCCCGGTCGGGCGGGGTCGGGGTGGCGACCGGGGTGACGCGCCGAGCCGCTGGTGAGGCGGCGGCGGTGGGGACCGGCTAGCGTCGTGGCGTGACCCACGCTGCTCCCGTCTCCCCTGTCGACCGTGCCGGCCTGCGGCAGCGCGTCGACAAGGCGCTGACCGAGTTCCTGTCCGGCCGGCGCAGCTGGATGGCCGGCATCGACGAGGCACTGGCCCCGATCGCCGAGTCCATCGAGGGGTTCGTGCTCGGTGGCGGCAAGCGGCTGCGTCCGGCCTTCGCGTACTGGGGGTTCCGGGGTGCCGGCGGGGTGGACGCCGACCCGGTGGTGACCGCCCTGGCGGCACTGGAGTTCTTCCAGGCCAGCGCGCTGATCCACGACGACCTGATGGACCGGTCGGACACCCGGCGCGGTGAGCCGGCGGTGCACCGACGGTTCGCCACCCGACACCGGGCGTCCGGCTGGCACGGTGATCCGGACAGCTTCGGCGACGCGGCGGCGATCCTGCTCGGTGACCTCTGCCTGGTCTGGTCCGACGAGCTGCTGCACTCCGCCGGACTGGCCCCGCACACGGTGGCCCGGGCCCGACCGGTCTTCGACGAGATGCGCGGCGAGGTCACCGTCGGGCAGTACCTCGACGTCCTCACCCAGGCGACCGGGGAGGTCTCGCTGGAGCGGGCCGGCAAGGTGGCCCGGTACAAGTCGGCCAAGTACACCGTCGAGCGGCCGTTGCTGCTCGGCGCTGCGCTCGCCGACGCGTCGCCCGACGTGCGTACCGCCTACTCGGCGTACGGGTTGCCGCTCGGTGAGGCGTTCCAGCTCCGCGACGACGTGCTGGGGGTGTTCGGCGACCCGGCACAGACCGGCAAGCCGGCCGGGGACGACCTGCGCGAGGGTAAGCGCACCTACCTGGTGGCGGCGGCGGTGGAGGTCGCCGACGAGGCCGGCCGGGACCTGCTGCTCAGCCGGCTCGGCGATCCGGAGCTGGACGAGGACGGGGTGGCCCGGCTCCGCGAGCTGATCAGCGCCACCGGCGCGTTGACCCGCACCGAGCAGCGCATCGTCACCCTCACCGACACCGCCCTGGCCGCCCTGGCCGGCGTCGACCTCGACACCGAGGCCCGCCAGGCCCTGGTCGACCTGGCCATAGCCGCCACCCGCCGCGCCGACTAACCCGCACCCCCTCCCCCGCCTCCCCCGCCGCCCGCCCCTCCCCGCCCGCCCCTCCCCGCCCCGCCCGATCACGTTGATCAAGAGGTTTCGGTCACGAATGGGCCGTCAGATGACCCAAACCTCTTGATCAACTGACCCAAACCTCTTGATCAACGCGGGCGGGGGCAGGGGGGTGGGGGGTGGGGGTGGGGGTGGAAGGGGCGAGGGGTGGGGCGGGGGTCGGGCTAGAAGCCGAGGGCCTGGGCGCGGCGTTTCACCTCGCGGGCGTGGTCGCCGCCGAGGGTGACCGCGCCCGTGCCGCCGGAGAGGGTGTCGTCGGGCTCGTAGAGCCAGCGCAGGGCGGCCTCGTCGTCGTAGCCGGCGTCGGCGAGCAGGTTGAGCACGCCGGGCAGGTGCTTGAGCACCGTCTTGTTGGCCACCAGATCGGCGGGGATCCGGCGGACGCCGTCGCGACGGACGGCGATCAGCTCGCGGTCCCGGATCATCTGGTGGACCTTGCTGATCGACAGGTCGAGCCGCTCGGCGACGTCGGGGAGGGTGAGCCACTCGGCCGGGTCGCGGGGGCCGCCGAGGTCGCTGTCGGCAGGCTGGTCGGCGGGTACGGAATCGGTCACCGGACCACCCTGCCACGTCACCCGGCCACCCGTGCAGCGGCACCCCGTCGGGCCTGGGTGAGCGCGCCGGGACGGACCGGCGGGGACCCCGGCTGTAGCATCCTGTTCAACCTTCACCCTCAGGACACATAGACTCCCTGCCGATGGACATACAGGTCGCCGACACGTTGCTGGGCTCGCTGCTCGACGGGCGCTACCGCATTCGCGGCCGCGTGGCCCGTGGCGGCATGGCGACCGTGTACACCGCCACCGACGAGCGCCTGGAGCGTACCGTCGCGGTGAAGATCATCCACCCGTCCCAGGCCGCCGAGGCGCGGTCGCGGCTGGCGGGCTTTCCGGACCGGTTCACCGACGAGGCCAAGGCCATCGCCCGGCTGACCCACCCCAACGTGGTCGCCGTCTACGACCAGGGCACCCACCAGGGGCTGCCCTACCTGGTGATGGAGTACGTCCGGGGTCGCACCCTGCGTGAGGTGCTCGCCGAACGCCGCCGGCTGAACCCCGACGAGGCGCTTGCGATCATGGAGCAGATGCTCGCCGCGATCGCCGCCGCGCACCGGGCCGGACTGGTCCATCGTGATGTCAAGCCGGAGAACGTGCTGGTGGCCGAGGCGCCCACCGGCGGGGTCGCCAATCTGGTCGACAGCGTGGTCAAGGTCGCCGACTTCGGCCTGGCCCGCGCGGTGGAGGCCAGCGCCGAGGAGGGCGACGGCAACCAACTGATGGCGACCGTCGCGTACGTGGCGCCGGAGCTGGTCACCGACGGACGCGCCGATCCCCGTACCGACGTCTACTCGGCCGGCATCGTGCTGTTCGAGATGCTCACCGGCCGGGTGCCGTACGACGGGGACCGCCCGGTCGACGTGGCCTGGCAGCACGTCGACCGGGACGTCCCGGCCCCGTCGGTCCTGGTGCCGGGCCTGCCCCGGGTGCTCGACGAGTTGGTCGCCCGGGCGACCCGACGGGACCCGGGCGCGCGTCCGGCCGACGCGGGCGCCCTGCTGGCCGAGGTGCAGGTGGCCCGGGACGACCTGGGCAACCCGAACGCGCACACCGCCGTGCTGGGTCGGGTGGCCGAGGAGTTGCCGGCGGTGGCCCAGCCGACGATGGTGGTCGCGGCGGTCACCCCGGTCACCCGGCCGACCTGGGCGCGGCTGCCCGAGCCGGCCACCCCGCAGCGCCCGCACCGACGCCGGGCCGCCGAGAGCGCCGGCCTGGGGTCCCGCCTGGCGGAGCTGCGTACCCGGGTGATGGGCACCCCGCGCGGCCGGCTGTCGGTGGCGGCGGCCGTGGTGGTGGTCGGCCTGCTCGCCGCGATGGGCGGCTGGTGGGTGGGGGTGGGCCGGTACACGGTCGCGCCGCAGCTGGTGAACCTCAGCCGGGCCGACGCGCAGGCGCAGGCGGACCGGGCGGGTTTCCAGCTCGACTTCGCCGCGCCGCGCTACGACGAGAAGATCCCCCGCGACGGGGTGGTCGCCCAGGACCCGGGTTCGGCCGCCAAGATCCTCAAGGGTGGCACCATCACGGTGACCCTCTCCCTCGGCCCGGAGCGGTTCCCGCTGCCGGACGTCGTCGGCAAGGAGTTCGGCCTGGCCGAGGCCGACCTGACCGGCGCGAAGCTGGTGGTCGCCAAGGGCAGCCCCCGCTATGACGACAACCTGCCGGCCGGGGTGGTGGTGGACACCAACCCGAAGGTGGGCACCGAGGTCAAGCCGGGCACGAAGGTGACCGTCATCCTCAGCCGGGGCCGCGCCCCGATTACCGTGCCCGACCTGGTCGGCAAGAGCCTCAACGACGCCCGGTCCGCGTTGTCCCGGCTCGGGCTGGTGGTGGCCGAGACGACCTACAAGGAGTCCGACAAGCCCCGCGACGAGGTTCTCGGGCAGAGCCCGGCCGACGGTGCGGGCGTGGAGAAGGGCACCAAGGTCAAGCTGGAGGTCAGCAAGGGCCCGCCGCAGGTGACCGTCCCACGGGTCGTCGACCTGCCCTGCCAGCAGGCCAAGCAGCAGTTGGAGGGGGCCGGGTTCACGGTGAACGTCCAGTTCAACCCCAACGGCACCGTCCGGTTCCAGAACCCGGGCGAAAACTCGCAGGTGCCGCCGGGCACCCCGGTCACCCTGGGCTGCCTGTGAGCACCCGCCGGCCGGTCGGCTCGCACACCCCCACCTCGGGTGGGCTGGCCAGGGCCGCCCTGCCGTACGTGGACGCGGCCGGCTCCCAGGTGGTGCAGGTCTACGTCGCCAACTCGCGTGGCTGGGCGTTGCCGCCGGGCGACCCGGCTCAGGACGCACTGTTCGCCGAGGGTTGCGCCGCCCGGGGCGTGCCCGTCTACATCCACGCGTCGCTGCTGGTGAACCTCGGCTCGCCCACCCCGGCGACGGTGGAGAAGTCGACGCAGACGCTGGCGCACGCGCTGCGCCGGGGGCGGGCGATCGGCGCCCGGGGCGTGGTGTTCCACGCCGGTAGCGCGGTCGACGCCGGTTACGCCGAGACCGCCCTGCGGCAGGTACGCGAGTCGCTGCTGCCGCTGCTCGACGAGATCACGGCCGGCGGCGGTCCGCTGCTGCTGGTGGAGCCGAGCGCCGGTGGCGGCCGGTCACTGGCCTCCCGGGTGGAGCACCTCGGCCCCTATCTGGACGCGGTCGACCGGCATCCGGGGCTGGGCGTCTGCTTCGACACCTGCCACGCCTGGGCGGCCGGGCACGACCTGGCCGTGCCGGGCGGCATGACGGCGACCCTGGACACCCTGGTCGCCACGGTGGGGGCGGACCGGCTGAAGCTGATCCACGCCAACGACTCCAAGGACCTGTGCGGCTCCACCCGGGACCGGCACGAGAACATCGGCAAGGGCAACATCGGCGAGCCCGCCTTCGCCGAGCTGATGACCCACCCGGCGACCGCCGGCGTCCCCGTCGTCGTGGAAACCCCCTCGGACAAACACGAGGGCCACGCCACCGACATAGCCACCCTCACCCGCCTCCAAACCCCCTGACCCCCACCCCCGCACGCCCTCCCACCCGCCGCCCCCCACCCGCCGCCCCCGACTCGCCGTCCCCGGCGATCAAGAGGTTCGCGTCAAGTTTGATCTCCAGGCTGACGCAAACCTCTTGATCAACGCCCGACGGCGCGGAGGGCGCGGAGGGTGCGGGCAGCGCCGGTGGGAGGTCAGGGGGTTAGGAGGTGGGGGAGGATCTTGGTGGCGTGGTCGATGGCGGCGTCGTCGAGGTCGAGGTGGGTGACCAGGCGGGCGGTACGGGGGCCGAGCACCGACAGCAGCACCCCCTCGGCGCGGGCGGCGGCGGCCAGGGCCCGCGCGTCGAGCCGGTGCCCGGTCAGGTCCAACGGGACGATGTTGGTGCGTACCGGACCGGCGAGCACCCCGCACGGGGCGAGCGCCTCGGCGAGCCGGGCGGCGCGGGCGTGGTCGTCGGCGAGCCGGTCGAGATGGTGGGCCAGGGCGTACCGGCCGGCGGCGGCGAGCACCCCGACCTGCCGCATCCCGCCCCCCATCCGCTTGCGCAGGAACCGGGCCCGGTCGATCCGCTCGGCGCTGCCCACGACCAGCGAGCCGACCGGTGCGCCGAGGCCCTTGGACAGGCAGACCGACAGGGTGTCGAAGAGTGCGCCGTACTCGTGCAGCGGCACCCCGTCGGCGACGTGCGCGTGCCAGATCCGGGCGCCGTCGCAGTGCAGGGCGAGACCGGCGGTGTCGGCGACCCGGCGCAGCTCCCGCAGGATCGCCAGCGGGATCACCCCACCACCACCCCGGTTGTGGGTCTGCTCCACGGCGATCGCCCGGGTCGGCACCGCGAAGTAGCCGTCCGGCCGGATCATCGCCGCCACCACGCCCGGGTCGAGGTCCGCGCCGACGGCCGGCCAGGTCCGGGTGGAGATCGCACCGTACGCCGCCGCCGCGCCGACCTCGTACGTGACCACGTGCGCGTCGGCGTCGCAGAGCAGTTCGTCACCCGGTGCGACGACCAGTTGCAGGGCGATCTGGTTGGCCATCGAGCCGGTCGGGGCGTAGAGCGCCGCCTCGTGCCCGAAGAGCGCGGCGACCTCGGCCTCCAACGCGTTGACCGTCGGGTCCTCGGCGTAGACGTCGTCGCCGACCTCGGCGGCGGCCATCGCTTCGCGCATTCCGGCGGTGGGCCGGGTCACCGTGTCGGAGCGCAGGTCCACCAGCGGGCCCGGGTCGCCGGGGCGGCCGGAACGCGCCGGGCCCGGCCCGCCCGTCGGGTCACCGGCGAGGTCGGCCGGATGGTCAGCCACGGAGCATCTCCGCGACCAGGAAGGCCAGCTCCAGCGACTGCTGGGTGTTAAGCCGGGGGTCGCAGGCGGTCTCGTACCGGCCGGGCAGGTCGAGGTCCTCGATGCCCTGGGCGCCGCCGAGGCACTCGGTGACGTCCTCACCGGTCAGCTCGACGTGGATGCCGCCGGGGTGGGTGTCCAGCCCCCGGTGCACCTCGAAGTAGCCGAGCACCTCGTCGACGATCCGGTCGAAGTGCCGGGTCTTGTAGCCGTTCGACGACTCGTGGGTGTTGCCGTGCATCGGGTCGCACTGCCACACCACCTTCGCCCCGGCGGCGGTGACCTTGGCGACGATCGGCGGCAGCGCGTCGCGGACCTTGTGGTTGCCCATCCGGCTGATCAGGGTGAGCCGGCCCGGGATGTTCTCCGGGTTGAGCTTCTCGCACAGCTCGATCGCCTCGTCCGGGGTGGTCGTCGGGCCGAGCTTCACCCCGATCGGGTTGGCGATGCGGGAGATGTAGTCGATGTGCGCGCCGTCGAGCTGCCGGGTCCGCTCGCCGACCCACAGGAAGTGCCCGGACAGCCCGTACGCCCGGCGGTCGGAGACCCGGGTGAGCGCCCGGTCGTACTCCAGGGCCAGCGCCTCGTGGGAGCAGTAGAGGGTGACGGTACGCAGCGCGTCGTCCTCGGTCATCCCGCAGGCCCGGATGAACGCGATGGCCCGGTCGATCTCCCGGGCGATCGCCTCGTAGCGCTCCCCCGCCGGGGAGTTCTTCACGAAGCCCTTGTTCCAGTCGTGCACCGCGTGCAGGTCGGCCAGTCCGCCGGCCAGGTAGGCGCGCAGCATGTTCATCGCGGCGGCCGAGTTCGCGTACGCCCGGATCATGCGCTGCGGGTCGGCGACCCGGGCGGCCGGATCGGCCTCCAGCGCGTTGATCATGTCGCCGCGGTAGGCGGGCAGGCCCCGGGCGTCGGTCGGCAGCGACCGGGGCTTGGTGTACTGGCCGGCGACCCGGGCCACCTTCACCACCGGCAGGGACGCGCCGTAGGTGAGCACGATCGCCATCTGGAGCAGGGTGCGGGCGTTGGCCAGCAGGTGGCTCTCGGTGTTGTCGGCGAAGGTCTCGGCGCAGTCACCGCCCTGGAGCAGGAACGCCTTGCCCTCGCAGACCAGGGCGAGCTTGCGCCGCAGCTGGTCGACCTCGTAGGGGGCGACCACCGACGGCACGGTGTCGAGCACCTTGCACACCTCGGCGACCTGGGCCGGGTCGGACCACGGCGGGGTCTGCTGACGGGGCAGTTCGCGCCACCGGTCGAGGCCGAGCGCGGCGTCCTCGGCCGAGTCGACGGTGGGGCGGCTGGTCTGCAGCCCGGGGCTGCTCACGGCGGGGTAGCTCAGCTGATGCCACTCATGGCGCATGGGAGAAAGCGTACGGCGACGGTCCGGACGCCGCGCCCCCGAGGGGCGGGGTTCCGGAAGGTGGGAGTCAGGGGGTGACCGACGGTGCCGGGGTGTGCCCGCCGGGCTCCTCGCCCGCGATGCACCAGTCCGCGCCGTCGCGGGTGACGGTGAACAGCAGCGGCCGGGTGGTCTTCTTCGACCCCACCGACACGGTCACGGTGGTGCTGACCTCCTGGCCCCGGGAGCCGGCCCGGATGTCGGTGATCCTCGCGGCGGGCACCGTGAAGTGGTCGGCGAAGTCACCGTTCGGCCCGGTCGCGGCGGCGTCGAAGCCCGCCTGCATCGTCGCGCAGAGCTGGTTGCGGCCGGCGGCCGGGTCCTTGGCCGCCATCGCGTCGAGGTACGCCTGCACCCGCTCGCGGGCCTTGGCGGACGCCTCCTGGACGGGCACCCTGGTGGGCCCGCCGTCGGCCTCGTCGTCCCCCCCGAGACCGCAGCCGAGCAGGGCGAACGGCAGCAGGGCCAGCGGTACGACGCCGACGGTGCGGAACCTGCGGCCCATGCGTCCTCCCCGGGTGCGGATGTCGACCGGCCCCTGGGGCGGTTGTCGACCGGATGCCGAGCGGCGAGTCTGCCACACCGCACCCGTGCGGTGGCAACCCGTCACGGCCGCGCCGCCCGAGCCGGCCGGCGTTTCGTCCGACGGGACCGCCCGACGTCGGAAGCTGACCACCCTACCCGGCACGGGCCGACCCGGACGGGCGTCGGACGGGCCCCGGCCGCAGCCGGGCGGGGAGGGACCGGTGGCCGGTCCCTCCCCGCGCGGGTGGCGCGTCGGGCGCTCGGCTCAGCCGAGGCCGCCCTTGATGGCGCCGATCAGCTCACCGTTGCTCGTGTCGCCGGAGAGCTCCCAGAAGAACGCGCCGCCGAGGCCCTGGTTCTTCGCGTAGGTCATCTTGCCGCCGATGGTGGCCGGGGTGTCGTAGCTCCACCAGTTGCTGCCGCACTTGGCGTACGCGGTGCCGGCGATGGTGCCGGTGGCCGGGCAGGTGTTCTTCAGCACCTTGTAGTCCTCGATGCCCGCCTCGTAGGTGCCGGGGGCCGCGCCGGTGGCGGTGCCGCCCGGGGCGGCCTGGGTCACCCCGGTCCAGCCCCGACCGTAGAAGCCGACGCCGAGCAGCAGCTTGTTGGCCGGTACGCCCTTGGACTTGAGCTTCTGGATCGCCGCGTCGGAGTTGAAGCCCTGCTGCGGGATCCCGGTGTACGAGGTGAGCGGCGAGTGCGGGGCGGTGGGCCCCTGGGCGTTGAACGCGCCGAAGTAGTCGTACGTCATCGGCATCAGCCAGTTGAGGTTGCCCACCGCACCGGCGTAGTCGGTGGCGTCGATCTTGCCGCCGTTGCTGCCGTCGGCCGTGATCGCGGCCGTGACCAGGGCCGACGAGCCGAACTTGGCCCGCAGCGCGGAGATCACGTTCTTGAACGCGTTCGGGCCGCTGCTGTCACAGCTCAGACCGCAGGCGTTGGGGTACTCCCAGTCGACGTCGATGCCGTCGAAGACGTCCGCCCAGCGCGGGTCCTCGACCAGGTTGTAGCAGCTGTCGGCGAACGCGGCCGGGTTCTGCGCGGCCTGGGTGAAGCCACCCGACCAGGTCCAGCCGCCGAAGGACCAGATCACCTTGAGGTGCGGGTACATCTTCTTGAGCTTGCGCAGCTGGTTGAAGCTGCCGCGCAGCGGCTGGTCCCAGGTGTCGGCGACGCCGTCCACGCTGTCGGCCGCGGTGTACGCCTTGTCGTAGTCGGCGTAGCTGTCCCCGATCGTGCACCGGCCGCCGGTGGTGTTGCCGAAGGCGTACAGGATGTGGGTGAGTTTGGCGGCGGAGCCGCTGGTGGCGATGTTCTTGACGTGGTAGTTGCGGCCGTAGACGCCCCACTCGGCGAAGTAGCCGACGACCTTCTTGTCCCCGCTGGGCGGGGTGGTCGTGGGTGGCGGGGTCGTCGGGGGCGGGGTCGTCGGCGGGGCGGTGGTGGGCGGGGCCGTGGTGGGCGGCGGGGTCGTCGGCGGCTTCGTGGTGGGCGGGGTGCCGCCGCCGCACGACGCGCCGTTGATCGTGCAGTTCAGCGGCGCCTTGTACGGCCCGGTGCCGTTGTAGCCCCAGCTGAAGCTGGCCCCCGGGGCGAGCGGCCCGGCCCAGCTCTTCTTCACCGCCACGTAGTGGTTGCCGCTGCTGGTGACGTCGGCGTCCCAGAAGCTGCTGATGGTGGTGCCGGACGGCAGGTCGAACTCGATGCGCCAGGTGCTGACGCTGGCGCTGGAGCCGTTGGCCACGGTGACCCGCCCTTCGTGGCCGGTCCCCCAGTCCTGGGCCGAGGCGAATGTCGCGGTGACGCTTCCGGCGCCGAACGCCGAGGTCACCGGTACCGCCGCCACGGTCAGCGCCATGACGGCGCCGGCCCAGAGGGCGCGGCGGAGCGATCTCTTCATGAGGCGCCTCCTCAAACAGTTAGGAAACTTTCCAAATCGATGGGGAGACGCTACTCACACCGTCATCACTTCGTCAAGATGCGCATCCGTCGATTCGTCACCGGCCCGGGGCGACGGGACGAGCAGCGGACCCGCCGGCGGGACGAGCAGCGAAGCGGGCGGCGGGACGAGCAGCGAAGCGGGCGGCGGCCCGGGCGCTAACCTCGCCACATGACCGTCTTCGACATCGAGATCGACGCCCTGGCCGGTGGCCCGGCCGCCCTGGCCGGCTACCGGGGCCGGGCACTGCTGGTGGTGAACGTGGCCTCCCGCTGCGGCCTCACCCCGCAGTACGCCGCCCTCCAGGCGCTGGCCACCGAGTACGCCGACCGGGGCCTGGTGGTGCTCGGCGTACCGTGCAACCAGTTCGCCGGGCAGGAACCCGGCACGGCCGCCGAGATCGGCGAATTCTGCCAGGTCAACTATCGCGTCACCTTTCCGCTGACCGAGAAGGTCGACGTCAACGGCCCGGCCCGGCACCCCCTCTACGCGGCGCTGGTCGACACTCCCGACGCCGAGGGGCACACCGGCGACGTCCGGTGGAACTTCGAGAAGTTCCTGGTCGCCCCGGACGGCACCGTCGCCGCCCGGTTCGCGCCGACCGTCACGCCGGACTCGGCCGACCTACGCGCCGCCATCGAGAAGGTTCTCCCCGCCTAAAGGCTCGCCCCTGCTTCCGGGTCGCACCGTCCGGGTCGGTCCCGTTCCGGGGCCGCCCACCGGTCCGACCCGGACGGTTCGGGCCGACCGCCGGCCGAGCCCCCGTCGGCCGGCTCACCCCTACCCGCCGGGTGCCGCCCACGACGCGGACCGCCCCGCCCCCACAAGGGTCTCCTCGCGCCCTTTCGAGCTGACGACACCAACGAGTCACCCCGCCCGGACAGGACGACACCCCACTCCCCCGCGTAGGAAGCCGGGCCGAGTCGACCGCGAACCCCGACCTACGCCGAGCAGCGCCGTCCGGACCCCGGTGGGGACACGCCACGTGATTTCCACCGGTCCCGACGACCCACCCCGGCCGGGAGTCCCGGCCCGGCCGGGGTGGACCAGCACGCGCTGCGGGCGCGGTCTGCGTCGACGACACCCGTCCAGCCCCCGTCCAGACGCCGAGCGGCCGGACGGGGGCCGCCGGAGCCGGGCCGGACAGCGAGTCGTCAACGTCATCAGCTCGAAAGCGTCCGCGACGGCATCGGCAGGAGGGCAGACGCCCGGCACTCGACCGGACGGCCCGACCACGCCCGCAAGCCAACCCACCCACGCCCGCAAGCCGGCCGACCCGCACCCCGGAAGCCAGCCGGAACAGGGACACCTGCGGACCCGACCCGGCCGGACAGGATGCCGCAGACCCACCCGACGGCCGTGACCGCGCCGACCCGGGCGGGGCGACGCGGTCACGGTGGAGCCGGCGGGACGCGGTTCAGGTCAACCGGCGGCGGAGCGGAAGACCGGGTAGTAGCCGCCGGACTGCCCGGCCGCCGTCGGGTGGTACGAGACGCCGAGGTTGGCGAAGTTCAACGCGTGCAGCCACTTCTCGCCGTAGCTGCACAGCTGGTGACCGACGAAGATGGACCGTACGTCGGCGAACGTGAAGCCGGCCGAGGTGGCGGCGGTGCGGGTGATGTCGTCGATCAGGTTGATGCCTTCGTTGATCTTCGCGCGGGAGTTCGCGCTGAGCCCCACGCAGACGGTGCCGAGCTGGTAGAAGACCGGGTAGCCGACGACCACCACCCGGGCCGACGGCGCACGCGACCTGATCCCGTTGTAGACGGTGGCGAGCTTGGCGGGCAGTTCCGCGCGGGCCTTGTTCTCGGCGGCCTGCACGGCCGCGACACACTGGGTCTCCCCCTGGAGCACGCAGGTCGACATGATCGTGGTGAACCCGACGTCGTTGCCACCGATGGTGACGCTGACCAGGGTGGTGGTCGAGGTCAGCGCGGAGAGCTGGTTGTTGACCACGTCGGTGGTGGTCGCGCCGGAGCAGGCCACCGACTTGTACGAGGCCGGCTTGATGTTGGTGTTGTACAGCGCCGGGTACGCGTTGGTGCTGCGCTGACAGGAGCCGCTCTCGGAGGTGTAGCTGCCGGCGCCGACACCGGAGGCGTACGAGTCGCCGAGGGCCACGTACCGGTCGGTGGGGGCGGCCTGGACGGGCACCGCCGCGCCGAGGGTCACGCCGATGGACGCCGCGAGACTCACGGCGAGGGTCACGAGTCGGGATCTCCGCACGTCGCACTCCTGGGGGTTAGGAAGTGGTGGTGGGAGATAGATATCACTCAATCATGTGTTTACGGAAGATTATCGATGGGCAACAGGGGTTACTAGGGGTTCATCCGCACGTGACGTCGCCGTCGGACAGACGACCCGGCCGGGCCGACGTGGACGGTCGACATCCGGCGCACAACCCATCGGTCAGGTCGGGAATACCCACCCACGCCGGCCGGTTGGTCACCGGCATGACAACTGTGGGACTCATCGGCAGCGGCAACATCGGCAGCACCCTGGCCCGGCTGGCGGTCACCGCCGGACATGACGTGGTGCTCAGCAACTCACGCGGCCCGGAGACGCTCAAGGACCTGGTCGACGAGTTGGGCATACGGGCCCGGGCGGCCACCCCGGCCGAGGCGGCGGCAGCGGGCGACCTGGTGGTGGTCACCATCCCGCTGCGCGCCTACCGGGAGGTGCCGGCCGCGCCGCTCGCCGGCAAGACCGTCATCGACACCAACAACTACTACCCGGAGCGCGACGACAGCTTCCCGGAGCTGGACGACGAGTCGACCACCACCAGCGAGCTGCTCCAGCGGCACCTGCCGGAGTCGCAGGTGGTCAAGGCCTTCAACAACATCTACTTCAAGCACCTGCTCGCGCTGGCCCGCCCGGCGGGGGCCACCGACCGCACCTCGCTGCCGGTCGCCGGGGACGACGCCGCGGCCAAGGCCGAGGTCACCGCGTTCATCGACTCCGTCGGGTACGACACCGTCGACGTGGGGCCGCTCGCCGAGGGCTGGCGGTTCCAGCGGGACACCGCCGCGTACGGCGTCTTCTACACCGCCGACCCGGCGGCCGGCTACGAACAGCCGGGCCTGCCGACCGACGCGCAGCGGCTGCGCGACGCCCTGGCCGCCGCCCGCCGCTACGCCGACGTCTGACCGGTACCACCACCGCGCCGGCCGGGACGGCAGCCGCGAGGCCCGTCCCGGCCGGTGCGGCCGGCGGGCGGCCCCCCGTGTCAGCGAGGAGCCTGCCACTCGTCGGCCAGCACCGCCCACACCTCCATGTCCACCCGGCCCGCCGGCCCCCGAGCGACCTGACGCAGGGTGCCCTCGTGCCGCATGCCGAGCCGCCGGGCCACCGCGATGCTGCGGACGTTGCCGACGCTGGTCCGCCACTCGACCCGGTGGATGCCGCGTTCCCGGATCGCCCAGTCCACGATCCGGGTCGCCGCCCGGGTCACCAGGCCCCGACCCTCGGCGGCCGGCTCCAGCCAGCAGCCCGCCTCCGCCACCCCCGTCGCCGTGCTGAACGACACGAACAGCACCCCGCCGACCAGGACGCCGTCGAGCCAGATCCCCCAGATGCCCCCGGCGTCGTCGGCCCACTTGTCGGCCGACCGACGCAGCACCCGGCGGGCCGCCTCCAGGTCGGTGGCCACGAAGGACGTACCCACCCACGGGGCGATGTGTGCCCGGGCCCGGTCCAGGTGGGCCAGGAACTCCTCGGCCTGCCACGGTGCGAGCGGACGCAGCTCGGCGTCCCCGGTCAGCGGTAGTGCGAACATCCGTCAGTTCCTCCGGTGTGCGACCGGCAGGCTCAGCCGCAGCGTGGGCCCGGGAGTGGGGACGAAGCCCAGCGACCGGTAGAGCGGCTCGCCGTCGGTCGAAGCCCGCAGGTCGACCTTGCCGACCCCGCGCTGCCGGTACCAGTCCAGCAATGCCTCCAGGCAGGCCCGGGCGTAGCCGCGCCGACGGTGCACCGGCTCGGTGGCCACGTTGAAGACGTACCCGGTCAGGCCGTCGGGGTTGCCGGGGCCGCCGAGACGCTGCTCGATGGTCCCGGTCGCGCAGGCCGCCAGGACGCCGGGCCGGGCCGGGTCGTCGACGACGAAGACCGCCATCAGGTCGGCCGGCTCGGCCAGCCGTCGGTGCAGCACCTCCCGGGACGCCTGCTGCCAGGGCCCCGGCGCCGGGTCCAACTGGTCGATGTCGGCCAGCATCACCCCACGCAGGCGAACGATCTCACCAGCGTCGGCGACCACGGCCCGTCGAACGTTGATCACGAACGGACGGTACCGGATGCCCCGGGCGGACCGCCGACCCGAACCGCGCCGACCCGGGACCGCCCGACCGGAAACGACGGAACCGGCCCGGAACCGCGCCGACCGGAAAGTGCCGGAACACGACGTCCGGCCAACTTGCCATCGGGTCCCACTCACGGGACGCTGGGGGTCGGGACCGACACCACCTCGGAGGCGAGATGCCCCAGCTCCCCACCGTTCCGCGTCGGCTGCTCGCCGCCGCCGGCACGCTCCTGCTCGGCACCGCGCTGGCCACCATCGGCATCACGCCCGCCGGGGCGGCGGCCGGCGACGTCGGCTACGTCCGGCTCGCCCACCTCTCCCCCGACACCCCGGCCGTGGACGTCTATCTCTCCGCCCCCGGCAGCGCCGCACCGCAGGTCTTCCCCGCCGTCGGCTACGGCGTCGTCTCCCGCTACCTGCCCCTGGCCGTCGGCCGCTACGCGGTGGCGATGCGGCAGGCCGGCACCCCGGCCAGCGAACCCCCGGTGCTCACCACCGAGGTGGACCTCGGCGCGGGCGAGGCGTACACGGTGGCCGGGGTGGGCCGTTACGCCGACCTGGGCCTGCGGGTGCTCGCCGACGACCTCACCGCCCCGGCCCCCGGCCAGGCGAAGGTACGGGTCGTCCACGCCTCCGTGCGCGCCCCGGTGGTCGACGTGACGGCCGACGACGGGCCGACCATCGCCGACGCCGTCCGGTTCGCCACCACCACCAACTACCGGCAGGTCGAGCCGGGTCGTTGGCGGCTGCGCCTCGGCGGCGGCAGCGGCCCGAGCACCGACGCCGAGGTGACCCTCACCGGTGGGCGGGTCTACTCGCTGCTGGTGCTCGACGGCAAGCGGGGCGGACTCACCACCGAGCTGCGCGAGGACGCCCGGGGCGGCGGGGTCGCCCCGGCCGGTGGCGTGCCGGCGGGAGCGGGAGGGCTGGCCGGGGACGGGCCCGGGGCGTACCCGATGGTGGCCGGCGGGGTGCTCGCGGGGGCCGTGGTGGTGGGGGCGACGGTGCTGGCGCGGCGACGGCGGCGACCGGTCTGGTGACCGGGCCCGGCTTCGCGATCCGCCGGCACCGCGCCCGCCGGACGCCGGCCGCCGCCCTGGTCGCGGCCGGGGCGGTGCTCTGTTTGGCCGCCGGCACCGGCGTCGGCCTGGCCACCGACACGCGCCTGACCGGCGACTCCGCCCGCCCGGCCGACCCGGCCGGCGCCTGGCAGCCCGGCTGCGCGGCCGGTTGCGCCACCAGCGCCGGCACCCCCCGCGCCACCCCGACACCGCCCACCCGGGTACGCGTGGCGCGGATCGGCGTCGACTCCCCACTCACCGCCCTCGGGCTGGACCGGGCCGGCATCCTGGTCCCCCCGGCGGACTTCACCCGGGCCGGCTGGTACGGCGGCGGCCCCGCGCCGGGCGACCCGGGACCGGCGGTGATCGCCGGGCACCTCGACTCGCGGCGCGGCCCGGCCGTCTTCGCCCGCCTCGGCGAACTGCGCCCCGGCGACCGGATCGAGGTGTGGCGGGGCGGACGACGGGTGCCGTTCCGGGTCACCGGCGCGCTGCGCACCCCGAAGGACGCCTTCCCCACCGCCACCGTGTACGGCCCGACGCCCGGCCCCGAGCTACGCCTGATCACCTGCGGCGGCGACTTCGACAGACGGGTCGGCCACTACCGGGACAACGTGGTGGTCTTCGCCGTCGCCGACGCACCGGCCGATCCCCTCCCCCGCTCCGCCGCCGACTGACCCACCCGGCCACCCGCCGAGCTGACCTGCCCCGGGCGTCGCGCGCGATCTTGGAGTTCTGGTGCCGATTTCGCGGTGATACACCCCTTTTGCAACCCACCACAACTCCATGATCGACGCGGAGGGGTGGGGCGCGGGGGTGGGGAGGGGCGGAGGGTGGGGGTGGGGGGTTAGCGGATGGGGCGGCGGCCGGCGAAGCCGCACTCGACGCGGTGGAACCAGCGGACGTCGGGGTCACCCTCCAGCCAGCACCAGAGCACCGCCCGGCCCTCGTGTTCGCCGGGGAAGTCGAGCAGCACCGGGGCGATCCCCTTGACCTGGATGTCGTGCGAGTTCAGCTCCTCCAGCACGCCGTGCAGCCGGGCCTCCAGGGCCTTGACCTCGGCCCGGCCGCCCAGCGCCGACATCCCCGGGCCGGCCAGGTCGGCCCGCAGCTCGGCCAGGTCGGCCCGGATGCCGATCAGCTCGTCGATGCGGGGATGCAGGGTGGCGACCAGGTACCGCGCCTGGGCGAGAGTGAACACGGGGCCAGTATGGGGCACCCGGGTGATCCGCACCGACCCGTCCGCCGGCTTCAGTCGGCCCGGAGGCGTCCGAACCGACCCGTCGACGTCCGAAGCGCTCGGCAGGCGTGCCGACATGCCGGAGCCGAGGTGGAAGGTCCAGTTGTCCCAGCCGCCGTTGGCGACCGGTTCGACCGGCAGTTCGGCCCAGTGCGGAAACTGGGTGGCGACGAGGCGGCGCACCTGCGCCACGTCGACGACGACCCGTTCGGGTGGCGGACCGAGATCCGGAATGCCGTCGGCCCCCGCCCCTGACACGGCGAGCCCGGGTCAGTCGGCCTGGGCGGCGAGTTCGCGGGCGCGGTCGCGGGCGGCTTCCAGCGCCGCCAGCAGCGCCGCGCGTACCCCGTGTTTCTCCAGCTCGCGGACGGCGGAGATGGTGGTGCCGGCCGGCGAGGTGACCGCCTCGCGGAGCTTGACCGGGTGTTCGCCGGAGTCGCGCAGCATCACGGCCGAACCGATCGCGGTCTGCACGATCAGCTCGTGCGCCACCTGCCGGGGCAGGCCGAGCAGGATGCCGGCGTCGATCATGGCTTCGACCAGCAGGTAGAAGTAGGCCGGGCCGGAGCCGGAGAGGGCGGTGACCGCGTCCTGCTGCGACTCGGGCACCCGCAGGGTCGCCCCGAGCGGGGCGAACATCTCCTCGGCCAGGGCCAGGTGTTCGCCGGTGGCGTGGGCGCCGGCCGAGATGGCGCTCATCGCCTGGTCGACCAGGGCCGGGGTGTTGGTCATCACCCGGACCACCGGGGTGCCCTCGGGCAGCCGGCGGCTGAAGAAGCTGGTGGGCAGCCCGGCGCAGAGCGAGACGACCAGCTTGTCGGCCGGCACCTTGGGGCCGATCTCGTCCAGCAGGACCCCTGCGTCCTGGGGTTTCACCGCGATCGCCAGCACCGCCGCCTCGGTCACGGCGGTCAGGTTGTCGACCACCCGTACGCCGTACCGGGTGGCCAGTTCCTCGGCCCGGACGGGTCGGCGGGCGGTCGCCAGCAGGCGCTGCGCCGGCCAGCCGGACCGCAACAGCCCGGAGAGCACCAGCTCGCCGATCTTTCCCGCCCCGATCACCGCGACGGTGTGTCTCGCCGACCCCATGTCACCCTTCCGTCCCGCTCGTCCGGTCCCGTGCCCCTTCCCCTCCGGCGCTGCGGAGGGGAAGGGGATGGGCTGCGATCAGCTGCCGAAGAAGACCTCGGCCTCGTCGTAGCGCTCGACCGGGACGGTCTTCAGCTCGCGGGTGGCCTCGGCCAGCGGCACCCGGACGATGTCCGTGCTCTGCATCGCGACCATCTTGCCCCAGTCACCCTCGTGCGCGGCGTCGATGGCCTGGAGGCCGAGCCGGGTGGCGAGCACCCGGTCGAACGCGGTCGGGGTGCCGCCGCGCTGGATGTGCCCGAGCACGACGGTGCGGGCCTCCTTGCCGGTCTTGGCCTCCAGCTGCTCGGCCAGCCACTGGCCGATGCCACCCAGCCGGACGTGCCCGAAGGCGTCCAGCTCCTGGTTGTGCAGGACCATCTGGCCGTCCAGCGGCTGGGCGCCCTCGGCGACCACGACGATCGGGGCGTACTGGTGCTGGAAGCGCTTCTCGACGTAGCCGGCGACCTGGTCGACGTCGAACTTGCGCTCCGGCAGCAGGATCACGTTGGCGCCGCCGGCGAGGCCGGCGTGCAGGGCGATCCAGCCGGCGTGCCGGCCCATCACCTCGACGACGAGGGTGCGGTGGTGGCTCTCCGCGGTGGTGTGCAGCCGGTCGATCGCCTCCATGGCGATGTTGACGGCGGTGTCGAAGCCGAAGGTGTAGTCGGTGGCACCCAGGTCGTTGTCGATCGTCTTCGGTACGCCGACCACGTTGACGCCCAGCTCGTGCAGCTTGGTGGCGACGCCCAGGGTGTCCTCGCCGCCGATCGCGATCAGCGCGTCCACGCCCTGCCCGGCGAGGTTCTCCTTGATCCGCTCCACGCCGTTCTCGATCTTGAACGGGTTGGTGCGGGACGAGCCGAGGATGGTGCCGCCGCGCGGGAGGATGCCCCGCACCTCAGGAATGCCGAGCGGCTTGGACAGGCCCTCCAGCGGACCCTTCCACCCGTCCCGGAAACCCACGAACTCGTGACCGTAAGTAGCGACGCCCTTACGGACCACCGCTCGAATGACCGCGTTGAGACCTGGGCAGTCGCCGCCGCCGGTGAGCACGCCGATACGCATGATCTGCTCATCCTCCTGGAACGTCAGGTGAAGCCCGGATAAGCCCCAGGATATGTGTCCGCTCAGACCATCGGCGTCGTTGCCGGCCCGGGGCGGGCCGTCAGTGCGCACTGTAGTCGGCTCAGCTGCACGCCGACACCGCGCCCCGGCCGGTCCCGCCCACCCCGGCGGCTACCGGTCAGTAGCTGACCTCGTGGTTCTCCCCCGCCTCCGGCGGCCTCCCGGTGACCGCCGCCCTGGCGAACCCGAGCAGGTTGACCACCGTGCCACCCGGGGAGTCCCAGTACTCGGCCGAGCTGGCGTGCACCTTGAGCAGGGTCAGCCCGGGGGTGTCCAGCCCGTCGGGGAACCAGGCCTTGAACAGCGGGTTCCACAGCTGCTCGGCCCGCGCCCGGTCGTACGCCTCCTGGGCGGTGCCGGCGATCGACACCCAGGCGTGGTGGCGCTGGTCGGAGAAGGCGACGTTGACCTCCGGGTTGACCCGGATCTGACGCACCTTGGCGGAGTCGGTGTAGGCGAAGAACCACAGGTCGCCGTCGAACTCGGCCGCCTGGAGCGCCATCGGCCGGCTGAGCATCCGACCGTCCACGCCGATCGTGGTCAACATGCAGATCCGGGCGTCCCGGATCAGCTCGGTCACCCGCCGCCGGGCGTCGGTGATGGTGGTCGCGTCGTCGGCCATGGCGCACTCCCTCGGATCGGCTCGCCCGGACCCGGTGCCCCCGACGGGACCAGCCAAACCTGCTGATCGTCACGGGCTGTCATCAGCCACCCGGCCAGCCAGGGAGCGGCCGGGCCGCCGGCCGGACCCGACGGGCCGGGCCGGGGCTCAGACCGGACGGGCCGTCATCGCCCGCCAGCGGGCCAGGTTGTGCCGGGCGTCGACCAGCGCGTCGTGCCGGTCGGCCGCCGCGTCCGGCAACCGGGGACGACCGACGTCGTCCCAGAGCTGCCGCAGCTCCTTGGTGAACCGGGGGATCTCCCGGGGCAGCGCCGGCATCGCCCCCCAGAGCTGGGCCAGCACCACATGGTCGTACGCGGCGTACCAGGCCCACAGCTCCAGCTGCTCGTTCGGCCGGTCGCGGACCGGCTCCAGCAGGAACTCGTGCAGGTCGTCGCGGATGCGGGCCCGGGAGCGCCAGGCCCGGTCGGCCGGCGACGGGAGCTTGTCCAGCACGTTACGGCGGACCCAGGGCACGGCGCGGGAGTCGTCGAACTCGGTGGAGACCGCGTAGAACTCGCGGCCGTACTCGTCGACGACACCGATCGACACGAGGTCGACGCTGCGGCCGTCCTCGATGAATTCGCAGTCGTAGAAATAGCGGTAGACCATCGCCGTCCATCCTCGCCCACCGCCGGTGACCGCCGACGGGCGGGGCGGCACCGGAGCGGCCGGGTGGGCGGTGCCGGAGCGGCGGGTGGGCGGTGCCGGAGCGGCCGGGTGGGGCTCCAGGGCCGCACCCTCGCCGTCCGCCGCAGCTCCGGAGTGTCACGGAAAGGTTTACAGGGGTGTACAGCAAGCGACTGGGCCGTCATGATCTGATGTGTACCGCTACCGGACGCCGAACCGGTGTCAGTTCACCTCTGCAGGGGCCGTCAGGGTTCACCCGGTGAGCGAAATTTGTGGTCCTTGACCGGGGAGGGGTGGGGCGGTGGAGATGCGCCTACCGGAGCCGGGTGACGCCCTCACGGGGGTGGAGATGTTCGCCGGGTTGGAGCCCGAGGTGCGCCAGCGGGTGATCGCCGCAGCCGTGCCGCGCACCTACCGTAAGGGTCAGCTGCTCTTCGTCGAGAACGATCCCGGTGAGTCGCTGATCGTCCTGCGTCGGGGGGCGGTGGCGGTGTTCCGCACCGCGCCGACCGGAGAGCGTGCCGTGTTGTCGGTCATCCGACCACCGGACGTGCTGGGTGAGGTCTCCCTGCTGGACGCCTCCACCCGGTCCGCCTCGGCCGAGGCGATCGAGGACTGTGCGGCGCTCGCCCTGTCCCGTCCGGCCTTCATGGAACTGGTGCACTCCAACCCGCGCATCCTGGACGCGGTGATGCGGTCGCTGGGCGCGCTGATCCGGCGGCTCACCGAGCAGAACGCCGACCATGTCTTCCTCGACCTGCCCGGTCGGGTGGCCAAGACGCTGGTCCGGCTGGCCGGCGAGAGCCAGGCCCCGATGATCACCATCGAGCTGAACCAGAGCCAGCTGGCCGAGATGGCCGGTGGTTCCCGACAGAGCGTCAACCAGGCGATCGGCTCCTTCGCCAACCGGGGCTGGCTGCGTACCGAGGGGCGCCGGATCGTGGTCACCGACGTGGCGGCGCTGCGCCGACGCGCCGGCATGAACGACCGCTGACCGACGATCCCCGGCGGACGCCCGCATCCAGGCGACGGCGGCGGGTTTCCTGGCGGGGCCGGGGTACGTGACGGTGGCACCGACAGCGGCGTGGCCGGTGGACCTGGTCCGCCGGCCACGCCGGTCACTCACTTGCCGCTGTCGTCCGCGGGCGGGGCACCCGGTCCGGGTCCGATCTCGTCCGGCGGTGTGCCTGGTCCGGGCCCGATCTTCTGCGGCTTTGACGGCGAGGTCGTGGTCGTGCCAGTGTCCGAGGACGCCTTGCTGTCGGGATTCTCCACCATGCCCTGTTCCTCCATTCTGGCGAGAGTGACCGCGTCGACGTCGACCGTCTCCCCGGGAGACCGGACGGTACCGTTCGGGTCGGTCCAGTAGCCGGACAATCGCACCTGCACGGCACTCTCCTGACAGTGAGTTTTCCTCGTGAGGAACACTAGTGGCGGCCGACCAGCGGCAGGGTCCGCCCGCACGTCGGGTACCCGACTGGCCCGCCGCAGCGGGATAATGGGACCTCCTCACGTACGGAGTTCGTCATCGACCTCAAGTGTGGACACTGCTCCCGGGCGGCGGGACCGGACGACCGCTTCTGCGGCGGCTGCGGACAGGCGCTGTCGCTCGGCTGTGCCTCCTGCGGGCACGGCAACAACCCCGAGGCCAACTTCTGCACCAACTGCGGGCAGCCGCTGCGTGACCACGGGGTCACCGTGCAGGAGGACCGCCGCCAGGTCAGCGTGCTCTTCATCGACATCGTCGACTTCACCACGTACGCCGAGCGGGCCGACCCGGAGCAGGCGCGCAGCCTCCAGCAGGCGTACTTCGCCACCGTCCGCAAGCTGGTCCACCAGTACGGCGGGGTGGTCGAGAAGTACATCGGCGACGCGGTGATGGCGCTGTTCGGTGCCCCCGTCGCCACGGACAACGACGCGCTGCGCTGCGTACGGGCCGGTCTGGAGCTGCAACGCAACCTGGCCCGGCAGGCCGCCGGCCCGCACCCGCCGCTGGGTTTCCGGGTGGGTGTCGCCACCGGTGAGGCGCTGGTGGACCTGTCCGCCACCCGTGACGGCGGCCAGGCGTTCGTCACCGGCGACGTGGTGAACACCGCCTCCCGGTTGCAGGCGCTGGCGCCCACCGGCGGGGTGGTCGTCGACGAGAGCACCTGGGCGGCGACCCGACACGAGTTGGAGTACGTCGACCGGCCGGCCGTCACCCTGCGGGGGCGCTCGGCGGTGAGCCGGATCTGGCTCGCCGTACGGGCCCGGCCGCGCAGCGGGCCGCAGGCCGCCGAGCTGACCCCGATGGTCGACCGGGAGCACGAGCGCGGGCTGCTGGTCAGTGCCCTGCACCGCACCGTCAACGAGCGCACCTCCCAACTGGTGACCGTCTTCGGGCCGGCCGGGGTGGGCAAGAGCCGGTTGCTGCGCGAGTTGTCCCGGCACGCCGCCAACCTGCCCGGCCACCGGGTCACCTGGCTGGTCGGGCAGTGCCCGCCGTTCGGCGAGAACGTCACCTACGCTGCCCTGGCGGACATCGTCAAGGGGTGGCTGGGGGTGCCGGAGGGCGACGACCCGGAGCCGCTGCGCGACCGGCTGCGCCAACGGCTGGGCCAGCTCGGCGATCCGCACGCCACCCGGTTGGCCAACGCCCTGGGGCCGCTGCTCGGGGTCGCCGCCGGCACCCGGCTCAACTCGGGGGAGACCGAGGCGGCCTGGCGGCGGTTCCTGCTCACCCTGGCCGGGCAGGGGCCGACGGTGCTGGTGTTCGAGGACATGCACTGGGCCGACCAGGCGATGCTCACCTTCGTCGAGCAGCTCGGCGCGGCGGCCCGGGGCGTACCGCTGCTGGTGGTGGCGACCGCGCGGCCGGAGCTGCGGGAGCGGCAGCCGGCCTGGACGGGCACGATCAGCGGGGCGATGTCGATCTCGGTGCCGCCCATGCACGACGCGGACATCGACACCCTCTACTCGCTGCTGCTCGGGCAGGCCGCGCTGCCGGCGGCGGCCCGTGAGCCGCTGATCGAGTTCGCCGACGGCAATCCGCTCTACGCCCAGGAGTACGCCCGGATGCTGATGGACGGCGGGCTGCTGGAGCCGGCCGCCCGGTTCGCCCCGGCCGGCACCAGCGACATGCCACGCACCGTCCAGGCCGTCATCGCCAACCGGCTCGACCTGCTCGACCCGGCGGACCGGGCGGTGCTCCAGGCCGCCGCCGTGGTGGGGGTGCAGTTCTGGCCGGTGCCGGTGGCGACCGCGCTGGGGCGGACGGTGGAGTGGGTGGAGCGGGCGCTGGACCGGTTGCAGCGCCGGGACATGGTCTTCGAACTGCCCGCCTCCACCATGGCCGGTCAGCCGGAGTACCGGTTCCGGCACATCCTGGTCCGCGACGTGTGCTACCAGCGGCTGCCCCGGGCGGAACGGGTGCTGCGCCACCAGCGCACCGCCGACTGGCTCGCCCAGCTCACCGACGCCGGGCAGCAGGACCTGGCCGAGGTGCTGGCCAACCACCGCTGGACCGCCCACGAGATCGCCCGGACGGTCGGACTGGACCCGACCCCGTACGCGGTGGCGGCCCGGACGGCGCTGCACCAGGCCGCCCGCCGGGCGTACGAGCTGCACGCGTTGGAGAACGCCGCGACGTTGGTCGGGCGGGCCCTGGCCGTCGGCGGGGACCCCGACCCGGGGCTGGAGCTGTTCGCCGCCGAGCTGGCCTTCTTCCGGGACGGGGACGCCTTCCTCGTCGACGGGGGGACCGAGGTGCTGGCCGGGCTCACCGAGCGGTTGGCCGCCGTCGGGGACCGTGCCGGCGCGGCCCGCGCCTGGACCCGGCTCGCCACCGCCGCCTGGAGCCGGGCCGACCGGTCCGAGACGCTGCGTTGCCTGGACCGGGCCAACGCGATCTACGCGGAGTTGCCGGAGTCCGAGGAGAAGGCGGAGGCCCTGCTGGAGCTGGCCCGGGTCCGGATGCTCAACGCCGAGACCGATCAGGCCTGCGTGGCGGCCCGCGCGGCGGTCGAGCTGGCCGAGCGGCTGCTGCTGCCCGAGGTACGCGCCAACGCGCGGATCACCCTGGCGGTGGCCCGGTACATGGCCGGCGAGCAGCAGGCGTACGCGGAGCTGGCCGAGGTCGCCGAGCAGTGCCGGGTGGACCGGTTGGCCAGCCGACGCCGGGCGGTGCACAACCTGGCCTGGGCGGCGCAGGAGGAGGGTGACCTGGCCCGGTCGGCCGAACTGGTCGACGAGCAGCGCACGCTGGACCCGGGTGGCGGGCACAGCCTCGCGACCAGTTTCGCCGACAAGTGGGCCCGGGCGTACTACGCCGGCGACTGGGTGGCGGCGCTGGAGCTGGGCACCGAGTCGACCCGGCTGCCGACCGCCGAGTGGGACCTGCACATCGTCGCGATCTCGGGGTGGATGCGCGCCCTGCGCGCCGACGACCCACCCGCCCACCCGACGACCCAACCACCGGCTCGTCCGCCGGCCGGCCAGCCGGCTCATCCGCTGGTGCCGATCCAGCCCGGCCCGGCCGACGAGGGGCCCCGGGCGTCGGCCCCGACCCGCCACACGCCGAGCGGTCCCGGGACGCCCGACCCGGAGGCACCCGACGCCGAGGCGGCCGGCCCGGGGTCGGGCGACGCCGGGGCGGACGATCACGATCTGGTGTCCCGGGCCCTGGTCGCGGCGCGGCGCAGCGGTTTCCACCGGGTGTTGCAGTCGACGCTGGCGCACGCCGCGCTCTGCCGGGCGGTCCGGGGCCGCCGGGACGAGGCGATGCGGCTGCTGGTGGAGTTGGACGAGGACTGGGGCCGGACCCGGATGATCCCGTTCGCCGAGTGGGTGCCGGCGGTCGGTCACGTCGCCGCGGTGCTCGGCCCGCAGGCCGCCCGGCTGGTGCACGACATGCTCGACCGGTCCCCCCGGATGACCCCCTGGGCGGAGGCCGCCGGGCAGGTCGCCGACGCCACCCTGGCGCTGGCCGACGGGGACGCCGAGCGGTCCGCCCGGCTGTTCCGCACGGCGGCGCAGAGCTACGCCCGGATGACCGACGCCACGGACCACGTGCTGACCACCGCGCTGTCGGTGCGGGCGCTGGCCGTCGCCGACCCCGCCCAGGCGGCGGCCACCATCGACCGGGTACGCGACTTCGCCGATCGCAACGACGTGCCCGGTCTGCTCCGGCTCGCCACTGCGGCCCCCGCGACCTGACCCCGCCCACCACCCGCCCGGGCCAGGCCGACCCGGGCCAGGACGGGCCAGGCACCTTGATCAACTTGCTCGGACCGCTCGCGGTACGGGGATACCCGGTGAAGTATTCCGTTTCGCGCCGGATGTGAGTTCTTGCAGACACTGCCCCGGAACGGGCCGGTGGAGAGTGGTCGGATCCGCCGCCGACGCGGGGCACCGGACCGCCGACGGGCAGGTCGACGGCGCCTCCCCCGGCAGCGGATGGTCCCGCCCCGCGCGGCGCAACGGCGCCCAGTTGCACTACCAGCCGGTACGGCCACGGTTCGCGGCCTCCACCCGGGCCCGGACTCCGGGTCCAGAGAGTCCGGGCAGCTCGGCCAGGGCGGCCGGACGATCGTCCACGACGGTGACCGACGGGGAGGCGGCCGGCCCGGAGCCGACGAACCACGAGCGGCACGCCACAACGCACTCCCGGAACGGGGTGCCGACGTGTCACGATTCAGAGCACGGCGTGCGGGGCGCCGACACGACCGCACCGGGAGGTGCGCGGAGGAGGATGTCCGGTGTCAGCGGGTGGTGCCCGCCGGGGACGGCGGGACAACGGGCTCGACGCGAGCGAGTACGCCGTCGCGGGCGACGTCGATCCGCGCGTCGGCGAGCACCTGCTCGACGTGCTCGCCGCGGGCGGGATCGCCGCCTACCTCCAGCCCTCCGCCGACCTGAACCCGATCACCCGGACCACCACCGTGCCGTCCCGGCCGGTCGACCGGCTCTACGTGGACCGCTCGCACCTGACCACCGCCCGGGACTACCTCACCCAGCTCGCCGACGAGGCGACGCCGGAGCCGGCCCGGGCCGAGCCGGACGTCGACGCCGAGTGGGAACGCCTGGTCGCCGCCTTCCACACCGCCCCGGCCGCCGGCAGTCATCCCTGGCCGGCCGCCGAGGACGTCGACGACGAGCCGACCGACCCGACCACCCGGGCCGGTGGATCGACGACCCGGGCCGACGAGCCGACCGGCCCGACCGCCACCGACGTGCGGCGGCTGCCGTACGCGGCTGACATCTCCGGCATCTCGGTGACCCCCCGGGGCCGCCAGGACGAGCCGTCGCTGCTGGACGGCCTGGACACCTTCGGGGCGGACCTGCCGGACGATCCGGAGGAGGGGTACACCCCGCCGCCACCCCCGCCGCTGCCCCGGATCTCGAAGTACGCGGTGGTCGGCGTGCTGGGGATCGTGCTCGGTTTCGTCCTGTTCCTCAATCCGTCGTTGCTGCCGGTGGACGCCTCGGTGGTGACCCTGCTCGGTTTCACCGGCATCCTCGCCGGGTTCGTCACGTTGATCTGGCGACTGCGCCCCGGTGACGAGGACGACCACGACCCCGACGACGGCGCGGTCGTCTGAGTCCCCACCCCCTGCACATCACCGCCCCCGCCGTCGACCTTCGCCCGCATCCCGGGACACCGCCGCCCCCACGCCGGGCGTAACAGTGGTGTAACTTACGGTCAGTAGGAATACCGCTGTAGGTCACTTCGCCCACCGACTGCCCGGTTGTTCCTTGCTCGCGTGGTCGGTCCCCTGCCGATCGGAATGCCCGAGATGCGACAGAGTTCCCTGGTGGTGGTCGCCAACCGGCTCCCCATCGACGACAGCGTGGCGCCCGACGGCGCCTGCGAGTGGCGCCGCAGCCCCGGTGGGCTGGTGAGCGCGCTGCACCCACTGCTCCGACAGACCCCGGCCACCTGGGTGGGCTGGGCCGGCGGCACCGGGCCGGCGCCCGTGCTGCCCGACGTGGACGGCGTGCACATGCAGACCGTCCCGCTCAGCGCCGACGACCTGCGCGACCACTACGAGGGCTTCGCCAACGCGACCCTCTGGCCGCTCTACCACGACGCCGTCGAGCAACCCGAATACCACCGCCGCTGGTGGGAGGCGTACCAGCGGGTCAACCAGCGGTTCGCCGAGGCGACCGCCGAGGTGGCCGACCCGGGCGCGGTGGTCTGGGTGCAGGACTACCACCTGCAACTGGTCCCCGGCCTGCTCCGCGAGCTACGGCCCGACCTGCGGATCGGCTTCTTCCTACACGTGCCGTTCCCACCGCCGGAGCTGTTCATGCAGCTGCCCCGCCGGGCGGAGCTGCTACGTGGGATGCTCGGTGCCGACCTGATCGGTTTCCAGCGGGCCCAGGCGGCACACAACTTCGCCCAGCTGGCCAGCAAGGTCCTCGGGCTGCCCGCCACCGACCGGCGGATCGGCGTGCAGGACCGGGTGGTGCGGATCGGGGCGTACCCGGTCTCGATCGACACCGCCGAGATGGCGGCGCTGGCCGGCCGACCGGACGTCACCGCGCGGGCCCGCCGCCTGCGGCACGACCTGGGCGACCCGGAGCGGGTCATCCTCAGCCTCGACCGGATGGACTACACCAAGGGCATCGAGCAGCGGCTGAAGGCCTACAGCGAGCTGCTCGCCAGCGGTGACGTCAAGGTCCGCGACACGGTGCTGGTGCAGGTCGCCATGCCGAGCCGGGAACGTGTCGGCCAGTACCAGATCCTGCGCGAACGGATCGAACGCGAGGTCGGCCGGATCAACGGCGAGTTCGGCCGGGTCGGCGAGCCGGCCATCCACTACCTCACCCAGCCCTTCGACCGGGCCGAGCTGGCGGCGCTCTACCGGGTCGCCGACGTCATGGCGGTCACCCCGCTGCGCGACGGGATGAACCTCGTCGCCAAGGAGTACGTGGCCGCCCGGGTCGACGACACGGGTGCGTTGCTGCTCAGCGAGTTCGCCGGAGCGGCGGCCGAGCTGGACCAGGCGTACCTGGTCAATCCGCACGACCTGGAGGGGCTCAAGCAGGGGCTGTTGTCGGCGTTGCGGGCCGGGCCGGACGACGTCGGCGACCGGATGCGGGCGATGCGCGACCACCTGCACCGGCACGACATCCGGGCCTGGGCCCGCTCCTACCTCAGCGCCCTGGACGACACCGGCTCCCTGCTCACCCGGCTCAGCAGCACCGGCTGACCCGCCGCCGGCCCGGCTACCCCGCCCGGCGGGGTGGCCGGTGTCCGCCGAGCCGGCGACGGGGCGACGGTCAGCGGCGGCCCGGCTCCTTGACCAGCCAGTCCAGGAGGGCGTCCAGCGGCTCCTGCCACCGGGTGTCCAGCATCAGGTCGTGGCCCATGCCGGGGAAGAGCAGCGGGGCCGCGCCGTACCTGCCGGCCGCCCGGGTCAGGGCGGCCGGCGGGACGACCCGGTCGTCCGGGCTGCCCAGCACCAGCACGGGTGGGTGGCCCACCGCCGGCTCGGCCGGTCGGCCGGCGAGCAGCTGCCACTGGGCCCGCCGGTCGGCCCGCCCCAGCCGGGCCAGGTGCCGCCGGGCGTCCGCGTCGGGCAGTTCCCGGCCGAACAGCTGCCGGCGGTGCAGCCGCAGCGCCCCGCCGAACAGGGCGGGCAGCGTGCCGACCGGGTTGGCCCGCAGCGCCGCGAGGGCCGTGGCCGGGCCGCCGAGCACCGGCGCGACCAGCACCGCGGCCCGGGCCGGATACCGCGCCAACGCGTGCGACACCACCAACGCCCCGGCGCCGTGCCCCACCAGCACCGCCTGCCGTGGCAGCTCCGCCGCCGCCTGGACCACATCATGGGTGTACGCCCGCAGCGTCGCCCCCGGCGCAGGTTCGCTGCCGCCGTGCCCGCGCAGGCTCACCGCGTACGCGGGAAAACCGCGCGACGCGGCGTGCTCCAGCCAGTGCTCGGCGAACGCCCAGGCCCCGTGCCCGAACCCCGGGACGAACAGCAGCGGCGGGCGTCCCTCGTCCAGCTCGGGCACGGCGCTGAGCACCTCCCGGCGGGCCGGACGGACCGGGTGCGCCCACTCCCGGCCCCGCAGGATCCGTACCCGCTCCTCGGTCGTCCCGCTCACTTGCCCTCCAAGTCGTCGAGGGCGCGCTGCACCGCGCGCAGGTAGTCGACGTGGCCCACCTCGAACCAGTGCCGGCTGCTGTCCTTGACCCTCCCGGCGTACCGCTCCCCCGCGCCGGCCGCCACCCGGGACGCGAACGCGGCGGCCCGCTGCGGCCGGTCCCGACGCAACCGCAGCGATCGGGCGAAGAGCACCGTCTGCCAGTGCGCCAGGGTGAACAGGCCCGAGTCGGGCTGCAACAGCCCGGCCACCGCCAGGGTCGGGTGGCCCGGCGGGAAGGCGTGCAGCCAGAGCCGGGGCCGGCCGGAGCCGTCGGCGTCGCCGAGGATCTGCGGGTCGAGGAACTCGAAGCGGGGCAGGTAACCGGTGGCGAAGACGACCAGCTCGGGGTCGATCTCCCGGCCGTCGGTGAGGCTCACCCCGCCGGGATGGAACCGGGCCACCTCCGGGACCGGGGTGATCTCGCCGTGGCCGACGTAGTAGACCAGTTGGCTGTTGGCGATCGGGTGCGTCTCGTAGACCCGGTGGTCGGGCTTCGGCAGCCCGAACCGGGTCAGGTCGCCGACGGTCAGCCGCAGGGTCCGGTGGTAGAGCCACTGCCGCAGCCGCAGCGGCACCCGCCACGACAGCAGCGCGTCGTTGACCTGGTCGGCGGGGCGGCCGAGGACGTACTTGGGGGCGTACCAGTAGCCGCGGCGGGTGGAGTGCCAGCAGCGGGACGCCTGCTGGGCGGCCTCGACGGCCAGGTCACAGCCGGTGTTTCCGGCCCCGACCACCAGCACCCGCTTGCCGCGCAGCTGGGCGGGGTCCTTGTAGGACGAGGCGTGCATGACCTCGCCCCGGAACTCCTCCAGCCCCTCGTAGCGGGGCAGCTTCGGTGACCAGTTGTGCCCGTTGGCGACCAGCACGGCGGCGTACCGGGAGGTGCGTTCGGGGCCGTACCCGCCGGTGCTGCGGGTGGTGACGTCCCACCGGTCACCGTCGACCGGCTCCACCCGGACCACCTCGGTGCCGAACCAGATGTGCCGGCGCAGGTCGAAGTGGTCAGCGTACCGCTCGAAGTAGGACAGCACCTGACCGTGGTGCGGGTAGTCCGGCCAGGAGTCCGGCATGGGGAAGTCGGGGAACTGGGTGAACGGCCGCGACGAGATGAGGTGGGTGCTGGCGTACACCGGGCTGCGGTCGTGCCGCCAGTTCCAGGCACCGCCGACGCCGGTTTCCCGTTCGTAGCAGTCGACACCGAAGCCGTGTTCGGTGAGGTTCTTGACGGCGGTGAGGCCGCTGGCCCCGGCCCCGATCACGCAGACCGTGTCGCCCCGGTCGGAGACCGGCCGGCCGTCCCGGCTCGGGGCGGGCGTCGTGGTCTCCGGATCGGGCCGGCCGTGCTCGGTGGAGGAGGGCACCGGAAATCTCCTTTGATGCGGCCAGGTACGCCGGTTCGACGGGCATCCTCCCCGTACCCGCATCCCGTTGTCCAGCCCGGCTCGCGGGGGCCCGGACCCGGCGACGGCTGCTCCCCGGTCGGCGGTGTCGGCCCGCCGGGGACGCCTGCCGGCCGGTCAGCCGGCGGCGGGCAGCAGCAGGTCGACCAGGACCGGGAAGTGGTCGCTGGCCCGGCGGGTCGTCGGGGTGTCCACCACGTCGTAGCCGACGACCTCGACGCGTGGGTCGACGAAGAGGGCGTCGATGCGCCGGCGCGGGTTGGTGCACGAGTAGGTGTGCCGGTCGGCCGCGTCGGCGGCGACCGCGGCGTCGACGAGTCCGCTCGCGACGGTGCCCCAGGCCGGGCCGTCCGGGCCCTCGTTGAGGTCGGCCCCGAAGACCACCGGCAGGTCGCTCGCGGCCAGTTCCCGCTTGAGCAGCGCGGCCTGGCCGGGGCGTTCGGCCGGGTCGGTGGCCAGGTGCGAGCCGGCCAGCAGGAACCGGGCCCCGCCGACCTGGCAGCGGGCGTACGCCGCGCCGCGCAGGTGCCGGCCGGGGGTGAGCGGGAACCGTTGGCAGT
The DNA here is from genome assembly GCF_040678915.1 of Micromonospora sp. NPDC049257. NCBI lineage: Bacteria > Bacillati > Actinomycetota > Actinomycetes > Micromonosporales > Micromonosporaceae > Micromonospora > Micromonospora sp. NPDC049257. The sequence continues at coordinate 295,772 of NZ_JBFAQU010000002.1, forward strand.
GCGTCCCGGTCACCCGGACCCGCAGGCTGGTCAGCAGCAGGTTGCCCAGCGAGGGCAGGCCACCGGCGGCCACCACCAGGCCGAACGAGTCGGCGAGGGTGGCGGACTTCTGCCGCCACCGGAACCGGCGCGGTGCCTCCTGCACGATCACCACGTCCGGGGCGGCCTCGCGGACCACGCTGGCCAGCGCCGCGGTGTCGTCGCGCTGGCTGTGGATGTTGTACGACACCACCCGCAGCGGCACCTGCCCGGCACCGGTCGGGGCGGCCCCGGCGGGGGCACCCGACCCGGAGGCCCCGGCGGCGGCGAGCCTGTCGGCGGTGGGGCTGGCGGCGGTAGGGCTGGCGGCGGTGGGGCCGGTGGCGGCCGGGTCCTGCGGTGCGGCGGTCACCGGCGGCGGGCCAGGTCGGCGGCGCCGATGACGCCGGCGGTGTTGCCCAGCTCGGCGGGGCGCACCTGCGCCACCGGGAGTCGGCTGCGCTGGGCCAGCGCGTCGGCGAAGGACCGCCGGGTCGGGCCGAGCAGCAGGTCACCGGCGTCCACCACGCCGCCGCCGACCACCAGCACCTGCGGGTCGAGGATCTGGGCCATGTCGGCGAGGCTGGTGCCGAGCCAGCGGCCGATCTGGGCGAACGCCTCGGCCGAGATCGGGTCGCCGGCCTGCGCGGCGGTGGTGACCATCGGCCCGGTGATCGCCTCGGCCTCACCACCGGCCAGCTCCAGCAGGGCGGTGGCCCGCTGCGGCTCCTGTCGGGCGCCGGCCCGGGCGAACCGGACCAGGGCGCTGCCGCTGGCGTACTGCTCGATGCAGCCGAGCCGGCCGCAGCCGCACTGGTGGCCGTCGGGGACGGTGAGCATGTGGCCCAGCTCGGCGGCGATGCCGTTGGCGCCACGGACCAGCTCACCGCCGAGCACGATGCCGCCGCCGACACCGGTGCCGATGGTGAACATGACCATGGAGTCGTCGGCGTCGCGGGCCGCGCCGTGCCGGAACTCGGCCCAGGCCGCCACGTTGCCGTCGTTCTCGACGATCACCGGCAGCCCGGTGGCGGTGCTGACGTAGTCGCGCAGCGGTTCGTCGCGCCAGGCCAGGTTGGGGGCGAAGAGGACGGTGGAGCGGGAGGCGTCGATCCAGCCGGCCGCGCCGATCCCCACCGCGTCCACCTGGTGGCCGGTGGACAGCTCGGTGACCAGCTCGATGATGACGTCGCGGGTCTTGCCGACGTCGTCCGCGGGGGTGTCCCGCCGGGCCTGCACGAGAACCCGGCCGGTGTCGTCCACGACACCGCCGGCCACCTTCGTGCCACCGACGTCGACTCCGATGGTCAGCGTCACCGCGGCCACTCCCCTCTGCTGTGCTGCCCGGCATCGACCGAAACAGGCCGTACGCTGCCGGGATGTCCGGTGGTCAGGCCCCGTCGCCTGGTGCGTCCCCGTCCGCGCCGGCCGGCGCGCGCGAGGCGGGCACCACGTGACCGTCGGCCGTGGGCCGGACCTGCTGGGCCGGCGCGGCCGGCCCGGCGTCGTCGACGGGCGGTGCGGCGACGGCCGGTGCGACCGCGTCCTCCGCCCGGGTGGCGGCGGACCAGACGTCCCGCTCCGGCGCCGACGCAGAATCATGCCCGGTACGGGTGGCCTCGCGCCACACATGATCGGCCTCGGAATCGGAAGGGCCGCCCCGACCTGTCGTCGCGCTGGCGTCACCGGGCGTCCCGTGGGATGCTTCCCCGCCTGCGGGCGGGGCGAACGCACGCATCATGCTGGCGATTCCGGCGGCCAGGTCCCCCGCGCCGGTGGCGAGCCGCTCGGCGAACTCGGGACTGGGATCGCGCAAGGCGGTGACAGCCCGGCAGATCGGACAGATGCAGCACTCGGGTGATCCGGTGGCGAAACCCTCCGCCCGGTGGGTGCCGGCGGTCGGCCGGGCCGCGCCGGCACTGTGACCGAGGACACCCGAGACGATCCCACCGAGCGGACCCCACGGTCCCGCCCCCGACCCGGTGCCGGCGGAGGCCAGCCGGGCCGTCGCGAGCAGCGTGGCGACCAGCCGTTCCGCTTCCTCCCGGGCCGAGCCCGGTTCCGTTGCGCCCATGGTCGGCTCCTCCGTCGTGTCGCCGGCCGTTGTGTCGCTACGCCGCACCGGGTGCTTCTACCCGGCGCTTGAGCTGCTTCAACGCCGTATCCATGATCATTTTCTCGGCTTTGCGGCGAAACATGCCGAGCATGCCCACCGACAGCTCGACCTCAAGCGTGTAGGTCACCGTGCAGGTGCCGTCCGGGTTGCCGACCAGGTCGTACGAGCCACGCTGGGTCTTCTGCATCTTCGAGGGTGCCACCAGGTGCCACTCGACGCGGGAGAGGTCCTCGGCGTACTCGTAGGCCAGCACGTACTCGTCGGCCATCACCCCGGCGTCGATGGTGAACCGGACCTGGCTGGCGTAGCCGTCCTCGTACTCCTCGACGACCTCGGCCCGACGCACCGCCTCGGTCCACCGGGGGTAACTCGCGAAGTCACAGATGACGGCCGCCACCCGGTCCGGTGACGCGCCGATGATGATCGACTGGGTGGAGGAGTCCGCCATGGGGGGAGGCTACCCGCCGCCTCCGCCGGCCGCCCCGCTCCACCCCCGAAGCCGGGTCCCGGGCCACCCCGCAGCGGGGCCGGGGGTGGCCCGCCGCGGGCTCCCGGGCCGTCCCCGACGGGGTCCGGGCCGGTGGGGCGGGCAACCTGCCTGGGGCGTTCGGGGGGCCGGCCGGGTAGGTTTCGACCATGCCGGCCAAGGTCGGCCCGGCCAGTGCGAGCACGAGGGAGTGCAGGTGCGCGAGTTCTCCGTTCCGCCGATCGTCAGCATCGGCGACGCGGCAAACCTGACCGACCCGGTCTGGGACAACGCCGAGGCGGCCCCGGACGCGGTGCAGTTCGTCCGGCCCGCCGCCGACGGCAGCGCCGGGATCGACGTCACCTGCCGGCAGTTCCGCGACGAGGTCGTGGCGGTCGCCCGGGGCCTGGCCGGCGCGGGGGTGGCCCCCGGTGACCGGGTCGCCCTGATGAGCCGCACCCGCTACGAGTGGACCCTGCTCGATTACGCCATCTGGGTGGCCGGCGCGGTCACCGTCCCGATCTACGAGACGTCCAGCGCCGAGCAGGCCGCCTGGATCCTCGCCGACTCCGGCGCGGTCGCCGTGGTGGTGGAGACCAACAGCCACGCCACCCTGGTCGCCGGGGTCCGCGACCGGCTGCCCGAGCTGCGCGACGTCTGGCAGATCGAGCTGGGTGGGGTGGACGAGATCGTCGCCGCCGGAGCGTCGGTCGACCCCGCCGAGATCGAGCGCCGCCGCACCTCGGTCCGCGCCGACGACGTCGCCACGATCATCTACACCAGCGGCACCACCGGCCGCCCCAAGGGCTGCGTGCTGACCCACCGCAACATGTACGCCGACATCGCCAATGCGGTGCCGGTGCTGCCGAACCTGTTCCGGCCGGGGGCCTCGACCCTGTTGTTCCTCCCCCTGGCACACGCCTTCGCCCGGCTCATCCAGATCGGGGTGGTGCAGGCCCGGGCCACGATGGCGCACTGCGCCGACACCCGGGACCTGGTCGCCCAGCTCCAGGAGTTCCGGCCGACGTTCGTGCTCTCGGTGCCACGGGTCTTCGAGAAGGTCTACAACGGCGCCCGGCAGAAGGCCCAGGCCGACGGCAAGGGCGCGATCTTCGACCGGGCGGAGAAGGTCGCCATCGCCTGGAGCGAGGCGCAGGAGACCCCGGGGGGTCCCGGGTTCGCGCTGCGCGCCCAGCACGCGGTCTTCGACCGGCTGGTCTACCGGAAGCTGCGGGCCGCCCTCGGTGGCCGGTGCCGGGACGCGATCTCCGGCGGTGCCCCGCTCGGCGCCCGGCTCGGGCACTTCTTCCGGGGCATCGGGGTGACCATCTGCGAGGGGTACGGCCTCACCGAGACCTCCCCAGCCGCCGCGGCCAACCTGCCCACCGGCACGAAGATCGGCACCGTCGGCCGGCCGCTGCCCGGCGTGACCATCCGGATCGCCGACGACGGCGAGATCCTGATCGCCGGTGACCTGATCTTCCAGGGCTACTGGAAGAACGAGTCGGCCACCGCCGAGGCGCTCGTCGACGGCTGGTTCCGCACCGGCGACCTGGGGCACCTCGACGACGACGGCTTCCTGCGCATCACCGGCCGCAAGAAGGAGATCATCGTGACGGCCGCCGGCAAGAACGTCGCCCCGGCCGTGCTGGAGGACCAGGTCCGGGCGCATCCGCTGGTCAGCCAGTGCGTGGTGGTCGGTGACCGGCAGCCGTTCATCGCCGCCCTGGTCACCGTCGACGAGGAGGCCCTGCCGAAGTGGCTGGCCGGGCACGGACTGCCCGAGGACACCCCGGTCGAACAGCTCGTGACGCACGACGGGCTGCGGGCCGAGATCCAGGGGGCGGTGGACACCGCCAACCTGGCCGTCTCCAAGGCCGAATCGATCAAGGTGTTCCGCATCCTGCCCCGCGACTTCACCGAGGCGACCGGCGAGCTGACCCCCTCACTCAAGGTCAAGCGGCAGGTCGTGCACAAGTCGTACGCGGCCGAGATCGCGGAGATCTACCAAGGCTGACTACGATCCGTCACGTGTCCGCCTCCACAGCTGTCCGCCCCCAGACGCGACCCGTCGCCGCCGCCGCGCGTGCGGTGATGCTCGCGCTGGTCGGCACACTGACCCTGATCGCCACCGGCGATCCCGCCCAGCTCTGGTGGATCGCCCTGTTGGCGGTCGCCGGGGCACCCGCCCTGCTGGCCCCCGAGCACCGGTTGATCGGTCCGTTGAGCCGGCTCGCCGAGGCGGTGGTGATCGGGCTGGCCGCCAGCCAGGTCGCCGTCTCCTCCACCCTCGGCTCGTCGGTCGGCGGGCTGGGCGCCTCGGCCGTACTGCCCTATCTGGCGGTGCCGGTGACGGTCACCGCGCTGCGCCGGCAGTTCCGTGAGGGGGCGGTGCTGCTCGGGGTCACCGCCGCCACCCTGGTGGTCGCCGGTGGTTTCACCGAGGTCGACGGCGGGCGGCAGTTGGGCCAGCCGGGCTACCTGGCGGTCTGCGCGCAGTGGTTGATCCTCGCCGGGCTCGGCCTCTACGCCGCCGGCACGCTGCACCAGGTGATGCGGGTCCGGGCCGAGGGCAAGCCCCAGCCGTACGCCGAGGCGACCCGGCTGCTGACCCAGCTGCGCACGGTCGCCCGGCAGCTGCCCGGGGCCACCCTCGATCCGGGCGGTATCTCCGAGCACCTGCTGGAGGAGCTGCGGACCGTCGCCCCCGTCAACCGGGGCGCGGTGCTGTCGGCCAGCGGCGGCGGGCGGCTGGTGGTGCTCGCCCAGATCGGCGTGGACCGGGTCGACTGGGAGACGACGCTGGACTCCGACTCGGCGATCGCCGACGCCTGGGCCAGTCAGCAGCCCCAGACCGCGGCCCGGTCGCAGGCCCGCTCGCACACCGGCGGGGACGTCTCGTCGCTGATCGTTCCGCTGGTCGCCGGGGTCCGCACGGTCGGCCTGGTGGTGCTGGAGGCGGACGCGGCACACGCGTACCCGCCGCCGGTGGTGTCCCGGGTGACCGCGCTGACCGGCCCGGCGGCGCTGCGGCTGGAGGCGGCGCTGCTCTTCGACGACGTGCGGTCGCTGGCCACCAACGAGGAGCGGCAGCGGCTGGCCCGGGAGATCCACGACGGGGTGGCGCAGGAGCTGGTGATGGTCGGTTACGGCATCGACAACGCGCTGGCCTACGTCGACGAGGACCCGAAGGAGACCGCCGAGGCGCTGCGCACCCTGCGCGGCGAGGTGACCCGGGTGATCACCGAGCTGCGGTTGAGCCTGTTCGAGCTGCGCAGCGAGGTGGACCGGCACGGCGGCCTGGCGGCGGCGATCGCCGAGTACGCCCGGACCGTGGGTTCGGCCGGCGGGCTGCGGGTGCACCTGTCGCTGGACGAGTCGACCGCCCGGCTGCCGGCCGCCACCGAGGCCGAGTTGCTGCGCATCGCGCAGGAGGCGGTGACCAACGCCCGCAAGCACGCCGGGGCGTCGAATCTCTGGGTCACCTGTGAAGTGGACCCCCCGTACGCGCAAATTGAAGTGTCGGATGACGGTCACGGCATCGGTGACCAGCGCACCGACGGTCACTACGGCCTTGCGATCATGGCGGAGAGGGCGGAACGTATCCGGGGCCGGTTGGAGATCAGTCCCCGGCAACCCAGTGGTACGACCGTGGCGGTGGTGGTGGGTTCGTCGCCCCGGCGCGATAACGTGCGTGGCAGCGCAGCAGCAGAAGTGGAGTAATTCGAGGATGACCACAAGCCCGACACCGGCCACCCGTACCAAGGTCCTCCTTGTCGACGATCACGACCTGATCCGCAAGGGGCTGCGGCACGCCTTCGAGCGCGACCGTCAGTTCGAGGTCGTCGGCGAGGCCGCCACGGCGGCGGAGGGCGTGCGCCAGGCCGGCGCGCTGCAACCGGACGTCGTGATCATGGATCTGCGGCTTCCCGACGGCAGCGGCCTGGAGGCCACCCGGGCGCTGCGCAAGTCCAGCGCGTCGATGGGCATCGTGGTGCTCACCATGTACGCCGGCGACGACCAGCTCTTCGGCGCGTTGGAGGCCGGGGCGAGCGCGTTCGTGCCGAAGACCGCGCCGGCCGACGAGGTGGTCGCCGCCGCCCGGCACGCCGCCTCCTCGCCCAGCGCGTTCACCGCGGCCGACCTGGCCGAGGCGATGAAGCGCCGGCTGGCCCCGTCCGGCCCGCAGCTCTCCCCCCGCGAGGGGCAGGTGCTGCGGCTGCTCGCCGACGGCATGAGCGTGGCCGGCATCGCCAAGCAGCTCTTCGTCAGCGAGTCCACCGCCAAGACCCACATCTCCAAGCTCTACGAGAAGCTGGGTGCGGCCAACCGGGCGCAGGCGTTGATGACCGCCCTGCGGTTGGGTCTGCTCGAGGCGCCGGACGCCCCGAAGTTCTGAGCGGGTCCCCACCCGCAGGCCGGCAGGCCCGGATCCCTCGTCGGACCGGGCCTGCCGGGCGATCCACAGGTTTCGATTGCACCCGGTGAGGGGATGATCGCGCACAGATCGCGGTCTTTGCACCTGGGCAACGGGCGGGCACAATACCCGGGTGAACCGCGCAGGCTACGACCCACGTGGTGATACTCGACAAAGGGGTTGGGGATGCAGCGACCGGACTGGGCACCCGACGACATCGACGTCGAACGCCCCAGCGTCGCCCGCATGTACGACTACTATCTCGGCGGCTCGCACAACTTCGCCGCCGACCGGGTCGCCGCCCGGGCGATGGTCGACGCGGTCCCCGACGCGCCGCTGATGGCCCAGGCCAACCGGGCGTTCCTGCGCCGGGTGGTGCAACATCTCATCGACGCCGGCATCCGGCAGTTCCTCGACATCGGCTCCGGCATCCCCACCGTCGGCAACGTGCACGAGATCGCCCAGCGGGCCGCCCCGGACGCCCGGGTGGTCTACGTCGACGTCGATCCGGTCGCCGTGGCGCACAGCCAGGAGATCCTCGCCGGCAACCGCAACGCCACCGTCGTCCGGGAGGACCTGCGCCGGCCGGAGGCGATCCTGCGGCACCCGGAGGTGACCCGCCTGATCGACTTCTCCCAGCCGGTGGCGGTGCTGGTCGTGGCGGTGCTGCACTTCATCCCGCACGCGGACCATCCGGAGGAAACCCTGCGGACGTTGCGCGCGGCGCTGGCCCCCGGCAGTCACCTGGTCCTCTCCCAGGCCGGCGAGGACGGTCGCCGCAGGGCGGAGCGGGTCGAGGCGGAACGGGTCTACCGGCGTACCGACAATCCGCTGTGCATCCGCAGCCGGGCCGAGCTGACCGCGTTCTTCGACGGTTTCACGCTCGTCGACCCCGGGGTGGTCTGGGTGCCGCAGTGGCGACCCGAGACACCGGAGAGCGCCGAGGACGCCGAACGGGCCGGCTTCCTGGGCGGCGTCGGGCGTCTCGATGGGTGAGCCGGTGACCCCTGGGGCGTCCTGCCCGGGCACCTTCGCCCGCGCCTGGGCCAAGGCGGTCTCCGGCACCAGCTACCTGCCGATGACCCAGGCCCAACTCGAGGAGCTGCTGCAACGGCTCACCCACCGGTTGGCCGCCGCGCTGCGGGCCGAGCCGTTCGACCCGCGTGTCGGCCACCAGGTGGGTGCCGAACTGGTGGCCGCGCACATCGCCTCGGCCGAGGGGTTGGGGCGTACCGTCGAGGTCATCCAGCTCCGTCTGCTGCGTGACCTCGGCCTCGTCGGCGACGACATCTCCGACCGGCTGGCCCGGCTGCTCGCCACCATCACCACCGGGTACGCCCGCGCGCTGCGCGACCGGACGCTCGACGAGCAGGAGTCGATCCGGCGGGCCGCGATGGTGGCCCGCGCGCAGGCCGAACGGGCGCTGCGCGACAGCGAGTCCCGGTTCCGCCACCAGGCCACCCATGACCCCCTCACCGACCTGCCCAACCGCACCCTGTTCACCGAACGGCTCGCCGCCGCCATCAACGCGCCGGGGCGGGGTGCCGACCGGGTCGGGGTCTGTTTCCTCGACCTCGACCGGTTCAAGGTGGTCAACGACTCGCTCGGGCACCAGCTCGGCGACGCGCTGCTGGTGCAGATGGCGCAACGGCTGCGTCGGGCGCTCGGCGAGCACCTGGTGGCCCGGCTGGGCGGCGACGAGTTCGTGATCCTGGTCGAGCGGACGGGCGGCACCGACGACGTGGTCAAGGCGGCCGAGGCGGCGCTGGCGGCGGTCAGCGAACCGGCCCTGGTCGACGGGCACGAGCTGAGCGTCACGGCCAGCGTCGGCATCGTGGAACGACCGGTCGCCGGCACCACGCCCGGCGAGTTGATGCGGGCCGCCGACAGCACCCTGCACTGGGCCAAGGCGGCCGGCGGTGCCCGGTGGGCGCTGTTCGACCCGGCCCGGCACCGCACCGAGCTGGCCCGGTACGCCCTGTCGGCGGCGATCCCCGCCGCCCTGGACCGGGGTGAGTTCTTCCTGGACTACCAGCCGCTGACGTCGCTGCGCGACGGCACCCTGCTCGGGGTGGAGGCGCTGGTCCGCTGGCGGCACCCCGAGCTGGGGGTGCTGCGCCCGGACAGCTTCATCGGGCTGGCCGAGGAGACCGGGCTGATCGTCCGGCTCGGCGGCTGGGTGCTCGCCGAGGCGTGCCGGGAGGCGGAGAGCTGGGGTGCCGACGGTGGGCCGGCGCCGTTCGTCAGCGTCAACCTCGCCGTCCGGCAGGTGAACCGCCCCGACCTGGTGCAGGAGGTACGCGGGCTGCTGGCCCAGACCGGCCTGCCACCGCAACGGCTCCAGCTGGAGATCACCGAGAGCACGATGATGAGCGCCGGCGCGGAGGACCCGGTCCGGGCCCTGCGGGCGCTCAACGACCTGGGCGTGCGGATCGCCATCGACGACTTCGGCACCGGTTACAGCAACCTGGCCTACCTGCGGGACCTGCCGGTGACCGAGCTGAAGATGGCCGGCGAGTTCGTGACCGGGCTGCGTGCCCCGCAGGTCGACCCGGCGAGCCGTACCGACGAACGGATCCTGGCCTCGCTGGTGTCGTTGGCCCACGCGTTGGACCTGACCGTCACCGCCGAGGGGGTGGAGACCGCCGACCAGGCCGACCTGCTGCGCGCCATCGGCTGCGACGCCGGCCAGGGCTGGCACTTCGGCCGGCCCGCACCCGCAGCCCGCATCCTCGAACAGATCCGCTGACCGGTCGGCCGGGTTACCGGCCCGGCACCTGCCGCTGCGGCGACGCCGGCCGGGCCACACCGGTGGGCGGTCAGTGCCGGCTCAGCCGGATGCGGTGGTGCCGGTGAGCAGGTCGGTGAGTCGTCGGGCCTGGGTCTCCCAGCGCCACTCCTTCTCCACCCAGGCCCGGCCGGCCGCGCCGAGCTGGCGGGCCAGGTCCCGGTCGGCGAGCAGGGTGGCCACCCGGTCGGCGAGTTGGGCGACGTCGCGGCCCGGGACCACGTATCCGGTCTCGCCCTCGCGGACCGCGTCCGGTGCGCCGCCGGAGTCACCGGCCACCACCGGCAGCCCGGTCGCCGACGCCTCCAGGTAGACGATGCCCAGCCCCTCGACGTCCAGGCCCCGGTTGCGGGTGCGGCAGGGCATCGCGTAGACGTCACCGGCGGCGTAGTGGGCGGGTAGCGCCTCCCACGGCACCGAGCCGGTGAACACCACGTCCCGTTCGACACCGGTGGACCGGGCCAGCTTCTCCAGCGTCGCCCGGTAGGGCCCGCCCCCGACCACCAGCAGCGCCGCGTCGGGCACCCGGCGGCGGATCGCCGGCAGGGCCCGGATCAGCGTGTCCTGGCCCTTGCGGGCGACCAGCCGGGAGACGCAGACCACCACCGGCCGGTCGGTCAGCCCGAGCCGGGCCCGCACCGGTGCGCCGTCCACCGCCGGGTGGTAGGTGTCCACGTCGACCCCGGGGGCGAGCCGGTGCAGCTCGGTGACGCCGTGCAGGGCGCGCTCCAGGCGTACCCGGGTGTAGTCGCCGAGGTAGGTGACCACGTCGGTGTGCCGGCCGATCCGGCGCAGCGCGGCGCGGGCCCCGGGCAGGGTCGCCCAGCCGGCCTCGTGGCCGTGGGTCAACGCGACCGCCCGACGGATGCCGGCGCGTCGCCGCAGCCCTCCGGCGAGCAGGCCCAGCGGGGCGGCGGCACCGAACCAGACGGTGTCGCAGCCGTGCTCGCGGGCCAGCCCGGCGGCCCGGCGGGCGACCCGTGGGGTGGGCAGCAGCACCCGGGTGGCGTCCCGGATCACCGGGAAGGGTTGCGCGGCGTCGAACTCGGCGGTGTCGCGCCAACTGGAGGCGTAGACCACCACCGACCCGGGCGGCTGACGGACCGCCAAGTGGTGCACGAACGACTGGATGCCGCCGGGTCGGGGCGGGAAGTCGTTGGTGATCAGCAGGATACGGCTCATCGACCGACCTCCCGGGCGTAGGCACGGGCGGCGGCCATCCGCTCCACCGTCGACGGATGCGACGCCGCCCAGAGGTACTCCCAGCGGGGCGGGTCCGGGTCGGCCCGGTTGACCCCGGCGAGCCGGCGTTGCATCGCCTCGAAGGTGGCCGGGTCACCGGTGAGCGCCAGGGCGTGCGCGTCGGCCCGCGCCTCGACCCGACGCGACATCAGCGCCTGCACCGGGCCGGCGACCAGCCCGACGACCGTCACCAGGGCGATCAGCAGCGCGAATGCCCGGGGCTCGGCGATCGAGTCGACGCCGGCCCGGCGCAGCAGTGGCGTCCAGGAGCCGAGCAGGTAGAGCGCGACCACCGCGGCGGCGGCACCGAGCGCGCCGGTCACCGTGCCGGTCCACACGTCCCGGTCCTTGGCGTGGCCCAGCTCGTGCGCGACGACGCTGGTCACCTCGGCCGGGGTGGCCTCGCGCAGCAGGGTGTCGTAGACCACCACCCGCCGGGTCGGCCCCAGCCCGGACACGTACGCGTTGACCGCCGTGGTCCGCCGGGAGGCGTCGGCGACCAGCACGTCCCGCACGGGTACGCCGTCGCGGGCGGCCAGCGCGGTCAGCTCGGTGCGCAGCGGCCCCTGCTCCATCGGGGTGAACCGGTTGAACACCGGCTCCACCAGCACCGGCAGCACGAAGGAGAGCAGCACCACCAGCCCGGCCGCGCCGGCCGCCCCGAACGCCCACCACCAGCGCGGGGCCAGCCGGGTGACGGTGTAGAAGCCGAGCAGCACGGTCGCGGCGAGCACCGCGCTGAGGGCGTACGACTTGAGCAGGTCGACCGTCCAGCCGCCCCAGCCCTGGGTGCTCAGCCCGTAGCGGGTCAGCACCGACTGCCGCCAGGCGGCGAAGGGCAGGGTGAGCAGGTCGGCGACGAGCACCACGGCGATCCCACCGAGCACGGCGCGGGCGATCCAGTGGTCACCGAAGGGCCGCCCGGCCAACTCGACCAGCCGGGCACCGAGCGGGGTCAGCCCGAGCAGCAGCGCCGCGACAAGCCCGACGGCCAGCCCGGTGTAGCGGCCGGGGCGCAGGGCCGCCTGCAGCGCCCGCCCCCGGGCCACCTGATCGGCGGGCAGGTCACGCAACGCGGCGAGCTGATCGGACCGGGGGGCCGGGGGTCGGCTCCACGGGACCAGCAGGGCCGCGACGACGAGCAGGGCCAGCGCCAGCGCCGCCAGGGTGAGCACCGCCCAGCCGCGCGGGGTCACCTCGGCACCCCGTGGACGGGCCTGCGGGTGTGGCGTCGTACCCGTGTCATGCCGCCGCTCCTCCCGCCGTGAGCGCCCATCCTATGGCCCACCGGGGCGGCCCCGGCGCGGTGTGTGCCCCGGCCCCACCCGGCCCGCGCGGAGCAACCGTCAGCCACGGACATCGCTGGCCCGGCGGGCCTGCTCCGGCGGGGCGGCGGCGGTCAGGCGACCCGGCGGCGGGTGGACCGGGCCCGGCGGGTCTCGTGGGCCAGCACCTCCACCTCGAAGCCGGAGCGGGTGAGCACCTCGATCGCCCGGTGCTCGGCGGCACCCAGGCCGGCGGCCGGCGAGTCGGTGTCGAGCAGGGCCGTCACCAGGCAGCCGGCGCAGCCCGCGCCCCGGACCCGGCAACCGTCGCAGTCGATGAGCATCGTGCCTCCTGACGCAGTGCGGCGTCGGGCGGAGGACCATCGTCACCACCCGAGCACCGTCGGTCAGGTCGGACACTAGCCATCGGGTACGACACAATCGGACAACCGGTGATCAACCAGGGCCGAGCCGGTGGAAAGAAAGCCAGTGTCGGGACTAGTTCTCGGCGGCGGCGCCCACCCCGACGGCATAGTCATGCGGTTCCTTGGTCGGTGAAAGTGAATCTGCGGCCCTGATACCGGAGGCCCGAAGGGTGCCGGCCCTTCCACGCCTGCCGGGCCGCGCCGCGGGACTCTCCGTCCCCGGGCCGGGTTCCGACGAGATAGTCATGCAGTGCTCGCGCGACACCCTGCCGCCGCCAGGCGGCAGGTACCTCGCTCTAGGACAAAGTGGCGTCGCCTGGCTTCTTGATGTGGGTGGCAGAGGACGACCAGGTTGCATCTTGAGTGAGAGCCGTGATGTGCGTGCCAGCATCCGCGAGTTTTTGGAGGCTCGCAGCGTAGGCCGGATGAGCGGCAAGTTCGGGTTTGACATTCGGAAAGGCATAGATCGGCAGCCCTGCACCGAGCGCCTGATTGAGGATGCCAAGGGCAACATTGTCGTTGAGCCCGAGTGCCCACTTGTTCATCAGATTGAAAGTGGCTGGCGCGACCACGACCACGTCGGCCGCCGGGTGAGGCTCCGGGTCACCGGGCTGCCGCCACTCGACCCGGACTGGGTACCCGGTCTGTCGCGCCAGGGCCTCCCGGTCGATCCAGGTTGCGGCGGTGGGCGTGGCGGTGACACACACCGTCCACCCGCCACTGATCAGTAGGTCGATGAGTTCAGCGATCCGCAGGGCGGGTGGTGCCGCAGCGACGATGAGGGCCAAGACTGGCTTGTCACTCACACCAGCACTCCCGCCCGTTCCGCCAGCGGTCGAAGCCCTGGTGTCGCAGCTTTCCGCTCCTTCGACAGCAGGTCGACCAACAGCATGCGCGCCTGGAAGTTGGTGTGAACGGTCTCGGGGGCGACCCGTTCTGCTTCGAGGAGGTGGAGTGTCGCGGCCGACCTGTCTGCCGTGCCCATCGTGGCAGCGGCAGCAAGGTCGACATGCACCTGGGCTCGCCGGCCGACCAGCACCACAGGAAGGCGGGAGGTCTCCAGTCGGGTTCCGATTTCCACAGCCCGCTCCGGCAATTCTGCGCGGACCGCAGCCGAGACTGCGTGAATGGTGACATTCGTCGGCCCGAACCCGGTCCAGAGACGGTTGCCGTCTGACCCGAGTTGCGTCGCAAGCTCTGCCGCCTCGCTGAGATGGCACCCGGCCGCCTTCGTGTCCCGGCGGCCGGCAGCCATCACGGCGGCCAGGAGGAGCAGCGCGCCATGCGCGGAAAGGAGGTCCGGACTGACGTTCTTCTGTTGGGTGCAGAGATTGTCAACGGTGGTCTGCACAACCTGCTCCGCATCACCCGTCCGTCCGGGCAGACGAAGAAGTGCGCACGCTGCCTGATAGGCGGCGACTGCTGCCAATGGACGATCACCCCCGAGGCCGGCAGCGGTGGAGGCGCGATCGGCGGCCAGCAGGGCAGCATGGCCATCTCCGACCTTGACGGCAAGCTTCGAGGCAGCGAGGTAGGCAGCCGCGAGCAATCGGAGCGCCTGGGCGCGATCACCCCCGGGCGCGTGAATCGCCAGCTCGGTGGCCTGGCCGAGCAGCTCCGGCAGGAGCCGAGCCGCCGAGCTGTAGCTTGCGCGCTGGTAAAGATGGTGGACTCTGCCGACGTCCCGCCGTACCTCGGCGACGGCACGCACCTGCTCTGTCTGGTGTACCGGAACGTAGTTGCCGAGAAACGCCCGTAGGCCGGTCAGGAGTTCCGTTCGGGCCGTTTCGGGGGATGGAGCCGGGCTTCCGTTACCCATGATCTGACCTCGCGGGGGCGCTACCGAGACGTCGACGAGCATCTCGTCGAGCTGTTCGAGCGTAACCCGCATTGCCGCAGCGATCCGACTTCGATGCCAAGGCTGCGGGTCCGTCTCAGCGCTCTCCCAACGGACCACGGTGGACCGCTCCACGCCCAGCAACTCGGCCAACCGCTCCTGACTGAGGCCAAGCGCCCTACGCCGTTGGCAGAGCCGATGTCGCTTCAGAGCCACCCCACGAACTCCCTTCGCCTGCCGTCACTGTAGTAACCATCCGTCGATGTCGCGGGTACGCAGATGCCACATTGATGCGTCAATTCGGCTCCTTGGGTGCTGTGGTTGCTGGCCCGGCGCCCCTCGACGCTGGGATGCATGGCCCGGGGCGGGTGCCGGGCTCCGGGGTGGTGTCGACCCGAACGACACGACCTCGTCCCCGCCCGCCCCGGCGTCCGTCCACCTTCCGCGACGCACAGGGGCGCAGACACGATGACCACCAGGGCAGACATCCCCGACGGGGACCGGCCACCCGGCGACGACAAGCCGGGGCGGGACGCCTGCGGCATGACACCGGCCGAGATCGTCCGCCGCTGGTTGCGGCTGGTGACGGCGGACGCGGAGCTGTCGCCGTACCTCATCGGGGTGGATCGGGTCCGGCTTGCCGGGCACCTGACGGCGGGCGTGACCGTCGCGCTCGCCGGGGAGCCGGCGGACGGCTGGGGTGGGCTCGGCCTGTCCGAGGAGCAGCACCGGCGCATCGGTGACTACCTGGTCGGAGTGTGCTGGGCGGCGGACCTGCCCGACGAACGGATCGCCCAGGTGCGCCGGGCGGTGGCCCGATGAGCGCCGCCCACCACCCGCCGCCGGAGCGGTCCGCCGCGCTGCCGCAGGTGACGCGGGCCGACACCGCCGAGCCGGCGGGGTGGGCCGGCGACAGCGTGCCGGCCCGGGTGATCGATCACGACCGGCCCTGCCCCGGCACCGCCATCCTGACCGTCCGCCCCTGGTCGCGGCTGCCGTACCGCCCCGGCCAGGCCGTCCCCGTGCACACCCCACACCACCCCGGCCGGTGGCGCTGGTACTCCCCCGCCAACGCCCCACGCCCCGACGGCACCATCGAGCTACATGTCCGCGCGGTGCCCGCCGGCGCCGTCTCGGCCAGCCTCGTCAACGAGGTACGCCCCGGCGACCTGCTGCACCTCGGCCCACCTCGCGACACCGGCCTGCACCTGCGCGACGGTGACCTGCTGCTGGTCGCGGGCGGCACCGGCCTGGCCCCACTGCGCGCCCTGGTCGAACAGGTCGCCGCCGCCCCCGACGGCCGCCGGGTCACCCTGATCGCCGCCACCCGCACCTTCGCCGACCTGTACGACGCGATCACCCTCGACACACTCCAGCAGGCCCACGACTGGCTGACCATCGTGCCCGCCTTCTCCCACGACCCGCACGCCGCGCCGGCCGAGCAGGGCGACGCGCTCACCCTCGCCCTGCGCCACCACCGACCCCACCACCAGGTGTACGTCTGCGGCCCACCAGCGCTTCTCGACGACGCCCGCCGCCAGCTACCCCTCGCCGGGGTACCCGTAGACCGCCTCCACCTGCCCGAACCACCACGCCGCACGAAGACGCACCGCTGACGCGCGACCACCACCGACGATGTGGGTGCCCTGCTGCACCGGCTCAGGAGCGGGCGAGCCGGCGCAGCAGCGAGTCCGCGCCCAGCGGGTACGCCCCGTGCCGGCGTACCCCGTCGGCGACCTCCCGGTCGGAGGAGACCACCACCACCGGACGGCCGGGCGGTTCGGCCCGGACCAGCCGGCGGATCAGCTCGTCGGCGGTCTCGCCCTTGCGGGAGAAGAGCACCCGCACCCCGCGCGGGGTGGGCGGCAGCCCGTGCATCCGTTCCGCCCCGTCGAAGACCACGGTCACCTCGTCACCGGTCTGCGCGGCGATCCCGCCCAGCCCGGTGATCAGCCGTTTGCGCTGCTGTTCCAGGGACATCTCGCCGAATCCGCGCTTGGTGACGTTGTAGCCGTCGACGACCAGGTGGGCGCGGGGCAGGGCGAGGAGTTGGTCCAGTCGGGCCGGGTCGTCGGTGTCCCGGGCGCGGGCGGCCGGCCCGCCCTGGGTGGTGACCGGGGCGTCGGTGAAGGCGTCGGCCACGAAGTCGGCGGGGAGCTTGTCCACCGGGTCCAGGGCCAGCTCCCGGCGTAGCCCCACGGCGGCCTGACCGATCGTCTCCAGCAGCAGCCACAGCCGGGCGTCGTCGACCGAGCGGGCTTCCTTGGCGCTGGCTTTGGCCACCCCCGCCGCCGCCTCGGCCTCGGCCAGCCGGGCCCGCGCGCGGCGCAGTTCGGCGTCGGTGTCGGCGGCGGCCCGGGTGGCCCGGCCACGTTCGGTGGCGAGCAGCTCGTTGGCCCGGCGTTCCCGGGCCTGGGTCTCCCGCAGGCTGCGCTGGAGCTGGCGGCTTTCCTCCCGGAGCTGGCCCAGCTCCTCGCGGACCCGGGCCAGCTCGTCGCGGAGCTTGTCCGCCTCCACCCGGGCCACCGCCCGGTCGTGCTCGGCGCGGGTGGCCCGCTGCTCGGCCTCCCGGACCAGCTCGGCGACGACGGCACTGTCCGCCTCGGCGCGGACCACCGCGCCGCTGGTGTCGATCAGCTCCCGCCAACCCCGGGGACGGACCAGG
This sequence comes from Micromonospora sp. NPDC049257, assembly GCF_040678915.1. Taxonomy (NCBI): domain Bacteria; kingdom Bacillati; phylum Actinomycetota; class Actinomycetes; order Micromonosporales; family Micromonosporaceae; genus Micromonospora; species Micromonospora sp. NPDC049257. The sequence continues at coordinate 313,011 of NZ_JBFAQU010000002.1, forward strand.
TAGGCCAGGGCGGCCACCTCGACCGGGTCGGCGGCGGCCGGCGCGGTGCCCTCGACGACGGCCGCGCCGAGGTCACCGGCGTCGGTCAGCACCCGGGCGGTGACCCGCTGCCGGAACAGCGGGTCGGCGGTGAGCTGGGCGGCGATCACCGAGCCACCGAGCCGGGCCCGGCGGTTCGGGGCGAACTTCGCCACCCGGCGCAGCGGCACCGGCACCTCGTCGGCGGGCAGACCGGGCAGGACGGCGGCGGTGAGGGCCACGATCCGCTGCCGGACCGGCTCGGGCAGGACGGGCTCCGGCTCCGGCAGCCCGGCCCCGGGCTCACCGTCGTCGGATTCGTCGGGCGTGGGCAGGGCTGGCTCCGGCTCGGGCAGGCCGGGCGCGGACTCCGGCTCGGGCAGGGTGGGTCCGGGCTCGGGTGCCCCCGCACCCAGGTCCCCGCCGGCCTCGGGCACGGCGGCGGACGACCCCTCCTCCGGGAGGCGGTCGTCGTGCGGCTCGGTGAGGGGCATGGGGCAAGTCTCCCACCGCGACCGGGCCCACCGCCGGTTGAGTGAGCCGATCTCTCATCCTATGCCGGCCGGGGCCCCTGGGGCTGCGGTGACGCGAGTGTCGCACCGAACGGTTAGCCTGCCGCCCGTGGCACCTGGGGAGTACGTCCAGCAGACCCTGGCCGGTCTGGACCAGTCGGCCGGCGGCGTCGATCCGGCCCTGCCGCTGTACGCGACGACGTTCGTGGTGGTCGACCTGGAGACCACCGGCGGCTCACCCGACGGCGGGGGCATCACCGAGATCGGCGCGGTCAAGGTGCGGGGCGGCGAGGAGCTGGGGGTGCTCGCCACCCTGGTCAACCCGGGGGTGCCGATCCCGCCGTTCATCACCGTGCTGACCGGCATCACCCAGGCCATGCTGGTCCCCGCCCCGCCGATCGAGGAGGTCCTGCCGAGCTTCCTGGAGTTCGTCGCCGACGCGGTGCTGGTGGCCCACAACGCGCCGTACGACGTGGGCTTCCTCAAGGCCGCCTGCGCGAAGCACGGCTACCGCTGGCCCAACCCCCGGGTGCTGGACACGGCGGCCCTGGCCCGCCGGGTGCTCAGCCGCGACGAGGTGCCCAACCGCAAGCTGGGCACCCTGGCCGCCTACTTCCGCACCGCCACCCAGCCCACCCACCGGGCGCTCGACGACGCCAAGGCGACGGTGGACGTACTGCACGGGCTGATCGCCCGGCTCGGCGGGCACCGGGTCGACACGGTCGGCGACGCGATCGAGTTCGCCCGCGCGGTCACCCCCACCCAGCGGCGCAAGCGGCACCTCGCCGACGGGCTACCCAAGGCGCCCGGGGTCTACATCTTCCGGGCCGCCGACGACCGGCCGCTCTACGTCGGCACCTCCGGGGACATCGCCACCCGGGTGCGCAGCTACTTCACCGCCGCCGAGAAGCGGGCCCGGATGTCGGAGATGCTGGCCGCCGCCGAGCGGGTGGAGGCGGTCGAGTGCGCCCACCCGCTGGAGGCGGAGGTGCGCGAGCTGCGCCTGATCGCCGCGCACGCGCCGCCGTACAACCGGCGGTCGAAGTATCCGGAACGGATGGTGTGGCTCAAGCTCACCGGCGGGCCGTACCCCCGGTTGTCGGTGGTGCGCGGCCTGGCCCCCGGTGACACCGCCTACCTGGGTCCGTTCCGCTCCACCCGGGCCGCCGAGCTGGCCGCCGCCGGGTTCCACGACGCGGTGCCGCTGCGCCAGTGCACCCACCGGCTCTCACTGCGCACGATCACACCGGCCTGCGCGCTGGCCGAGCTGGGCCGCTGCCCGGCACCCTGCGAGCACCGGATCACCCCGCAGGAGTACGACGACCGCGCCGTCGCGCCGTTCCGCGCCGCCACCACCAGTGACCCGCAGGTGGTGGTGGACGCCCTGCTGGCCCGGATCGAGGCGCTGTCGACGGCGCAGCGCTACGAGGAGGCGGCGGTGGTGCGGTCCCGGTTGGCGGCGGTGCTGCGGGCCGCCGTCCGGATGCAGCGGCTGGCCGCGTTGACCCGGATCGCCGAGGTGGCCGCCGCCCGACCCGCCGCCGGGGGTGGCTGGGAGCTGGCGCTGGTCCGGTACGGGCGGCTCGCCGGTGCCGGGGTTTCCCCGCCGGGTGTCCATCCGCGACCGACGATCACCGCGATCCGGGCCACCGCCGAGACGGTGGAACCGGGTGGGCACGGGCCGGTGCCCCGGGCCACCGCCGAGGAGACCGAGCGGATCCTGTCCTGGTTGGAGCGACCGGAGACCCGGCTGGTGGAGATGACGTCCGTTTGGTCGTCCCCGGTGGCCGGCGCGGGGCGGTTCCGTGACCTGCTGGTCAAGGCTGAGGGCGGCGGGTCCCACCAACTCTCGACCGAACGCCCATGAGCAAGTGACCGATCGGACGACCTCGCCTCGCTTAGTCTGTTAAGGGAGTGCAGTCCTGCCCGTTTCGTGGGCCTGCTTCCGGTTGCCGGTGACGGTGACCGTGGAGCCGGGGTGAGGAGGTGTCCCACGTGGACGTCGACGCCGGACACGGCGCCGCCCTGGGGGGTGCGCTCCCGGCCCAGCCGGGTGAGTTGCCCCTGGCCCGGCGGCTCCGGTCCCTGTTGAGTTGGCCGGCCAACGACGCCGACCCGGTGACCCAGCTCGTCCGTACCCACCGCGGCATCCACTCCAGCGCGGACGCCTCGGTGCTGCGCCGGGCGTACACGATCGCCGAGAACATGCACCGCGGTCAGTTCCGCAAGAGCGGCGAGCCCTACATCACCCACCCGCTGGCGGTCGCCCAGATCTGTGCCGACCTCGGGATGGACACCACCACCCTGGTCGCGGCGCTGCTGCACGACACGGTGGAGGACACCCGCTACACCCTCCAGGCGCTCAGCGAGGACTTCGGCCACGAGGTGGCGCACCTGGTCGACGGGGTGACCAAGTTCGACAAGGCGTTCTACGGCAAGGCCGCCGAGGCGGAGACGATCCGCAAGATGATCATCGCGGCCGGCAAGGACGTCCGGGTGCTGATCATCAAGCTGGCCGACCGGCTGCACAACATGCGTACCCTCGGGGTCCGCTCGGCCGCCTCCCGGGAGCGGATCGCCCGCAAGACCCAGGAGGTCCTGGTCCCGCTCTGCGACCGGCTCGGCATCCAGACCCTCAAGCGTGACCTGGACGACGTGGTGCTGCTGCACCTGGAGCCCGACGAGCACGCCCGGCTGGCCCGGCACGTGCACGACCGGCCCGGCTGGGACGCCTACCTCGACGACGTGGTGGCCCAGGCCAAGGTGGCGCTGCGCCGCAGCCGGGTGGACGCCGAGGTGAGCGTTCGCCCCCGGCACCTCTACTCGATCTGGAAGGACACCGTGGCCGGCGGGCACGCCCAGCCGTACGACCTGCCCCGGATCGTGATCGTGGTCGACGGCCCGGCCACCGACTGTTACGCCGCCCTCGGCGCGGTGCACGGCCGCTGGCGGCCGGTCTCCGGCCGGTTCAAGGACTTCATCGCCTCCCCCAAGAACAACCTCTACCGCTCCCTGCACACCAGCGTCTGCGGCCCGCAGAACCGCACCGTCGAGGTGCTGATCCGCACCCGGGAGATGCACCGTTGCGCCGAGTACGGCGTGGCCGCCGACTTCCGCTTCCCCCGCGCCGCCACCGGGGCCAGCAACACCGACCAGCTCTCCTGGCTGCGCCGGGTGCTCGACTGGGAGCAGGAGGCCCCCGACCCGGCCCAGTTCCTCCAGTCGCTGCGGTGCGACCTGGCCGAGGCGCAGATCCAGGTGGTCGCCGACGGCCGGCAGGTGGTGCTCCCGGCCGGGGCCACCCCGATCGACCTGGCCTACGAGCTGGGCACCGAGCGGGGCGACCACTGCCTCGCCGCGCGGATCAACGGCCGGCTCGCCCCACTGGCGTCCGAACTGGACGAGGGCGACGTGGTGGAGATCTACTCGGAGAGCAGCGTCGCGAGCGGCTTCGAGGCGGACGTCGCCCCCCGGGGCCCCCGCCGCGAGTGGCTCGACTTCGTCAAGTCGCCGCACGCGCAGATGCAGATCAGCCGCTGGTTCACCGAGCACGTCGAGCCGGGCATCTCCATCGCCGACAAGGTCCGCCTCGGCCGGGCCACCATCGGCCTGGCGCTGCGTACGCACAACCGGGGGCTGGCCAGCGACCTGCCGTTGCTGCGGCTGTCGGAGGAGCTCGGCTACCCCGACCTGGAGACCCTGTTGGTCGCGGTCTTCGACCGGGCGGTCGAACCGGACACCGTGGTCCGTCAGCTCATCGACCTGGTCGACCATCGACAGTGAGTCCCTGGCCGGGTGACCGGTCGCCCCGCACCCCACGGCAGCACGCCGACGGCCTAGCCTGGAGCGATGATCCTCCGTTCCCGCGCCACCGGCCGGGCCGTGGCGTACAAGGTCTTCTACCGGCTGCCGGTCTCGGTGCGGCGTCGCCTGGTCCGGCTCGCCGGGCCGAAGTACGTCGTCGGCGCGGTGACCCTGGTCCGGGACAGCGAGGCCGACGGCGCCGGCCGCCTGCTGCTGCTGCGCCAACCCCCCGGGCACAGTTGGACGCTGCCCGCCGGCCTGCTCCAACGCGGTGAGACCCCGGTCGTCGGCGCGGCCCGCGAACTGCACGAGGAGTCCGGGGTCCGGCTCGCCCCGGAGCAGCTCCGCCCGGCCGTGCCGAACGCCGTGGTGCACACCCGGGGTTGGGTGGACATGGTCTTCGAGGCGGAGGTGCCCGCCGCCACCACCACCCTGGCCGTCGACGGCGCGGAGGTCTTCGAGGCCGCCTGGCACCCGCTGGACGACCTGCCCCGGCTGAGCCGGGCCACCGCCAACCTGCTCGGCCACTACGGCATCGGGCCGCAGGCCGGCCAGCCGACGACGTGACCGCCCCGGACGGCCTGTGCGCGGTGGTGCTCGCCGCCGGTGAGGGCACCCGGCTGCGCCCGCTCACCGCCCGGGTGCCCAAGGCGCTCTGCCCGGTCGGCAACGTGCCGCTGCTGGACCGGGCCCTGCACCGGCTCGCCGGGCTGGGCCTGACCGGGCCCCGGCGGGTGGCGGTGAACGCCTGTTACCTGGCCGACCAGGTGGTGGCGCACGTCAGCGACCGGGCGCACCTGTCGGTGGAGCCGGGTGACCCGTTGGGCACCGCCGGTGGCCTGGGCAACCTGCGGGACTGGATCGCCGGTCGGGGGGTGCTGGTCGGCAACGCCGACGCCTACCTGGCCGATCCGGGGGCCGCCCCCGGCCCCGACATCGCGGCGCTGCTGGCCGGGTGGGACTTCCACTCCGTACGGCTGCTGGGTCGGCCGGCGCCCGACCCGCGCGCGCCCGGCACCTTCGACGGGCACGTCTTCACCGGCTTCTCCCTGCTGCCCTGGCACCGGGTGCGCGAGCTGCCGGCCAGCTTCGGTGACCTGGTCCGCGCGGTGTGGCGGCCGGCGGAGGCGGCCGGCGAGCTGACCGTGGTGCCGTACCCGGGCACGTTCTTCGACACCGGCACGCCCGCCGACTACCTGGCGGCCAACCTGCACGCCGCCGGCGACGGCGCCCTGGTCGCCCCGGACGCCATCGTGACCGGTCGGGTCCGGCACGCGGTGGTCGGCGCTTGCGCGGTGGTACGCGGCGACGTGGAGCGCGTGGTGGTCTGGCCCGGCGCGACGGTCGGCCCGGACGAACGGCTCCGCGACGCGATCCGGGCCGACGACGGGCTCACCGTCGCCGCCCCACCAGGCGGACGTTGATCACCGGTGTCAGAATCACCAGCATGCAGCCCTCCATGCCTCGGATCCCCCTGTCGGTCGGCTACCGGTCGAGCCGTACCGGTCGGGTCGTCTCGTTGCTGGTGCTGGGTGTCATCCTGACTGTCGGTTGCGGTTGTGTCGGCGCCTTCATCGGCACCGGCATCAACGCGGCCGGCGGCAACGACACCTCGGGCAGCGCGGCGGTGCCGGCGATCGCCGCGCTGGTGTCGGCCGGGCTGGTCCTGCTCCTCATCGGCCTGCTGGTGACCAGCATCGTGCGCAGCGGCGCCTGGTTGGAGGGCAGCCGGCTCACCGTGGTCGGGCTCACCACGAAGAGCGTCGACCTGCGGGCCGCCCGGTCGGTGTCGCTGCACGCGGCGGCCGTCGCGCAGACCGGCGTCTCCAGTGACGGTTCGCTGGTCGCCACCGGCGCGGTCACCCGGACCCCGGTGCTCACCGTCACCGCCGACTCCGGCACCGTCAAGCTGGGGCTGCGCAGCAGGGAGAGCCTGCTCATCCCGCCGCCCGAGATGTACGCCCTGGCCGCCGCGCTGGACACCGCCCGCTGCCCCGGGGCGGCGGAGGCGGCCGCCTGGCTGCGCGCCATGGCCGCCGACCCGCGCACCATGCTGCTCTGACCGGCAGCCGGGTCCACCGGAGGGCCGCCCGCGGGCGGCGAGGGCGGCACTAGCATGGTCGACGACACCAGGCCGGCGTCGCGCCGGGCACGACGAACGGAGAATCGTCCAGTGATCACCGCGATCGTCCTGATCGACTGCGCCACCGACTCGATCCCCGAGGTGGCCGAGAACCTGGCCAACCTGCCCGGTGTCAGCGAGGTCTACTCGGTGGCCGGACACGTCGACCTGATCGCCATCGTCCGGGTCCGGGAGTTCGAGCAGATCGCCCAGGTCATCGCCGGCAGCATCTCCAAGGTGCCGGGGGTGCTCAACACCGAGTCGCACATCGCCTTCCGCGCGTACTCCCAGCACGACCTGGAGGAGGCGTTCGCGATCGGCCTGGCCAGCGCCGACTGACCGACGCCCGGACAGGCGACGGTGGCCGGCCCCTGGGGACCGGCCACCATCAGGTGGTACGAGAGGTCAGCTGTTGCCCGGAACGGGCGTCTCGGTGGTGCCGCCCGGTTCCGGCGACTCCGTGCCGCCGCCCGGGGTCGGGGACCCGGTCGTGCCACCCGGTGCCGGCGTACCGCTGCCACCCGGGCTCGCGGTGCCGCTGGCGCTGGTCTGCGGGACCGGGATGCCCAACTCCTGGGCCAGGGCCACCAGCGCGTCGTAGTGCGCCTGCAACACCGGCAGGGCGTCCTGCGCCAACTGGACCACCGACTGCTCGGAGCCCTGCGAGATCTCGGTCTGGGTGGCCTGGATGGCCTGCACGTGACCGGCCAGCTCAGCGGTCACCCAGGCCTTGTCGAACGCGGCGCCCTTGAGGCCGTTGAGCTTGTCGATCACCTTCTGCTGATCGGCTGTCGGCGCGTTCGGCAGGGTCACGTTCAGCTGCTGCGCGGTGCTCTGCACCGTCTGGTCGAGCTGGGTGTGATCCGTGACGAACTGCTGCCCCAACTGCTTGACCTGCTCGTTCTGCCCCTTCTTCTGGGCCAGGTTCCCGGTGACGATCTCCGCCAGGTTGACCTGGTGCACCGCCTGCAGGTACTGGGTGTCCTGCGCCGACGGTTGCGCGGCGGCCTGCGCGGCAGCCGCGGGTGCCAGGCCGACCACCGCCAGCGTGGCCAGCAGTCCCAGGCGTTTGATACCCAACATGTTTCCTCCCCGTTTTCGGTGGACCGCACGGATACCCGACTGGCGAGGGTTAATCCTGGCTTTCCACCCGTTGGGGTCCGGCCGCGCCGGCCCGCCGGCCGGAAAACGGACGCCGCACCGCACGCCCCCACCGCACCGGAGCGGATACGGACGAGGCGGGCCGGGGATACGGACGAGGCGCCCGCCGGAATCCTCCGGCGGGCGCCTCGGTCGAGTGGTACGGGCAGGTCAGCGGCGGGAATCTCCGCTGCCGATCTCCTCCCGCTCCGGGCGGGGTTCCACCGGCGGGTGCCCCGGCGAGACCGGTGCCTCGACCGGCTTCTCGATCGGGTAGAAGAAGCCCCGGATCGCCGGGCCGAGCGCCCCGAGCCGGTTCATCTTCTTCGGCACCACCCAGCCGACGTAGTCCAACTCGCCGTGCCCGTGCCCGTGGCCGTCACCGGCGCTGAGCGGCTGGTGGACCTCCTCGAACCGGCCGTCGGGCAGGCGGCGGATGATGCCGGTCTCCACGCCGTGGGCCAGCACCTCCCGGTCGTGCTGCTGGAGCCCGAGGCAGATCCGGTAGGTGACGTAGTACGCCACCGGCGGGACGATCAGCAGGCCGATCCGGCCCGCCCAGGTCATCGCGTTCAGGCTGATGTGGAACTTGTCGGCGATCACGTCGTTCGCGCCGGAGAGGGTCAGCACGATGTAGAAGGCGACGGCCATCGCGCCCACCGCGGTCCGGGCCGGGACGTCCCGGGGCCGCTGGAGCAGGTTGTGGTGCCGGTAGTCCTTGAGCTGCCGGGCCTCCACGAACGGATAGAGCGTGGAGAGGCCGACCAGGATGCCGGGCAGGACGACCGTCGGCCAGAACAGCGGCGGGATGACGTACCCGTTGCCGATCGGGATGTTGATCTCCCAGGCCGGCATCAGTCGGGTCGAGCCGTCGAGGAACATGACGTACCAGTCGGGCTGGCTGGCGGCCGAGACCACCCACGCCTCGTACGGGCCGAAGTACCAGATCGGGTTGATCTGGAACAGGCCGCCCATCAGCGCGATCACGCCGAAGACGACCATGAAGAAGCCGCCCTGCTTGAGCGCGTAGCGGGGGAACATCCGCTCGCCGACCACGTTGTCGTTGGTCCGGCCGGGGCCGGGCCACTGGGTGTGCTTCTGCTTGAACACCAGGCCCAGGTGGGCGCTGATCAACGCGACCAGCAGACCCGGGATGAGCAGCACGTGGGCGATGAAGAACCGGCTGATGATGATCTCACCGGGGAACTCGCCGCCGAAGATCGACGAGGTGACCCAGGAGCCGATCACCGGGATCGACAGCATGATGCCGGAGGCGATCCGCAGGCCGGTGCCGGACAGGCCGTCGTCCGGCAGCGAGTAGCCGGAGAAACCGGCGAGGAAGCCGACCCAGAACAGCAGCGACCCGATGATCCAGTTGGTCTCCCGCGGCTTGCGGAACGCGCCGGTGAAGAAGACCCGCATCATGTGCACCACGATCGCGGCCATGAACAGCAGCGCGGACCAGTGGTGCATCTGCCGCATGATCAGGCCACCCCGGACATCGAACGAGATGTCCAGGCTGGAGGCGTACGCGGCGGACATCGGGGTGCCCCGCAGCGGGGCGTAACTGCCGTTGTAGACCACCTCGGTCATCGCCGGCTCGTAGAAGAAGGTCAGGAAGACGCCGGTCAGCAGCAGCACGACGAACGAGAAGAGCGCGATCTCGCCGAGCAGGAACGACCAGTGGTCCGGGAAGACCTTGTTGAGCAGCTTGCGCAACGGGGTGGCGACCTGGAAGCGGTCGTCCACTCCCCCGGCGGCCTTGCCCGGCACCGCTGCTACGTCAAACTTTCGGCGCTTCATGGCCGCTCCCAGAAGTCGGGGCCGACGGTTTCGGTGTAGTCGGACTTCGCCACGAAGAAGCCTTCCTCGTCCACCTCGATCGGCAGCTGGGGCAGCCGCCGGCTCGCCGGGCCGAAGACCGGACGGGCGTTGTCGGTGATCAGGAACTGGCTCTGGTGACACGGGCAGAGCAGCCGGTTGGTCTGCTGCTCGTACAGGCTCGCCGGGCAGCCGGCGTGCGTGCAGATCTTGGAGTACGCCGCGTAGTTGCCCCACATGTAGTCACCGTGACCGACCCGCGAGTTGGCCTGCCGGGACTTCTCCGCGTCGGACTCCCGCAGGTGGATCAGCAGCGTCGGCGAGTCGGCGTGCTTGTTGCTCACGCCGTGCTCGATGCCGGGGAAGACGGTCAGCTGACCACCGGTGCTGACGTCGGCGGGCCGGATCGGCCGGCCGTCCTCGCGGACCAGCCGGATCTTCTTGCCGTCGGCCGGCGCGAACCCGGTGGTGAACATCTGGTTGTTCTTGTGCGGGTTGGAGATCAGGCCACCGACCAGCGGGGCCGCCGCGACCGCACCGACCGGCAGCAGGCCGGCGACCAGCGAGACACCGAGCAGCGGACGACGCCGTACCCCCATCTCGTCGGCGAGGTAGAGCATCGTCTCGCCGGTGATCTTCCGGTCCTCCGCCGACCCGGGACCGTCGTGCCGGTCCTGGATCGAGACCTCCTTGGGCAGCAGCTTCTTGCCCCAGGTGAGGATGCCGAAGCCGATGCCGAGCAGGGCGACACCCAGGGTGAGGCCGAGCAGCGGGGTGTACCACTTGTCACCGCCGCGACCCGGCTCGTACTCCCAGGGCCACCAGATGTAGACGACCAGGAACGCGGTGGCGGCCAGGCCGGTGAGCAGGAACATCGCCGCGACCGTACGGGTCAGCCGGCGCTCGGCCTTGCTACCCGGGACGACCTGCTCCTCGTAGTGGACGATCTCGATGTCGTCCCGGCGGGCGCCCTCGGTGACGATGTCGAACCGGGAGAGCCGGGGGTCGTGGACGTCGAGCGGCTCCCGACCCTGCGGGGCGTGCTGCTCGGTCTGGGTGCTCATGCCGTCACCTCGCTACGGGCGGTGCCGGCGCACGGCACCACGGCAATGCTGTTGACGATCCGCTCGGTCACGACTTGCCCGCAATCCACAGGCTCGCGAAGACCAGCGCGACGATGCCCACCAGGAAGATCGCCAGACCCTCGGTGGACGGGCCGTACCGGCCGAGGTTGAAGCCACCCTGGTCCTGGTCGGCCTTCAGGGACTCCTGGATGTAGGCGATGATGTCCGCCTTCTGCTCCGGGGTGATCTGGTTGTCGCCGAACACCGGCATGTTCTGCGGGCCGCTGAGCATCGCGGCGTAGATCTGCGCGTCGCTGGCCGGTGCGAGGCTCGGGGCGTACTTGCCCGAGGAGAGCGCGCCGCCGCCGCCGCCGAAGGCGTGGCACTGCGAGCAGTTGATCCGGAACAGCTCGCCGCCGGTGGCGAGGTTGGCGCCCTCGCGGAGGTTGCCCTGCGGGACCTGCGGGCCGCCGCCGAGCTCCTGGATGTACTGGCCGAGCTGGCGGACCTGCTCGTCGGTGAAGACCGGCGGCTTGCGCATGGCCTGCGCCTCCTGCCGGGCCATCGGCATCCGACCGCTGCTGACCTGGAACTCCACCGAGGCGGAGCCGACACCGATCAGGCTCGGGCCACGACCCTCGACGCCCTGGGCGTTGCGGCCGTGGCAGGTCACGCAGCTCACGTCGAACAGCGCCCGACCCTCGGCTGCGGCACCGGTCAGCGGCGGGTTTTCCTGCGCCTGCACGCCGGGGGCGAAGACGGTGTAGGCGCCGCCGGCCAGCGTCAACGCGGCGATCAGCCGGAACGCCGCGCCCAGCCGGCGGCGGCCCCTGCTGCGCGCCGCGGGCCGCCCGCGCAGGCGCGCGAGCAGACCGCGTCGGCGGTCGTTGTCAGAAGTCATGACCTGTGTCCTTAACCGGTTGGACCTTGTCTCAGGGGACGGAGCAGCGGCGCGGAACGTGACACGCCAAGATCACTGAAGCCAGTAGATCATGGCGTAGAGCCCGATCCACACGACGTCGACGAAGTGCCAGTAGTACGACACGACGATCGCCGACGTGGCCTGGGCCGGGGTGAACCGGCCCATGGTCGTGCGGATCATGAAGATGATGAAGGCGATGAGACCGCCGGTCACGTGCAGGCCGTGGAAGCCGGTGGTCAGGTAGAACATCGACCCGTACCCGTCTTCGTTGATCTTCACGCCCTCGTGCACCAGGGTCAGGTACTCGTTCGCCTGGCCGAGCACGAAGATCAGACCCATCACGAAGGTGAGCGTGAACCAGCGCCGCAGGGCGTGGACGTCGCCCTTCTCGGCCGCGAAGACACCGAGCTGGCAGGTCACCGAGGACAGCACCAGGATCACCGTGAAGGTGGTCGCATAGGGGATGTTGAGTACCTCGGTGTGCTTCTCCCACTGCTCCGGCGCCGCCGCACGGATCGAGAAGTACATCGCGAACAGCGCCGCGAAGAACATGAGTTCGCTGGAGAGCCACACGATCGTCCCGACGCTGACCATGTTGGGCCGCGTCAGAGAGTGGATCCGGCTCTTGTCAATGGCTGGGGCCGCAGTCACGCGGTCATTATTGCCCTTGACCGGGGCGGGCCATCAGCGGGGGGCCAAACCCGGGTGAGGGATGGCCCGATCGTGGCGGTCCGGTTCGCCTGGCCTAGCCTGAAAAGCGTGCTGCACGTCGATTCGATCTTCGCCGCCACCTCGACGGCCCCGTCCACCGGCCTCGCGGCGGGCGGCGTCGAGGTACCGCCGCCGTTCGACATCACCCGGGTCTTCACCGAGACCCGGCTGGACAGCTGGCTCGCCCTGGGCCTGGTCCTCGCCGCCGGCCTCTACCTCTACGGGGTCCACCGGCTCCGGCTGCGCGGCGACCACTGGCCGGTGGTCCGTACCGTCTGCTTCCTCGGGCCGGGCCTGGGCGGCATCGCCGCGGTCACGGTCAGCGGCCTGCACGCCTACGACACCGCCCTGCTCTCGGTGCACATGGTGCAGCACATGGTGCTGTCGATGGTCTCCCCGATCTTCCTGGCCCTGGGCGCACCGATCACCCTGGCGCTGCGCACCCTGCCGGTCGGCCCGCGCAAACGGCTGCTGGCGGTGGTGCACAGCCGGATCGCCCGGATCTACAGCTTCCCGCTGGTGGCGTTCACCATCTTCGTGGTCAACCCGTTCGCGCTCTACTTCACCGACCTGTACCGCTACACCCTCGAACACGCCTGGGCGCACGAGCTGGTGCACGCGCACTTCATCATGACCGGCTGCGTGTTCTTCTGGCCGCTGCTCGGGCTGGACCCGTTGCCCGGCCGCTGGCCGTACCCGGCGCGGGCGCTGCTGATGCTGCTGTCGGTGCCGTTCCACACCGTGCTCGGGCTCACCATCATGCAGAGCACCACGCTGTTCGGCGGCGACTGGTACCCGTCGCTCAACCTGGCCTGGTCCGACCCGTGGAACGACCAGGTGGTCGCCGGCGGCGTCCTGTGGGCCGGCGGGGAGTTCGTCAGCGTGACGATGCTCGCGGTGCTGGTGGTGCAGTGGGTGAAGCAGTCCGAGCGGGAGGCCCGCCGGGTGGACCGCGAGCTGGACCGGCAGGAGGCCCGCGACCGCGCCGCCGAGGCCGCCGCCACCCCGGCCGCGGCCCCCGGAACCCCGTCCTGAGCTGCCGCGACACCCGGTCGACCCGGGGCCGGCAGGCGGGATGTCGGGTACGCCACACCGCCCGGTACGATCAACGGCAGCAACGAGGAGTACAGCCCATGAGTGAGCGCAGCGAGCGAGTCAGGCTCAGTGCGACGGTGCCTCATCACGGCACGGAGCGAAGCGGAGTGTCGGCATGAGCGAGCGTCTCTGCACCGTCCTGCTCTACAGCGACGACGCGCAGGTCCGGGACCGGATGCGGCTGGCCGTCGGCACCCGTCCCGCCCCCGGGATCACGATCGAGTTCGTCGAGGCGTCCGACTACTTCGGCTGCGTCCGGCTGGTCGACGACTACGAGATCGACCTGATGCTGCTCGACGGCGAGGCCAGCCCCGGCGGCGGCATCGGCATCGCCCGCCAGATCAAGGACGACCGGGAAGACGCCCCGCCCACCTGCGTGGTCATCGCCCGCGCCGCCGACCGATGGCTCGCCTCGTACGCGCAGGTCGACGGCGTGCTGATGCACCCGCTCGACCCGGTGACCACCGGCACCACGGTCGCCGAGCTGCTGCGTACGCACGCCGCCGCCTGAGTCGGACGCACTCGGCGGCGTCCCTGGCGCCCGGGGTGACGGGCGCGCCCCTCCACCCGCATCCCACGCCCGCTCGGGAGGCCCACCATGGGCGAACGGACCTGGCCGCACCTGCTCAACGCGCTGCTGCGCGGCGACGAGCTGTCCACCGCCGACACCGCCTGGGCGATGAACGAGATCATGGCCGGTGCCGCCGGCCCGGCGCAGATCGCCGGCTTCGCGGTCGCGCTGCGCGCCAAGGGTGAGACCCCTGCCGAACTGGCCGGTCTGGTCGAGGCGATGCTCGACAACTCGGTGCCGGTGACCCTGCCGGAGGAGCTGCGGCGCACCTCGGTCGACGTGGTGGGCACCGGGGGTGACCTCGCCCACACGGTCAACATCTCGACCATGACCGCACTGGTGGTGGCCGGTGCCGGCGTCCCGGTGGTCAAGCACGGCAACCGGGCCGCCTCGTCCCTGTGCGGCACCGCCGACCTGCTGGAGTTCTTCGGCCTACCGCTGGATCTGGGCCCCGAGCAGGTGGCCAGGTGCGTGACCGAGGCCGGCATCGGCTTCTGCTTCGCGCCCCGGTTCCACCCCGGGTACCGGCACGCCGGCCCGGTCCGCCGGGAGATCGGCGTGCCGACCGCGTTCAACTTCCTCGGCCCGCTGACCAACCCGGCCCGGCCGCACGCAGGCGCGGTCGGCTGCTTCGACGCCCGGATGGCCTCCGTGATGGCCGAGGTCTTCGCCGGTCGGGGCGACTCGGTGATCGTGATGCGCGGCGAGGACGGCCTGGACGAGTTCACCACCGCCGCGCCGACCCGGGTCTGGGTGGCCCAGCAGGGCGCCGTCCGGGAGGCCGTGTTGGACGCGGCCGACCTCGGGGTGCCCCGGGCCACCCTGGCCGACCTACGGGGCGGTGACGCCGCGCACAACGCCGCCGTGGCCCGCCGGCTGCTCGCCGGCGAGACCGGTCCGGTACGCGACGCCGTCCTGGTCAACGCGGCCGTCGCGCTGGCCACCCAGACCCCGCTGGACGGTGACCTCACCGAGGCGGTACGCGCCGGCATGGCCCGGGCCGCCGAGTCCGTCGACTCGGGGGCGGCGGCGGCCGTCCTGGACCGCTGGGTCGACGTCGCCCGTTCCCTCTGACCCGCCGTTCAGCGCGGCCCGCTCTGACCCGCCGTTCAGCGCGGCCCGCTCCCCCGGGCCGAGCGGTGTGCCGGGCGGGGCTGGCGGGGAAGTGTCGGAGGGGCGTGGGAAACTACATGGGAGTAATTTTCCGTTTCCGGTGATGGCGGCGATGTCCATCGGCGGGTTCCGGAACGAGAGGAGACGCCCGTGTCGGACCGCGAGCTCTACTGCGACACCTGCGAGGGCGTTCAGCCGTTCGAGGTGCCGCCGTGCGCCGACGGCCACGGTGCCGACTGCCCCGAGCTGGCCTGCACCGGCTGCGGCACGGCGGTGCTGATCGCCACCTTCGCCTTCCAGCCCACCCGCCTGGCCGACCGTCGCCGCCGCCCGTCAGCCGGTCGTCACGCGGCCTGACCCCTGCCGGTCGTCACGCGGCCTGACCCCTGCCGGGCACCGCCGGCTCCCTGGTCCTGTCGGGAGATCCGGCCTGCTCAGTTGCGTGGCAGGATCACCGGATGCTCCGACTCACGGATTTCATCATCGACTGCCCGGACACCATGAGGCTGGCGGCCTTCTACGCCGCGGTGACGGCGGGTCGCCCGGTCAGGGAGGGCAGTGACGGGGACTGGGCCGGCATCCGGTTCGGCGAGATCGAGCTGGCCTTCATCAGGGTGACGGATTACCGCGCCCCGCAGTGGCCCGACGGCGAGCACCCCAAACAGTTCCACCTCGACTTCGAGGTCGATGACATCGAGGCCGAGCAGGCCCGCGTCCTGGCCCTCGGCGCGACCCTGGCGCAGGATTTCCTCGGCCCCGAAGGCTACGGATGGCGGGTCTACACCGACCCGGTCGGTCACCCCTTCTGCCTCTGCCGCAACAGGGGTGTCACCTGGACCGACCAGGGACCCGTCTGGCCCGAGCCGGCCTGATCCACTCAGCCTGCCTGATCCACCCAGGCCGAGCCGAAACAGCGGCATCAGCCCGCCGGGGACACCGCGACTTCGGCCCCCTGGAGTCGATCACCCGCCCAACGACGACAGGCCCGCCTCCCCGGGTGGGGGGGGCGGGCCCGTCGGGTGGTTCTCCGGGCGCTGACGCGGCGAACGGGGCTCGCCGCGAGCAGGCCGGTGGGTCAGTGCTCGGCGGTGCGGCGGGTGCCGGAGTAGTACTCGAAGAGCAGGCCACAGGCGGTGACGATGACCAGCACCAGACCGAGGCCCAGCAGCCAGAACTGCCAGAACACCAGGCCCAGGCCGGCGACCGCGGCGGCCAGCGCGAGGCCGAACGGCCAGTAGCTGCCGGGGCTGAAGAAGCCGATCTCGCCCGCGCCGTCGGCGATCTCGCCGTCCGGCCGGTCCTCCGGGCGCAGGTCGATACGGCGGGAGACGAACCAGAAGAAGCCGCCGCACATCGCGCAGAGCAGGAAGGACAGCAGCAGGGCCACCGTGCCGACCCACTCGACCTGGCCACCGGAGTCGCCGTACGTCCAGGCGCCGTAGAGGATCGTCGCGCCGAGGAGGAACCCGGCGATGATGAGGAAGATGCGCCACTCGGTCTTCATGCCGGATACCTCAGTTTCCCGCGCCCGCGGACGCGCCGTCCGGGTTGAAGTTGTCCTTGGTCCGCCGGGTGTCGAACGGCTGGGTGGTCTTCGCGTACGGGTCCTGGCCGATGGCGGTGAGAGCCTCCTGCGTCGACTTGCCGTCCCGCTTGGCCGCCAGGAACTGGTCGTACGCCTCCGGGGAGACCACCCGCAGCTCGAAGTTCATGAAGGCGTGGTAGCTGCCGCACAGCTCGGCGCAGCGGCCCACGTACGCCCCCTCGGACTCCAGCTTGGAGACCTCGAACACGTTACGGATCTTGCCGGGCATCACGTCGCGCTTGAACAGCAGCTCCGGCACCCAGAAGGAGTGGATGACGTCGCGGCTGGTCTCCTCGAACCGGATGGACCGGTTGGTCGGCAGCACCAGCACCGGGATGACCTCGCTGGTGCCCAGCACCGACGCCACGGTGTTGGCCTCGGTGCCCTGGCCGTCGCGGTAGTTGAACTGCCAGTTCCACTTGAAGGCGACGACCTCGACGGTGACGTCGGGGTTCTTGGTCGTCCGCACCACGTCGGTCTGGACCACGGCCGTGTAGTAGAAGAGCACCGAGACGATCAGGATCGGCGCGATGGTGTAGAGGAACTCCATCGGCAGGTTGTAGCGGGTCTGCACCGGCAGCTCGTTGCCGCGCTTGCGGTAACGCACCACACACCAGAAGATCAGGCCCCAGACGAAGACACCGACCGCCAGGGCGGCGATGCAGGAGGCGATCCACAGGTCGTACATCCGGTGCGATTCGGGGGTGATGCCGCCCTGCGGCCAGCCGAAGCCGTCGACCGAGCGGCCGACGTCACACCCGGTGAGCAGAACCAGCAGCGCAGCTCCGCCGAGACCGAGCCCGGCGAGCCGGCCAGCACCACGCCGCCGACGCTCACCGGCTCCGGGGGAAGCGCTGTGCCGTACGGCCGACGGCCGTACCTCCGAACTCCTTGCGACCACCTGGTCCTGCCTCCCTAGCGCGCCGCGGTGGGGCTTTCCATCAGCACCGACGGCAAAGGCGTCACCGACGGTCGCAGATTACTCGACCATGGCGGGCTCGACCGTCTTGGGGTCGCTGTCCGACCCCATCGGGGGGATCGTGGCCATCCCGACGCGATAGCGTCGTCAGCCGTGAGTGCCCACCCGGTCTACCTGGACGCGGCCACTGCCGCGCCGCTGCACCCGGTCGCCCGGCAGGCGTTGCTGGCGGCCCTCGACGACGGCTGGGCCGACCCCGCCCGCCTCTACAGCCGGGCCCGTCGGGCCGCCCAACTCCTCGACGCCGCCCGCGAGGCCACCGCCGGCACCCTCGGCGTCCGCCCCGACGAGGTCTCCTTCACCCCCAGCGGTACGCACGCCGCGCACTCCGCCGTGCTCGGCGGCCTGGCCGGTCGGCAGCGCACCGGCGACACGCTTGTGCACTCGGCGATCGAACACTCGGCGGTGCTGCACGCCGCGCAGCGGCACGTGGCGGCCGGTGGCACCGCGACCTCCGTAGCGGTGGACCGGCTCGGCCGGCTCGACCTGACCGCCTGGGCGGCGGCGGTGCGCTCCCCCGGGGTGGCGCTGGCGACGCTGATCGGGGCCAGTCACGAGGTGGGCACCGTGCAGCCGGTCACCGGGGCGGCCGACGCCTGCGCCACCGTCGGGGTGCCGCTGCACGTCGACGCGGCCCAGCTCGTCGGCCGGGTGCCGGTGCCGGACGGGTGGTCGGTGCTGACCGCCAGCGCGCACAAGTGGGGCGGCCCACCCGGCGTCGGGCTGCTCGTGGTCCGCAAGGGCACCCGCTGGGAGTCGCCGTGGCCGGCCGACGAGCGGGAGTTCGGACGTACCCCCGGGGTGGTGAACCTGCCGGCGGTGGTGGCGGCGGCGGCGAGCCTGCGCGCGGCGGCGGCCGACGCGGCGGCCGAGGCGGCCCGGCTGACCCCGCTGGTGGACCTGATCCGGGCCCGGGTCGCCGCCGAGGTGCCGGACGTGGAGGTCGTCGGCGACCCCGTCGACCGGCTCCCCCACCTGGTCACCTTCTCCTGCCTGTACGTCGACGGCGAGGTGCTGCTGCACGCGTTGGACCGGCGCGGCTTCGCCGTCTCCTCCGGCTCCTCCTGCACCTCCTCGACGCTGCGCCCGTCGCACGTGCTGGAGGCGATGGGGGTGCTGTCGCACGGCAACGTCCGGGTCTCGCTGCACCGGGAGACCACCACGGCGGACGTCGAGCGGTTCCTCGCCGAACTGCCCGGGATCGTCGCCGACCTGCGCGCCGACGCCGGCGTGGTGGGCCTGTGACCACCCCGCCCAGCCCGGACAGCCCCCCGACCAGCGCGGACAGCCCCCCGACCGGCGCGGACAGCCTCCCGACCGGCGCGGACGGCCTCCCGACCGGGCCGGGCGGCGGCGAGGCCGGACCGGGCGGCGACGGGGCGGGGCCGGTCGAGGTGCTGGACTGTCGGGGGCAGCGCTGCCCGCTACCGGTGATCGCGCTGGCCCGCCGGCTGCCTGAGCTGCCCGTCGGCGCGGTGCTGCGGGTCCTCGCCGACGACCCGGCCGCCGCCGTGGACATCCCCGCCTGGTGCCGGATGCGCGCCCAGCAGTTCGTCACCGCCATCCCCGACGGCCCGGGCTACGAGGTACGCCGCACCCACTGACCCACCCCGCCCCGCCCCGCTCCGTCGATCCAGATCAGGCGGAGGCGGCGACCGGTGCGGGTGAAGAGCCGCAACGCGCTCTCGGCGTCGGCGAAGTGCCCGGTCGACGTTCTCCCGTCGTGGCGCAGCAGCGCGCTGTCCGGGAACGCCACGCCCCAGGCGAAGACCCCGCCGTCGAGGCGGTCGCCGTACTCCTCGCAGAGCGCGAACCGGCGTGGGGCGAACTCGTTCGCCAGGTCGACGAGCATCAGGTGGAACTCCTCGGGCGTGCCGAGCGGCGCGGGGTCGGGCATGACCACCTCCAAGAGTCGTTGCTATACGTATAGCCCCCATCCTTGCTCTTTGGAAGACTCGACGGCATGATGTTCTCGTCGGTACACAGTGGTGGAGGCGATACATGGGCAGGCGGACAGATCCTTCGGCGCTGCGCTGGCTGATCGGTGCCGAGCTGGGTCGGTATCGCCGCGAGGCACCGATGACGCTGACCGAGCTGTCGGCCCGCACCGGCATCGGCAAGCCGAAGCTCGGCCACATGGAGACCGGCCGTTACCAGCAGTTTCCCGAGGACATCGCGGCCGTGCTCCGCGCCTGCGGGGCCGACCAGCCGGCGATCGACCGGCTGACCACGCTGGCCGGCCGCTCCGACGCCAGGACCTGGTGGGCACCCTGGGCCGCGGTGATGCCTGACTGGTTCAAGACGTACGTCGGGCTGGAAGGGCTGGCCGACGGGGCGTTCGTGTTCGAGTCGATGGTCATCCCCGGCCTGCTCCAGACCGAGGAGTACGCCCAGGCGCTGACCCTGGGCACCGGATTCGTCCGCCCCGACCACGCCGAACGTTTCGTGTCCTTCCGGCAGACCCGGGCCCGGCGGCTCACCGACGACGACCCGCTCACCCTGCACGCGGTGATCGGCGAGGCGGCGCTGCGGCTACGGGTCAACGGCGACGAGACCCGGCGGGCCCAGCTCGCCCACCTGGCCACCATGTCCGAGCTGCCGAACGTCACCGTGCAGGTGCTCCGCCCCGAGGACGGCCCGCACGCCGCCGGTGCGATCGGCAAATTCGTCCTGCTGGACTTCGCCAACGTGCGCCCGATCGCCTACACCGAGGTGCTGGACGGGGCGGTGTACGTGCAGGACCCGGACGGTGTCCGCACCTATAGCATGGTGGCAGACAACCTGCGCCAGGTCGCCCTCTCGCCCGCCGAGTCGCGCGCGTTGATCAGGGAGTTGGCCGGCGCGGCCTAACGCCCCTCGGAGGCCACCGTGCGCACCCCCGACCCCACCACCGCCCGCTGGTTCACCAGCAGCCGCAGCACCAACAACGGCGACTGCGTCGAGTGCGCCGTCCTGCCCGACCGGATGGCGGTGCGGGACAGCAAGGACCCCTCCGGCCCGGTGCTGTTCTTCCCCGCCCGCCAGTGGTCCGCGTTCGTCGCCGCCACCCCGGCCCGCTCCCCCGGTCAGGCCGGCTGACCTCGCCCGGCGCAAGGCGGACGGCCTTCCCCGAAATCGGCCGCCAGCCCCACCAGCCGCACGCCAGGTGCCCCGGACCGGGACAGCCAGGTACCCAGACCGGGATCGGGACAGCCAGTCGGGTCGGGATCAGGTGAGGTAACGCAGGAGCGCCGGGAGCGGGTCGATCGCGATGGCGGTGTCGACCACCAGCCGGGGGCCGATCAACGGTTCGTACTCCGCGCCACGCTGCCGGGTCTGCTCCCAGGTCGGAGCGTGCGGGTCGGCGGCGTGCCGGGCCTCGACCCGGCGACGCAGCTCCGCCTCGTCACCGCAGTGCACCTCGATCAGCCGCAGCGGCACCCCGGACCGCACGGCCAGGTCGAGCCAGAGCCCTCGCGCGCCGGCCACCGGGTTCGCCGCGTCGACCACCACGCTGGTGCCCAGCCCGAGCTGCACCTCGGCCAGCCCGGCCAACGCGTCGTAGCCGGCCAGGCCCGTGCCGGGGCCGGTCAGCCCGTGCCGGGCCAGTGCCCGCTCGATCGGGTCGACAGGCAGCACCGGGGCACCCAGGGCCACGCCGACCTGCCGGGCGATGGTGCTCTTACCCACCCCCGGCAGACCGGCGAAGACGACCAGGAGCTGCGTCACGGCACCAGGTGTGGCCGGACGTCCTGGGCGGCGGCGTCCCCGTACGACTCGGCCAGCCGCTTGACGAACACGTCGCGGCGCACGTCGTACTCCTGGGTGCCAACGGTCTCCAGGACCAGGGCGGCCAGCAGCGAACCGACCTGGGCGGCACGTTCCAGGCCGAGGCCCCAGGACAGGGCGGCAAAGAAACCGGCCCGGAAGCCGTCACCGACCCCGGTGGGGTCGACGGCCCGCGCGTCCCGGACGATCGGCACCCGCAACGACTCCCCGTCCCGGGTGGCGATCTCCACGCCGTCCTTGCCGAGGGTGGTGACCCGGACCTTCACCCGTTCCAGGAGCTGGGCGTCGGTGAGGCCGGCCTTGCTCTGCAGCAGCGACTTCTCGTACTCGTTGGTCATCAGGTACTCGGCGCCGTCGATCAGCGCGACCACGTCGTCGCCGTCCATCCGGGCGAGCTGCTGCGACGGGTCGGCGACGAAGGCGTAGCCGCGGTCCCGGCACTCGGCCGAGTGCCGGATCATCGCCTCCGGGTCGTTCGCGCTGACCAGGACCAGGTCGAGGCCGCCGAGCCGGTCCGCGACGGGGCCCAGCTCGATGTTGCGGGCCTCGCTCATCGCACCGGCATAGAACGAGGCGATCTGGCACATGTCGGTGTCGGTGGTGCAGACGAAACGGGCGGTGTGCGCCACCTCGCTGACGTGCACCGAGTCGCAGTCCACGCCGTGCCGCTCCAGCCAGGAACGGTAGTCGGCGAAGTCGGCACCCACCGCGCCGAGCAGGATCGGGCTCAGCCCGAGCTGCCCCATGCCGAAGGCGATGTTGGCGGCCACCCCGCCCCGGCGCAACACCAGGTCGTCCACCAGGAAGGAGAGCGACACCTTGTGCAACTGGTCGGCGATGAGCTGGTCGGCGAAGCGACCCGGGAAGCTCATCAGGTGGTCGGTCGCGATCGAGCCGGTCACGGCGATCTTCATGTCAACCCTCGGGGTCGGGAGCACGGCGCGGGTCAGCCTACCGGTCGCGCGCGAACGACGGTCGACGGTCGGACGGGCACCGGCCACCACCTGCTCATCCGCCCGCCACACACCGGCAACCCCGTGCCACCGGGCACATCGGCACGAGCAGCCCGGCCACCGCGACCGGCACCGCCTCGGCCCGGACAGGGTTGCCGGACGCGCGCCGGGGCCGCCCCGTGGTGGGGCGGCCCCGGCGACGGCGACGGTCGCGACTCAGCTGAACGAGTCGCCGCAGGCGCAGGAGCTGCCCGCGTTGGGGTTGTCGATGGTGAAGCCCTGGGCGTCGATCCGGTCGGCGAAGTCGATGGTCGCCCCGGAGAGGTAGGGGGCGCTCATCCGGTCGACGACGACGCCGACGCCGTCGAAGTCGGTGACGACGTCACCGTCGAGCGAACGCTCGTCGAAGAAGAGCTGGTACCGCAGGCCGGAGCAGCCACCCGGCTGCACCGCGACCCTGAGCCGCAGGTCGTCGCGGCCTTCCTGCTCGATCAGGGCCTTGACCTTCTGCGCCGCGACGTCGGTGAGGACGACGGAAGTAGGGGCCTGGGCCTCGGTCGAGTCGGTCTGCGCTGGCGTGGTCACGTGGAAATCTCCCTGCGCGGTATGGGTCCGGACACCCTGGTCAACAGCACGCGTCGCCCAGTGATTCCCGGTTTGGTCCAGCTTCGATGGTACGCCGCCCCGGCCGACCCCACCCGGCCGGCGTGATCGCCGCTCCAGGCCACCCGCACCACCCCACCCGCACCACACCCACCCGCCCGCGCCCACCCGGCGCACGTGCGAGCCGGTCGCACCCCGGTGGTCCGGCCCACCCCGGTGGTCCGGTCAGCGGCTCCACTGGCGGGCCAGTCGGGCACCGAGCGCCCGCAGCCCCTCGACGGGCCGGCCCATCGCCGCCGCCACCCCGCCGCGTTCCTCACCACCGAAGTGCTCCACCAGGCTGTACGCCTCGGTCACCCCGGCAGAGGCGGCCTCCCGCCGGCCGGTGCTCACCCGACCCGCCAGCACCACGCAGGGCACCCCCCGGTCGCGGGCCGCCCCGGCCACCCCGGCGACCACCTTGCCGCGCAGCGACTGGTGGTCGAACGATCCCTCCCCGGTGATCACCAGATCGCAGTCGTCGAGCGCGGCCTCCAGCCCGATCGCCCGGCTGACCAGGTCGATGCCGGATTCGCAGCGCCCGCCGAGGGCCAGGATCGCCGCGCCGAGGCCGCCGGCCGCGCCGCCACCGGGCAGCGTGCCCAGGCCGGGCGGGCAGCCGGGCAGGTCCCGTTCCAGCACCGCCGCCCACCGCTGCAGTGCGGCGTCGAGCAGCAGCACGTCGGCCCGGTCGGCGCCCTTCTGCGGACCGTAGACGTTGCTCGCGCCGTGCAGGCCGAGCAGCGGGTTGTCCACGTCGGTGGCGGCGACCAGGGTCACCCCGCGCAGTCGGGGGACACCGTCGAGGGCGGCGACGGCGGTCAGCGCCGCACCGCCGTACGGCAGGGCCCGGCCGGCGTCGTCGAGCGGGGTCGCACCGAGCGCGGTGAACAGGCCGGCCCCGCCGTCGTTGGTGCCGGAGCCGCCCAGCCCGATCACCACCGTCCGGGCCCCGTGCTCCACGGCGGCGGCGACCAGCGCGCCGAGGCCGTACGAGGTGGCGGCCTTCGGGTCCCGCTCGGCGGCGGCCAGCAGGTGCAGCCCGCAGGCCTGGGCGCTCTCCAGGTAGCCGACGCCGTCGGCGGTGAGCAGGATCTCACCGGTGACGGGCCGGCCCAGCGGGTCGAGGGTGGAGACCGGCACCCGCCGCCCGTCGAGAGCGTCGGCGAGCACCGTGACGAAGCCCGGCCCGCCGTCGGCGAGGGGACGGATGAGCAGCTCGCCGGCGTCGTCCACCTCGCGCCAGCCGGCGGCGACGGCGGCCGCCACCTCGGGCGCTTCCAGGGTGCCGGCGAACTTGTCGGGACAGAGCAGCACGCGCATGCCCAGAGTGTGGCAGGCCACATCGGCGCGGGGGCAGTGTGGCAGCCCACACCGGCAGCGGTCGTGCGAACGCCCCGTTGTGGGACCATGAGGACGTGACTTCGACCTGGGTGGAACCCTCCAACACGGCGACCGCGCTGCTGCTCCTCGGCCGCGGCAGCGACCCCGCCACCGAGCGTGGCGTGGAGTGTCCGGGAGACCTGCCGGCGCCGAGCGACCCGGACCTGGTGGCCCGGGCGGCGGCGGCGAAGGCCGCGCTGGGCACGAAGGTGTTCGTTCTCGGCCACCACTACCAGCGCGACGAGGTGATCCAGTTCGCCGACGTCACCGGCGACTCGTTCAAGCTGGCCCGGGAGGCGGCGGCCCGCCCCGACGCGGAGTACATCGTCTTCTGCGGCGTGCACTTCATGGCCGAGAGCGCGGACATCCTCACCACCGACGCGCAGCGGGTGATCCTGCCCGACCTGGCGGCCGGTTGCTCGATGGCCGACATGGCGGTGCTGTCGCAGGTCGAGCGGGCCTGGGAGGTGCTGACCGACCTGGGCGTCGCGGCGGACACCGTGCCGGTGACGTACATGAACTCCTCGGCGGACATCAAGGGCTTCGTCGGCCGCAACGGCGGTGTGGTCTGCACCTCGTCGAACGCCAAGCGGGCGCTGGACTGGGCCTACGCGCAGGGTTCGAAGGTGCTGTTCCTGCCCGACCAGCACCTGGGCCGCAACACGGCGGTGCTGGAGATGGGCTACTCGCTCGACGACTGCGTGCTCTACGACCCGCACAAGCCGAACGGTGGGCTCACCGCCGAGGAGCTGCGCGACGCCAAGATGATCCTGTGGCGCGGGCACTGCTCGGTGCACGGCCGGTTCACCCTGGACAGCGTCGCCGACGTCCGGGCCCGGGTGCCCGGGGTCAACGTGCTGGTGCACCCGGAGTGCCGGCACGAGGTGGTCACCGCCGCCGACCAGGTCGGTTCGACGGAGTACATCATCAAGGCGATCGAGGCGGCACCGGCCGGCTCGGCGTGGGCGGTCGGCACCGAGCTGAACCTGGTCCGCCGGCTGGCGCTGGCCCACCCCGACAAGCAGATCATGTTCCTGGACAAGGCGGTCTGCTACTGCTCCACGATGAACCGGATCGACCTGCCGCACCTGGTCTGGGCGTTGGAGGAGCTGGTCGCCGGCCGGGTGGTCAACCAGATCACCGTCGACGCGGACACCGCGCACCACGCCCGGGTGGCGCTGGACCAGATGCTCGCGCTGCCGGGTGCCGACACCCCGCCGCCCGCCGCAACCTGACCACCTACGGTCACCGCCGAGGTACGGGAACGTACCGGATTCACCGGTTCGTTCCGTAACCCGTGCGGTGACCGATTCCTATTTCGTCACGGAGGGCTATGCTGCCGGGGCGACGTACCACGGGGACCGTTTTGAGCCGGCCCCGTCCCGGGTAGCTGGACAGCTCGTATCGGACAGCTGGACAGCATGCCCCATCATCGACTCACCCCGCACCACCCGACACGCGCTGGAGGTTTGCGTTGACGGACGACGTCCTGGTCGTACACGGAGGTACCCCGCTCGAAGGGCGGATCCGCGTGCGCGGCGCGAAGAACCTGGTCTCCAAGGCGATGGTCGCGGCCCTGCTGGGCGACTCGCCCAGCCGGCTGTTCGACGTCCCCAAGATCCGTGACGTCGAGGTGGTCCGCGGGCTGCTCGGCCTGCACGGGGTGAAGGTGACCGACGGCACCGAGGACGGCGAGCTGGTCTTCGACCCGTCCAACGTCGAGAGCGCCAGCACCGACCAGATCAACGTGCACGCCGGGTCCAGCCGGATCCCGATCCTGTTCTGCGGCCCGCTGCTGCACCGGCTCGGCCACGCGTTCATCCCCGACCTGGGCGGCTGCCACATCGGCCCCCGCCCGATCGACTTCCACCTCCAGGCGCTGCGCGAGTTCGGCGCGACGGTGGAGAAGACCCCCGAGGGTCTGCACCTGTCCGCACCCAACGGGCTGCACGGCACGAAGTTCGCCCTGCCGTACCCGAGCGTCGGCGCGACCGAGCAGGTGCTACTGACCGCGGTGATGGCCGAGGGCGTCACCGAGCTGCGCAACGCCGCCGTCGAGCCCGAGATCATCGACCTGATCTGCATCCTGCAGAAGATGGGCGCGATCATCAAGGTGCACACCGACCGGGTGATCGAGATCCAGGGCGTCAAGCGGCTGCACGGCTACAGCCACCGGCCGATCCCGGACCGGATCGAGGCGGCGAGCTGGGCGGCGGCGGCGCTGGCCACCCGGGGTCACGTCGAGGTGCTCGGCGCGCAGCAGGCCGACATGATGACCTTCCTCAACATCTTCCGCTCCGTCGGCGGCGAGTACGAGGTCACCGACGCCCGGCCGCCGAAGCTCAGCGACCCGGGCCAGGAGGGCGGCATCCGGTTCTGGCACCCCGGCGGTGAGCTGAACGCGGTGGCGTTGGAGACCGACGTGCACCCCGGCTTCATGACCGACTGGCAGCAGCCCCTCGTCGTGGCGCTGACCCAGGCCCGGGGCCTGTCGATCGTCCACGAGACGGTCTACGAGCAGCGGCTGGGCTACACCGAGGCGCTGAACACGATGGGCGCCAACATCCAGGTCTACCGGGACTGCCTCGGCGGCACCCCGTGCCGGTTCGGCCGGCGCAACTTCAAGCACTCCGCGGTGATCGCCGGCCCGAGCAAGCTGCACGCCGCCGACCTGGTCATCCCGGACCTGCGGGCCGGGTTCAGCCACCTGATCGCGGCACTCGCCGCCGAGGGCACCTCCCGGGTGTACGGCGTCGACCTGATCAACCGGGGCTACGAGGACTTCGAGGCCAAGCTGGCCAGCCTCGGCGCGCACGTAGAACGGCCGTAACCGACCGTCCCCCCGGCGGCCCCGACCGCCACCCGACGGCCCCCGTGGGCCCGTTCGACCCGCTCCACCGAGCGCCCGGTGCACCCGTGATGTGCACCGGGCGCCGTCGGGTGGCTACCCTTCACCTCGTGCCGTCGCTGTTTCGCCGCAAGTCCGCCGACTCCGACTCCTCCGCCACCGCCACGGTGGTGACCGAGGAGCCATCCGCCGCGCGCCCCCGGGGCTACACCCCGAGCAAGAAGGAACTGGGCGTCGAGACCCCGAAACGGCCGGTCGCCGGCCGCCGGCCGGCCGGTCCGACCCGGCCGCTGACCAAGGAGGAAGCCCGGGAGCAGCGCCGCAAGGCGCGCACCGAGGCCGCCGCCGAGTTCCGCCGCGAGGGCGGCCCCCGGGACCGGGGGCCGGAGCGGCTGCTGGCCCGCAACGTCGTCGACTCGCGGCGGACGATCGGCACCTGGTTCTTCGGTGGCGCGTTGATCGTGCTGATCGGGTCGAACGCCGCGATGCCGCAGGCGATCCGGCTCGCCTCCAACGTCGTGTGGGGGGCGCTCGCGCTCGGCGTGGTGATCGACTCGGTGCTGATCTCCCGCCGGATCAAGAAGCTGGTGCGGGAGCGCCACCCCAACAGCGGCGAGCGGATGGGTTCGCTCTACCTCTACGCGATCATGCGGTCGATCACCTTCCGCCGGATGCGCGCCCCGGCACCCCGGGTGAACATCGGCGACCCGATCTGACCGACGTCTCCCGACGGCCCCGCCCCGGTGGCGGGGCCGTCGTCGTGTCCGGAAGCCGTCGCCGCGTCCGGAAGCCGTCGCCGCGTCCGGAAGCCGTCGCCGCGTCCGGAAGCCGTCGCCGCGTCCGGAAGCCGTCGTCGCGTCCGGCGGCTCGGAACGGCGGGCGGGACCGGTCCGGGACCGGTCAGGACGGGCGGCGCGGGTCGGGGGCCGGGCTGCGGTAGAGCCGGGCCACCACGTCCTCGATGTCCGGTTCGACGATCGAGACGTCACGCAGCGCGGCCAGCCCGGCCAGCGCGGAGACCACCTCCGCCACCCCCGCCGACTCCAGCGCGTAGACCAACCGGCGGCCGTCGGCCTCGACCCGGTGCAGCGGCGCCCCCACCGGCTGCGGCGGCGTCGACAACGGGGCGTCCAACTCGGCGACGACCAGCCGGCGGGAACCGTAGCGGGCGTGCAGGGCGGCGATCGAACCGTCGTGCACCACCCGGCCGTGGTCGACCACCACCAGCCGGGCGCAGAGCCGCTCGATGTCGGCCAGGTCGTGGGTGGTCAGCACCAGCGTGGTGTCACCGGCCCGGCCCAACTCGGCGAGGAACCCCCGGACCGCCTGCTTGCTCACCACGTCCAGCCCGATGGTCGGCTCGTCGAGGAAGAGCACCTGCGGGCCGTGCAGCAGCGCCGCGGTCAACTCGCCGCGCATCCGCTGCCCCAGCGACAACTGCCGCACCGGGGTGTCCAGGAAGGCGTCCAGGTCGAGCAGGTCACGACAGCGGCGCAGCCGGGCGGCGTGGTCGGCGGCAGGCACCCGGTAGAGGTGGCGCAGCAGGTCGAACGAGTCGCCCAGCGGCAGGTCCCACCACAACTGGGACCGCTGGCCGAAGACCACCCCGATGCGCAGCGCCAGCCGGGTCCGGTCGGCGACCGGGCGCAGGCCGCAGACCCGGGCCTGACCCGCCGACGGGCTCAGCACCCCGGTGAGCATCTTCAGGGTGGTCGACTTGCCCGCCCCGTTCGGGCCGATGTAGCCGAGCATCTCGCCCTGCTCCACCCGCAGGTCGATGCCGTCCACGGCGGTGACCGTCCGCTTCTCCCGGCGTAGCCGGCCCGCCTTCACCCGTACCGTGAACTCCTTGCGTAGCCCGTCCAGTTCGATGACGCTCATGACCCCGTACTCCGGTAGTGGCGGATGCCGGTGCGCCAGGCCGTCGCCGCGAGCGCGGCGGCGACCAGGGCCACCGCCGGCGCCGCCCAGCCGGCCCACGACGGCAGGCCGAGCGGGTCGGCGCGGCCCAGCAGCGCCAGCGCCGGCTGGTAACTGACGAAGGCGAACCCCAGGCCGTACGCGAAGGCGGCCCGGAACCACCCGTCGAAGATGGTCACCGGGTACGTGGTGAAGTCCCGCCCGCCGTAGGTGACCGAGTTGGCCAGCTCACCGGAGTCCACCCACCAGAACGACACGGTGGCGGTCGCCACGAAGAGCGACCCGAAGAACACCACCCCGGCCAGCGGGGCGACCACCGCCAACGCCACCCGGGCCGGCGTCCAGTCGATCCCGGCCGAGGTCAGCGCCACCACCAGCACGCCCACCCCGAACACGCCCCGGGACACCTTGCGCAGCGGCAGGTTCATCAGCAGCAGTTGGGGCAGCGCGCCGAGCGGGCGCAGCAGCACCGCGTCGAACAGGCCGGTCCGCACGTGGGTGGGCAGCCGCTCGATGTTGCCGACCAGCAGGTCCGCCACCGCGAAGGCGCTGGCCGACAGCCCCACCATCACCAGCGTCTCGCGCAGCGTGAACCCGCCCAGCTCCCGGGTCACCCCGTAGATCACCAGGACGGTGACCACGTCGAACACGGTGGCCCCCACGTTGCCCAGCAGGTCCAGCAGGAACGATGCCCGGTACGCCGTCTGCGACCGGGCCTGCGCCCCGAGCAGCGCCCGGTACGCCCGCAACGTCCCACCCGACCGGACCGCCTCGCCGGTGCACACCCCCTGCTCAACCACCCTGCACCACCAGCCGACGTTCGGCCCGCCGCTGCACCAGCCGGCAGGCGGCCAGCACCAGCACCGCCCAGCCGAGCTGGAGCGCGACCAGGCCGACCTGGACGGCCGGCGGATCCCGCTCCACCAGCACGTCCAGCGGGGTCTGCAGCAGGCTCGGGAACGGGGTGCCACACCACAGCACCAGTTGCAGCCACTCCGGCAGAAACCGCAACGGGAAGTAGAGCCCGGCCAGCACCCCCGAGCCGAGGGTCCACAGCAGCAACGGACCCCGCGCGTCCTGCCACCAGTACGCGGTGGCGTTGACCAGGAACCGGCAACCGAAGCAGAGCACCACGGCGGTCACCACGGAGACCACGAAGAGCCCGACGGTGGGCCACCGCGACGGCAGGTAGACGTCGAAGAACAACGGCCCCACCAGGACCGGCGGCAGCAGCCGGGCCAGCGCCGCGTAGCCTGCCCGACCCAGGTCGGTGGCGAGGTAGCTGGTCACCGCGTGCACCGGGCGGAGCAGGTCGGCGGCCACGTCACCGGTGCGGATCCGGTCGGCCAGGTCGCTCCAGCCCCAGAGCAGCACCACGGCGAGCAGCCCCTGCCCCACCCAGACGAAGGTCGCGAGCTGTGGCCGGTCGTACCCACCGACGGTCCCGGAACCGGCCGCGGCCAGCAGCACCGCGCAGCGCAGGAAGCCGAACACGGTGTTGGTCACGGCACCGGCCACGGCCGCCTGCCGGTAGGTGGAGTAACGACGGAAGCCGGCCCGGGATAAAGCCCCGAATGTCCGGAACCATCGGGTAACGTTTGCGCTCGTGGCCGGTGCCACAGTGGCGGTGACCGAGCCCACGCCGTTACCCTCCTTCCGCAGCCCCGCCGTGCCGGACGGGGGACTCTACCGGCATCCCGGAGCGCCCCGCACGACAATTTGCAACGAGGTGACACCGCCGTGAGCGAGCGACGCGAGCCGGGCATCGGACCGCGCCGCACGCGTGGCCACGGAGCCCCCCGATGACGGGCGGTTGGCCCGACCGTTGGGACGCCCCGCCGGAACCCGCCTGGGTGATCGAGCCGACCGGCGAATGGCATCCCCAGTTCCCCGGCCAGCGCTACCCCGGCGACATCGGCAGCCAGTACGCCGACCCCCGGGGGCGGGTCGCCGCCTCCGGTCGTGCCGAGGTGCCCCCACTCGCCCCGACCCGCCCCGACGGCACCTACCTCGGCCGGTCCTGGGCCGACCAGCAGGACGACCAGACGAACCTCAGGGGCGAACCGCACACCGACCACGACGCGTACCGGCGACCGACCGACGACGCGTACCGGCGGCTCCCGGACGAGCCGATCTGGCAGCGGGAACGCCGTCAGCCCGCAGCGGACCGGCACGTACCCGACCGGTACGACGCACTGTCGGCCCTGGACGGGCAGACCGGCCGGACCAACTGGTCCGACCGGCGGCGCGGCACCGCCGAGCCGGCCCCGACCGGGTGGCACCGCGACCAGGCCGGCGGCGACCGGCACGACGCTGGCCGGCACGACGACACCGGGCGGCACGACGACACCGGCCGGCACGACGCCCCGCCCCGCCAGGACCGCACCGCCCCCGGTGTCACGCCGGTCTCCCCCGGCCGCCCTCCGGTATCCCCCGCCCCCCGCCACGAGCCGCCCCACGGTGCCCGGCCCGACCGGTCCACCGAACCGGGCTGGGGGGCCGCCCCGACGCAGAACCCACCCCGCCGCCGGGTCACCGGGGAACGCCCCAGCGCCGACCGTCGCACCACCGACGACACACACGACTACGACCGGCTGACCGCCGAGGACTTCGCCGAGCCCGACCAGCGGGCCGGCAACGGCGCGCAGCACCGCACCACCGGTGGGTACGAACCTCGCCCGGCCCGGCCGGCACCGACCGGACGGGACCTGCCACCCCGGTTCCGCGACGACGACCCGCTGCGGTCCCCCCGCCGGGACGACGACGGACGACCCGCCGCGCACAGCCACGACGACCAGCGGTACCGCCTGCCCGGGGACGCCCCACGGCACCGCCCGCCCGACGGCGGCCGAGGGGCGATGGCCGCCATTCCCGAGGAGCGTTGGCAGCACCCGCGCGGGCCCGACGAGCGCCGGTCGCCGGACCCACGCGAGGCGGCCGTGCGCAGCGAGTCGTACCCCGACCTACGCTCCCGCGAGGTGGTCACACCACCCCGCGAGCCGTGGAACACCCCCGGCACCGACCGGGCGGAGCCGCTGCGCCCCGCCCGGGAAGCGGAGCACGGTCGCGACGTCCGGCAGCCGTACTCCCGGCCGGAACGCCACCCGGCGGAGGCGACCCGGCCCCCCGCCCCGCCTGCCCCGTCCGGCCCGTGGGGTCCCCGTCCCGGCCCGCCCCCGGCGCAGCCCGGCGAGCACCCCGCCACTGCCCGCCCGGGCGACGCCACCAACCCGGGCGTCGGGCGGCCCGACCCGGTGCCGCCGGGCACGCCCGTACCGCCGGCCGACCTGCCGACCCGGCAGCGCCGCACCGACCGGTGGTCGCCCACGCCCGACCCGGACGAGACCGCCCCGGTCTCGGCGCCGCCGGCCGCCCGGTTGCACCTCGAGTTCCGCCAGCCCACGCCGGCCACCCCGCCGGCCGACCGGCCCACCACGGGGTCCGGCACCGACCGGGCCGTTCCCGGGCGGACCCCGGCGGCGGCCACGGCTGGCTCCGCAACCGACCGGACCGCTCTGGAGATCACCCCGGACCGACCACGCCGGTACGTCCCACCGACGCCGGAACCCGACCCGACCGACCACCGGGACACCGCTGCCCGTACCACGTCCGGGGGTCCCGCAGCCTGGTTCCAACCCGGCCGCTCGGCCTCCGCACCAACCACGCCCGCCGCACCGTCCAGCCCGACCACACCGCCCGGCCCAACCACAACACCGCCCGGCCCGACGCCCACGCCGCCCGGCCCGACCGTGTCGCACAGGCCGACCGCGTCGGCCGGCGCTGCGCCCGCCACGGTCGAGCCGCCGGCACCGCGCACCGGTCGACCGGCCTCCACCCCACCCCCCTCGGACGTGTCACGGGCGGAGGGCACGGAGGTCCGGGCCCCCCGGTCGCCGGCCCCCGACGCCGCTCCCCGGCCGACCCCGCCCATCGCTCCCCCTCCCGCCGAGGACCGGCCGGAGACCCCGGTAGCCGACGCCGCCGACACCCGTGGGCGGCCGACCGTCGTCGACCGAGAAACGGGGTCGGCCGCCCACGGGCTCGCCGAGCGCGAAACGGGGTCGGTGGACCTGGCGACCAGTTCCGGCGCCTCCGGCACCCGACCCAGTCCCGACCGTGGTCCCCTGCCGACCGCCGGTCGGGACGCCCCGTCCCCCGTCGCCGGCCCCCCGGGTGGAACCGGGCTGCCTCCGTCAACTGACCCCGGCACGGCCGGCCCCGGCACGGTTGCCGGCTCCCGCCCGACCGCCCCTGTCACGGACGGCACCGGCACGGACGAAACCGGACCGGCCGACGACGATCCGGCCACCGGTACCGCCACGGGCGTGAGTGCCGCCGCGGCGGCGACCGCCGCTCCCACGCCGCCCGACACCGCAACGGTGCCCGACGCCTCAACGGTGCCCGACACCGCAACGCCGCCGGGCACCACGCCACCGCCGGGCACCGCAACACCGCCCCGCCCGACAGCGCCGACCGATACCCCGCCATCGCGCGACACCACAGCACCGCCGGGCACCACGCCACCGCCCGGTACCCCGGCACGGACCGGCACCACGCCACGCGCCGGCACCACAGCACCGGTCGACACCCCGGCACTGACCAGCGCGGGGGTGTCGAACGCCACGGCAGCGCCGACCGCCGCCGGAGTTCCGCCGGGCGACCTCGCACGGGCAACCGCCGCGCCCGCCACCGACGCAGTGGCCGACGCCGTCGGGCCGGCCGGTGGCACACCGGAGCCGGCCACCACCGGGACCCGACCGGACACCACCGGGGTCCAGCAGGACACCACCGGGGTCCAGCAGACCGCTACCGGGGTCCAGCAGACCGCTACCGGGGTCCAGCCGGAGACCACCAGCCTGGCGGCGACGGTGGTCGGCGGCCTGGACCGGACGTCATCTCCGGACCGGCCCCCGGCTCCGGGGCGAGCCACGACCACGGACCCGACCACCAGCACGGAACGGAACACGGCTCCCGAAGGGGCCACGACCACCGGGCAGACCTCGACCACGGACCGGTCCGGCACTGCCGAACAGGCTGCGACACCCGAGCTGGTCCCGGCCACGGGCGGTGCCGCTGCTGCCCGGCAGGCCGCGTCGACGCACCTGCCCCAGGGCGATCCGGAGCAGGCGCTGGCCGGCTACCGGTGGCAGCTGGACCCGCAGACCCTGCGCGAGGTGGTCGACGACCCGACCGAACTACGACTCATCCGCCGCCGGTTGACCGAGAAGCTCGCCTCGGCCCTGGACAACCGGGCCCGGGCCCGGCTGCTCAGTCTCCGGGCGGTGCTCTCCCGGCTGGTCGGCGACCTCGCCGACGCGGTGGCCGACGGCCGGCTCGCGCTGACCTACGCCGAGGCGACCGGTGAACTGCGGCGTACCGCGCTGGCCCGGGCGCGGCTGGCCGAGGCGCTGCGCTGGAAGGGTGAGTTCGCCGAGGCCGACCGGCTCTTCGCCGAGGCCAACTCGACGGAGCTGCCGGACCGGCTGCGGTCGGCCCTGCACGAGCACGCCGGCCGGTGCTGCTATGACCAGGGCCGGTTGATCGAGGCGTGCGGGCACTTCGAGCGGGCCCTCGACCTGCACCGGGCCGACGATCCGGAGCTGACCGAGCGGATCGGGGTGGCGCTGGACGCGGTGTACGCGCGGGCGGTGGCCCGGGAGGGGTTCGGGCCGTACCCACGCAGCCGTGACGAGGTGCGGCACGGCCGCCGGTCCCCGCGGCCCACCCAGGACGGCCGGGGCCGCTGGGGGTACGCGGACACCGACGGTGACCTCGTCGTCGACTACCGCTACGCCGAGGCGCAGCCGTTCCACGAGCGGCTGGCCTGGGTACGCCGCCCCGACCAGGCCGGCTGGGAGCTGATCGACGAGTCGGGCGTCACCCGGCTCGACACCGCGTACGCCCGGGTGCTGGCCTTCTCCGACGGCCTGGCCTGGGTGTCGCAGGGCGGCGACGCGGACTGGTCGGCGATCGAGCCCGACGGCACGGTGGTGGTGCCGGCGGGTTTCGAGGAGGTACGACCGTTCCGGGCCGGGGTGGCGGCCGTACGGCGGGGCGGCTGGGGGGCGGTGGACCGGCACGGTCGACTGGTCGTCCCCCCGCGCTACCACGGGCTCGACACGATGCTGTCCGACGGTCGCCGGCTCGACGGCTTCACCGACGAGGGGCTGGCCGTGGTGGAGCTGGCCGGCCGCCGGGGCGTGCTCGACCGCACCGGCGCGGTGCTGGTCCGGCCGGTGCACCCGGCGTTGGTGATCCATCCGGTGGCGTTCCTGGTCGGCGACGGGATGAGCCACTGGGGGGCGTTGGACCGGCGGGGCGAACCGCTGATCCCCCCGGTGCACCCCGACTGGGACACGGTGGTGGCGGAGATCGACAGGCTGCTCGCCGACACCCACCCGGTGCTCTGACGCCCATCCGGTGCACCGACGCCCACCGGGTGCTCTGATGCCCGACCGCGTCGGCGGGTGCCCGGGGCCGGTCGGGGCTAGGGTCGCAGGATGGAATTCCGACACCTTGGCCGTTCGGGCCTCATGGTCAGTGAGATCTCGTACGGCAACTGGATCACCCACGGTTCCCAGGTCGAGGAGGAGGCGGCGCTGGCGTGTGTCCGGGCCGCCCTGGACAACGGCATCACCACCTTCGACACCGCCGACGTCTACGCCGGCACGCGCGCCGAGACGGTGCTCGGCAAGGCCCTCGCCGGGGAGCGCCGGGAGGGGTTGGAGATCTTCACCAAGGTCTACTGGCCGACCGGCCCCGGCCGCAACGACCGTGGCCTGTCCCGCAAGCACATCATGGAGTCGATCAACGGTTCGCTACGCCGCCTCCAGACCGACCACGTGGACCTCTACCAGGCCCACCGGTACGACTACAGCACGCCGCTGGAGGAGACGATGGAGGCGTTCGCCGACGTCGTACGTGCCGGCAAGGCGCACTACATCGGTGTGTCGGAGTGGAAGGCGTCACAGCTGCGCGAGGCGCACGCCCTCGCCCGGGAACTGCGCATCCCGCTGGTGTCCAACCAGCCGCAGTACTCGATGCTGTGGCGGGTCATCGAGGCCGAGGTGGTGCCCGCCAGCGAGGAGCTGGGCATCTCCCAGATCGTCTGGTCGCCGATGGCCCAGGGGGTGCTGTCCGGCAAGTACCTGCCGGGCCAGCCGCCGCCGGCCGGTTCCCGGGCCACCGACGAGAAGTCCGGTGCCAACTTCATCGCGCAGTGGCTGGGCGACGAGGTGCTGACCCGGGTGCAGCAGCTCAAGCCGCTCGCCGAGCAGGCCGGGCTGACCATGCCGCAGCTCGCCGTCGCCTGGGTGCTCCAGAACCGCAACGTCGCCTCGGCGATCATCGGCGCGTCCCGCCCCGACCAGGTGCACGACAACGTCAAGGCGGCCGGGGTGACCCTGGAGGCCGACCTGCTCAAGGCCATCGACGAGATCGTCGCCCCGGTCACCGAGCGGGACCCGGCCAAGACCGAGAGCCCGGCCCAGCGCCCCTGACCGGCGCCGGTCCCATCCCACCCCGTCCGGGGTGGGATGGGATCAGGTCTGCCAGAAGCGGATCAGGGACAGCGCGGTGCTGTAGAGCCACGGCGGCAGGCCCAGCAGGTCGCTCAGCCAGAAGACTGCGGTGAAGAACCAGTTGCCGATGCGCGGGTTCCAGAGCAGGGCGAAGAGCAGGATGAAGCCGAACGGCGCGAACATGTCGTACATCCGGCGCCACTGCGGGTTGAGCCACGGCTGGATCATGTTGCCGCCGTCCAGGCCGGGCACCGGGAGCAGGTTCAGCACGCTCGCGGTGAGCTGGAGGAACGCCAGCAGCGCCACCCCGGCCCAGAACTCGATCGGGCCGCCCGCGTCGATGCCCACCCGCAGCACCACCACCAGCAGCAGGGTGAACAGCACGTTGGTGGCCGGGCCGGCGAGGCTGACCAGGGTGTGCCGCAGCCGACCCGGGATGGCGTGCCGGTCGACCCACACCGCCCCACCGGGCAGGCCGATGCCGCCGAGCAGCACCACCACCACCGGCAGCACGATCGACAGCAGCGGGTGGGTGTACTTGAGCGGGTTCAACGTCAGGTAGCCCCGGTGGGCGATGTCCCGGTCACCGGCCCGGTAGGCGACCACCGCGTGCGCGTACTCGTGCAGGCACAGCGAGACCAGCCAGCCGGAGACGACGAAGAGGAACACGTCGAACCGGACGTTGCCCACCCCGTTCCAGACCAACACGCCACTGGTGACGAAGAGCGCCACCAGGGCCAGGAAGATCGGGCTGGGCCGGAACGCCGCCCGGGGCACACCGAGCACCAGCGGCTCGCCCCCCGGGCGGTCGTACCCCATCACTCCGCCGTCGGCAGCAGGCTCATCCGGTAGTCCACCCGATCGTCCTCGACGAGCGTGACCGAGGTGACGCCGGACGTCGCGAGCTCCCGCCAGGTCTGACCGATCCAGGACTCGGCGTCCGCCTGGCTGCTGAACGTCTCCGCCGGCCCGTCGACCGGTGCGCCGTCCGTGCCCTCGTACCGCCAGCTCCACGCCATGCCGCGTCTCCCCTCGCCGCTCAACCGTCCCCGGGGGACGGACCCCCGCAAGCGTAGTCGGCCGGTGCGGAGCGCACCGGACGCACGCCCCCTGGCTGCCGGGTTCCGCGCAGCGTGACGGGCCCGGGCCGGCGGGCGGGGCCGGGTCGGGCGGCCTTAAGGTACGGGCATGTCCGTTGACGGGTGGAACACGGTCCTGGTGCTCGGCGGTATCCGTTCGGGCAAGTCGGAGTTCGCCGAGTCCCTGGTGGCCGAAGCCCCCACGGTGCGGTATGTGGCGACGTCGGCCGCCGCCGACCCGGACGACACCGAGTGGGCCACCCGACTGGCCGCCCACCGGGCCCGCCGGCCGGGCAGCTGGACCACCGAGGAGACCGCCGAGGACCCGCGCCGGCTCGCCGACGTGCTCGCCTCGGCCGGGCCGAACGAGACGCTGCTCGTCGACGACCTGGGCGGCTGGGTGACCGTGCTGCTCGACCCGACCCACCAGCCGGCCGACGACGTCGCCACGATCACCGAGCTGGCCGACGCGGTACGCGCCAGCGAGGCGCGGATCGTGCTGGTCAGCCCGGAGGTGGGGCTGTCGCTGGTGCCGACCACCCCGTTGGGGCGGGCGTTCACCGATGCGCTGGGCGCCGCCAACCGGGCCGTCGCGGACGCCTGCGACGCCGTCGCGCTGGTGGTCGCCGGCCAGCCGGTCTGGCTCAAGCCGGCCACCCCGGCCCGACCGGTCGACGTACCCACCCAGGCCACCCCGACCACCGGTGCGGCCGCGCCGACCGGCGGTGTGGCGGACCCGACCGGCGGCGCGCAGCCGCCGCTGCCGGACGTGCTGACCCCCACCGTGCCGGCGGCCCCGGCCGCACCGACCGCCGACGGCACCGGCTGGGCGGCACCGACCATGGCGCTGCCGGTGGTCGCCACCGGGCTCGTCATCCAGCCCGGCATGGAACTGCCGATGCCCGACGAGTACTCCGGACCGCAGGCGGTGCAGCGGCTCGGCACCCTGGACCTGCCGGGGGCAGGGCTGGGCGTGCTGGAGCGGGTGGTCGAGTTCGCCGCCGCCACCCAGGGCACGCCGACGCCTACGCCGTGGACCGGTGTCCGGGTGCTGCTACTGCACGGCGACCACGCCGGTGGCGCGGCGGCCGGGGCACCGGTCGGGGAGTCGGCCCGACTGGCCCGGCAGGCCCGCGCCGGCCGGGGTGCGTTGGCCCGGCTGGCCGCCGAGAGCGGTGCCAGCCTCCAGGTGGTGGACGCCCCGCCGTCCGCGCCGATCGAACACGGGCCGGCGCTGGACGCCGACGCCGTCGAGGCGGCGCTGCGCTACGGCTGGCGGTTGGCCGAGGAGGCCGCCGAGGCGGGCGTACGACTGCTGGTGCTGGGGGCCTGCGGCGCGGGCGCGGAGGCCGCTGCGGCGGCGGTGCTCGTCGCGACGGCCGGCGCGGAGGCCCCGACCGTGCTGGGTCGGGTGCACACCGCCGACGGCGAGATCGACGACGCCGCCTGGATGGTGCGGTGCGCGACCGTACGGGACGCCCTGCACCGCACCCGTCGCTCCCCCCGCGACGCCAAGGACATCCTGGCCGAGCTGGGCGGCGGCGACGTGGCGGTGGCGGCCGGTGTGCTGCTCGGTGCGACCGCCCGCCGGGTGCCGGTGCTGCTGGACGGGCCGGTCGGGCTGGCCGCCGGCATGGTCGCCCGGGACCTGGCCGGCCAGGCCCGGCACTGGTGCCTGCTGGTCGACCACGGCGGCCACCCGGCGGTCCGGCTCGCCGCCGACGTGCTCGGCCTGACCCCGCTGCTGGACCTGCGGCTCGACCTCGGCGAGGGGGCCAACGCGCTGGCCGCCCTGCCGCTGCTGCGCTCGGTGCTGGCGCTGGCCGGGTCGCTGCCCGCGCACCCGCACCACGGTGGCCCCGACGACGAGCCCACCGGCACCACGCCGACCGGCGACGCCGCCCCGACCACGCCGACCGCCGCCACGACCACGCCGACCGGTGAGGTCGGGGCCACGCCGACCGGTGACGTCGGGGCCACCACCGCTCCGGCCACCGCCGACCGGGCCACCGGCCTCCCGGCCGGCGACGCCGCGACCGGGGCGGCGGACCCCGACGCCGGGCCGGCCGTGGGCGAGGCGGCGGACCTCGACGCCGGGCCGGCCGGGGCCGAGGTGGCGGACCCCGACGCCGGGCCGGCCGGGGCCGAGGTGGCCGGTCCCGATGCCGGGCCCGCCGGGCCGGACGCCACCCCGGAGTTCGCGGAGCCGGTGCCGGCCGGCCCGGGCCCGACCACCACCGCCACCGACGCCGGGCCGGAACGCGACCCGTCCGGCCGGCGTGCCGGCTGAGTCGGGGCGCGGCGACGGGTTCCGACTGGCGCTGACCACCCTCACCACCGTGCCGGTCCGCGCCGGCCGGATCGACCGGGCCACGGCGGGCACCGCGATGGCGCTCGCCCCACTGGTCGGGGTGCTGCTCGGCGTGCTGCTCGGGGCGGTGCTGCTGGTCCTGGCCGCGCTCGCCCCACCCCTGGTCGCCGCCGGGCTGACCGTCGGAGTGGCGGCCCTGCTGACCCGGGGGCTGCACCTGGACGGGTTGGCCGACACCGTGGACGCGCTGGGGTCGTACCGGCGCGGGGCGGCGGCGCTGGAGATCATGAAATATCCGGACGTGGGCCCGTTCGGCGTGGTCGCGCTGGTGGTCGTCCTGCTGCTCCAGACGGCGACCCTCGCCGAGCTGGCCGGACGCTCCTGGCCGACGGCGCTCGCCGCGGTGGTCGCCGGCACCGCCGCCGGTCGGCTCGGGATCACCCTGGCCTGCCGCCGGGGCGTACCGGCGGCCCGCCCCGACGGGATGGGCGCGCTGGTCGCCGGGACGGTCGGGCCGGTCGCACCGGTCGTCGGCACCCTCGTCGTCGCGCTGGCGGCGGTGCCGGCCGTGCCGGGCCGCCCGTGGCAGGGGCCGCTGGCCGTGCTGGCCGCCCTCGCCGTCGCCACCGGCCTGCTCCGCCATCTGGTACGCCGCCTCGGCGGGATCACCGGCGACGTGCTCGGGGCCCTCGTGGAGGTGGTGACCACGCTGGTCTACCTGGGCTTGGTGCTGTCCGGCTGAGGACGACGCGGCGTGCCGGGTAGCGTTTGCCCCGACAACACCGGCACGGCCTTCCGGGGGACGACTTGCTCATCACGGACGACTTCCTGCCCGTACCGGTCCCGGAGTCGCTCAGCGCGACCTACCTGGTACCGATGGCGGGGTTGCCACCGGTGAGCCCGAAGACCGCGGTACGGGCGTTGGCGGGCCGGCTCGCCGACCCGGTCTACGGACTGGCCACGCAGATGCTGGACAGCCCGCTGATGTCGGTGGACACCCGCTCGATCGACGAGTTCCCGCAGCTGCCGCCGGACCTGCTCACCGCCTTCGGCGCGACCGAGGCCCAGTTGGGCCGGCTCGCCGCCGCCAGCCACCTGGTGGTGGTGCAGGCCGAGTACCGGCCGGGTTGGCCACCGGCGCACGAGTGGGCGGCCCGCGCGGTGGCCGCCGCCGTCGCCGAATCCGTCGACGGTGACGTGGTGGACGTGTTCGGGTTGCAGTTCCTCGACCCGGCGACGGCGCTGAAGTCGCTGCCGGACGCACAGGGCCGCATCCGGCTGGTCGACTGGGTGCTGGTCCCGTACTCCTCGGACACCGAGGGGCTGTGGTTCACCACCAAGGGGTTGCGCCGCTTCGGGCTGCTGGAGTTGCAGACCCAGGGGGTGCCCGACCACCTCACCCGGGCCTGGGGCGCGGTGCTGACCGGTGCCGCCCGCCGGCTGCTGCGGGACTGGACCGACGGGCTCGCCGGCGAGGAGGTGCCGGCGTTCGTGCAGCTGCCGGTGCTGGCCACGGTGACCGGCCACGACATCGCGGTGGCGTACGGCAACCCGGAGCAGCACGGCGCGACGGCCCCGGTGCTGCTGCGCCTGGAGCTGGACCCGGCGACCGACCCGGAGGCCGACTCGTTCCTCAGCCTGCGCCCGCCGCCCGGCCACCCCGGGCCGGACGGTCGCTACTTCGCGGCGGCCTGCGCGACCCTCTTCTCCGGCATCGAGCCGGACGTCCGGTACGCCCGCTCGGGCGACGCGATGAGCCGGGCCGTCGCCACCGCCCGCGCCGGGTTGGACGACATCCGGGCCCGGTTCCTCGCCGACGGGCTGCCACCGGAGGCCCAACTGGTGATCAAGTACGGCCTACCCGGCGACGACGGCCCCGAGTACGTCTGGGCCGGGGTCAACTCGTGGGACGCCCCGGAGCGGATCGTCGGCGCGAGCGCCAGCGACGCCAACACCGACCCCACCGTCCGGATCGGCTCCCCGGTCGAGGTGGCCGTCACCGAGGTCG
The DNA here is from genome assembly GCF_040678915.1 of Micromonospora sp. NPDC049257. Lineage (NCBI taxonomy): Bacteria > Bacillati > Actinomycetota > Actinomycetes > Micromonosporales > Micromonosporaceae > Micromonospora > Micromonospora sp. NPDC049257. The sequence goes on from NZ_JBFAQU010000002.1 coordinate 354,900, forward strand.
TCGACTGGGCGGTCCTCGACGGCACCGGGGTCATCGAGGGCGGCTGGACCCAGGCCGTCCTCGACGCCGGCGAACGCCCCCACCCCACCCACTGACCCCACCCGGCCCGCCCCGGCCCGCCCCGGCCCGGCTCGGCCCGCCCCGGCCCGGCTCGGCCCGCCCCGGCTCGGCCCGGTGATCAAGAGGTTTAGGTCAAAATCTCGGCCTGACATGACGTAAACCTCTTGATCACCGAGGCCGGTCGGAGGCGCGGAGGCCAGCCTCGGGTGATCAAGAGGTTTAGGTCAGGATTTCGGCCCGACGTGACGTAAACCTCTTGATCACCCGAGGCCAGCCCCCCGGGGGCGGAGGCCAACCCGGGGGCGGAGGCCAACCCGGGGGCGGAGGCCAACCCGGGGGCGGAGGCCGACCCGGGGGCGGAGGCCAGCCCGGGGGCGGAGGCCAACCGGGGGGCGACGCCAGGATCGGTGGGGTGGGGTCAGCGGACGGAGGGGGTGACGAAGGGGGGGCGGGTGATGCGCATCTGGGCGCGGCGGCCCCGGATGTCGACCTCGACGAGGTCGCCGTCGGCGAGTTTCGGGGCGGTGTCCAGCAGGGCGAGGGCGATGCCCTGCTTGCGGGTGGGGCTGAAGGTGCCGCTGGTGACCGTGCCGACCGGGGCGTCACCGGCGTAGACGGTCATCCCGGCGCGGGGGATGGCCCGGTCGACGGCCTCCAGGCCGCGCAGCGTACGGCGGGGGCCGGCGGTCTTCTCGGCGCGCAGCGCGTCGCGGCCCCAGAAGGCCGGCTTGTCCCAGCCGACGGCCCAGCCGGAGCGCCCCTGCACGGGGGTGACGTCCAGGGAGAGGTCCTGCCCGTGCAGCGGGTAGCCCATCTCGGTACGCAGGGTGTCCCGGGCGCCCAGCCCGCAGGCGCGCAGCTCGACCTGCTCCCCGGCGGCGAAGAGCGCGTCCCAGACGGCGACGGCGTGTTCGGCCGGCACCACCAGCTCGTAGCCCAGCTCACCGGTGTAGCCGGTACGGCAGACGGTCAGTTCGGCACCGGCCAGTGTCGCCGGGGAGAAGCTCATGTAGTCGTGCCCGGTGGGCAGGCCCAGCGCGTCGAGCAGCTCGGCCGAGCGGGGGCCCTGTACGGCCAGCACGGCGTACCGGTCGTGTTCGTCGGTGACCTCGACGTCGGCCGGGGCGGCGGCGCGCAGCCGGCGTACCACCTCGGCGGTGTTCGCCGCGTTGGGGATGAGGAAGACGTGGTCGTCGGCGTACCGGTAGGCGATGATGTCGTCGACCACCCCGCCGGTGGCGTCGTCGCAGCAGAGCGTGTACTGCGCCTTGCCCGCCCCGATCCGGTCCAGGTCGTTGGTCAGGCAGGAGTTGACGAACCGCGTCGCGCCGGGGCCGGTGACCCGCGCCTTGCCCAGGTGCGAGACGTCGAAGACGCCGACCGCCGTCCGGACCGCCGCGTGTTCCCTGAGTACGCCGCCACCGGCGTACTCCAGGGGCATCTCCCAACCCCCGAAGGGGGCGAACTTGGCACCGAGCGCGGTGTGCCGCGCGTGCAGCGGGGAACGGCGCAGCCGGGTCGCGGCGGCGTCGGAGGTCACGTCCGTCATGGGTGGCAACTTACCGGTGGGTGCGCCGCTGGTTAGCATCGGCGGGACCCGTCGGCAGTTCGGCGGGACGCACCCGCGCTCCGGCGGATAGGTTGCCGCCGGAGACCATCACCGCCGGTACGCGACGACGCGGCCGGCCCGGCCCGCCCGGAGTAGCTCAGTGACATCGTCCAGCACCACCCTCAGCCTGGTCGACACCGACCCCGCCGAGCTCACGGTCGACGCGATCGTGATCGGCGTACACAGTCAGACCACCGGCCCGGACGCCACGAGCGGTCCCGCCGGCACCCTGCTGCTGGCCGACGGCGCGGAGAGTATCGCCGCCGCCTTCGACGGCAAGCTGACCGCGACGCTGGCCCTGCTCGGCGCGACCGGCGGCCCCGGCGAGGTGATCAAGCTGGCCACGCTGGGCACCGTCACCGCACCGCTGGTCGTGGCGGTCGGGCTGGGTCCGGAGCCGACCGGTGCCGCCCCCGCCCCGGAGACCCTGCGCCGGGCCGCCGGCGCGGCGGTCCGGGCGCTGGCCGGGGCACCCCGGGTGGCGCTGAGCCTGCCGCTGCCCGACAACGCCGACGCCCCGGCCGTGCTGCGCGCGGTCGCCGAGGGCGCGCTGCTCGGCGGCTACCGGTTCGCCGGTTACAAGACCAAGCCGCAGCCGTCCCGGCGGGAGCCGGTGGCCGAGGTGCTGATCGCCGTGCCGGACGCCGCCGACGCGACCGCCAAGGCCGAGATCGACCGGGCCACCGCGGTGGCCGGTGCGGTGCGCACCAGCCGGGACTGGGTCAACACCGCGCCGAACGAGCTGCGTCCGCCGGCCTTCGCCGACGCCGTCGCCACCGCCGCCCGCGCTGCCGGCCTCGACGTCGAAGTGCTCGACGAGCAGGAGCTGAGGGCCGGCGGGTACGGTGGCATCACCGCCGTCGGGCAGGGCTCCGAGGCCCCGCCGCGCCTGGTCAAGCTCACCTGGACCCCGCAGGGTGAGACGAACGGCAAGCGGGTCGCGCTGGTCGGCAAGGGCATCACCTTCGACACCGGCGGTATCTCGATCAAGCCGGCGCAGGGCATGTGGGAGATGAAGTCCGACATGGCCGGCGCGGCGGCCGTCGGGGCGGCGATGCTGGCGATCGCCGCGCTCAAGCCGTCCGTGACGGTGACCGGTTACCTGCCGATGGCGGAGAACATGCCGTCGGGTACCAGCTACCGGCCGGGTGACGTGGTCACCATGTTCAACGGCAAGCGGGTCGAGGTGCTCAACACCGACGCCGAGGGCCGGATGATCCTCGGCGACGCGATGGCCCGGGCCTGCGCCGACGGCACCGACTACCTGTTCGAGACGTCCACCCTCACCGGTGGTCAGGTGATCTCGTTGGGCAAGCGGATCGCCGGGGTGATGGGTACCCCCGAGTTGTGCGAGCGGGTGAAGGTGGCCGGTGACACGGTCGGCGAGCCGGCCTGGCCGATGCCGCTGCCGGACGACGTCCGCAAGGGCATGGACTCGGACGTGGCGGACATCTCGCAGGTCAACGCGGGCATGGACCGGGCCGGTCACATGCTCCAGGGCGGGGTGTTCCTGCGCGAGTTCGTCACCGACGACGTCGCCTGGGCGCACATCGACATCGCCGGCCCCGGCTACCACTCGGGTGAGCCGACCGGCTACTGGACCAAGGGCGGCACCGGTGTGCCGGTGCGTACCCTGGTGCAGCTGGTCGAGGACGTCGCCGCCAACGGCTGACGGATTCGCGACACGACGACGGGACGCCCACGGGCGTCCCGTCCGCGTTTTCCCGGGCCGGGCGCGTCGCCGGTCGGGCGTGACGTCGCCGGCGCCGGGCGGGACTCAGAACAGCTCGGGTCGGCGTTTGCGGCGTTCGTTGTAGTCGCGCATCCGCTGCGGGTAGCCCATCAGCCGGACGTCGTAGATCGGGATGCCCAGGGCGTGCGCGAAGCGGCGGGCGCCCTCCGGGCCGTCGATGCGCCGCCGGGTCCACTCGCCGTCGTCGGCGATCATGATGACGGTGGTCTCGGTCATCGTGGTCCGGGGTTCGACGAACGCCTCGACCCCCCGGCGGGTGCGGGCGAAGTTGGCCAGGTGATCCAGGTCAGCCCGTTCGGCCGGCCGGTCACGGTTGGCCGGGGTCGGCGGTTTGCGTCGCCGGAACAGCGCCACCGGGCTACTCCTCTCCCCCGTCCGTCGTCGAGGACGGTGCCAAGAGTACGTGTCGGGGACGTGTCGTTGGGCACCTCGGTACGCGCCCCGGACGGGCAAGTGACAAGATGACCGAGGTGGGGTCTGCCCGTGCCGCCCCGCCGTGACCCCCCGATGCAGCGAAGCGACCAGGGAGTTGGACGTGAGCGAGCCGAACGACGCAACCTTCGACATCGTCATTCTCGGAGGTGGCAGCGGCGGCTACGCGGCGGCGCTGCGTGCCGCCCAGCTTGACCTCTCCGTCGCGCTGATCGAGAAGGGCAAGCTCGGCGGCACCTGCCTGCACAACGGCTGCATCCCGACCAAGGCGCTGCTGCACGCGGCGGAGATCGCCGACCAGACCCGGGAGTCGGCGCAGTTCGGCGTCCAGGCCGAGCTGGTCGGCATCGACATGGCCGGGGTCAACGCGTACAAGGACGGGGTGATCTCCCGCCTCTACAAGGGCCTGCAGGGGCTGGTCGGCGGCAGCAAGAACATCACCTTCGTGGCGGGTGCCGGCAAGCTGGTCGGCAAGAACGTCGTCGAGGTGGACGGCAAGCGCTACACCGGCCGCAACGTGATCCTGGCCTCCGGTTCGTACGCCAAGAGCCTGCCCGGCCTGGAGGTCGACGGCGAGCGGATCATCACCAGTGACCACGCGCTGACCCTGGACCGGGTGCCCGCGTCGGTGATCGTGCTGGGCGGCGGCGTGATCGGCGTCGAGTTCGCCAGCGTGTGGAAGTCCTTCGGGGTGGACGTCACCATCGTCGAGGCGCTGCCCCGGCTGGTGGCCGCCGAGGACGAGGAGTCGTCCAAGGCGCTGGAGCGGGCGTTCCGCAAGCGGAAGATCAACTTCAAGGTCGGCAAGCCCTTCGAGAAGGTCGAGAAGACCGAGAAGGGCGTCAAGCTGACCATCGCCGGCGGCGAGACCGTCGAGGCCGAGCTGCTGCTGGTCGCCGTCGGCCGGGGCCCGAACACCGCCGACCTCGGCTACGCCGAGCAGGGCGTCAAGCTCGACCGGGGGTACGTGCTGACCGACGAGCGGCTGCGCACCGGCGTGCCGAACGTCTACGCGGTCGGCGACATCGTGCCCGGCCTCCAGCTCGCCCACCGGGGTTTCGCCCAGGGCATCTTCGTCGCCGAGGAGATCGCCGGCCTGAACCCGGCCGTGATCGACGAGGCCGGCATCCCGCGCGTCACCTACTCCGACCCGGAGCTGGCGTCGGTGGGGCTGAGCGAGGCCAAGGCCAAGGAGCAGTACGGCGACAAGGTCAAGGTCTACAACTACAACCTCGGCGGCAACGGCAAGAGCCAGATCCTCAAGACCGCCGGTTTCGTGAAGCTGGTACGCGTCGAGGACGGGCCGGTGGTCGGCGTACACATGGTCGGTGCCCGGGTCGGCGAGCTGATCGGCGAGGCGCAGCTCATCTACAACTGGGAGGCCTACCCGGCGGAGGTGGCGCAGCTCGTGCACGCCCACCCGACCCAGAACGAGGCGCTGGGCGAGGCGCACCTGGCCCTGGCCGGCAAGCCGCTGCACGCGCACGCCTGACCCACACTCATTCCGCGACGCCGGCGGCAAGCGGGCGAGGATCGCACCAGGCCACGAAGGAGTTTCAGAACATGCCGGTATCGGTCACCATGCCTCGGCTCGGCGAGAGCGTCACCGAGGGCACCGTCACCCGCTGGCTCAAGCAGGAGGGCGAGACCGTCGAGGTCGACGAGCCGCTGCTGGAGGTCTCCACCGACAAGGTCGACACCGAGATCCCCTCCCCCGCCGCGGGGGTGCTGAGCCGGATCGTGGTCGGTGAGGACGAGACCGCCGAGGTGGGCAGCGAACTGGCCGTCATCTCCGGCGAGGGCGAGTCGGCCGGCTCGCAGGACGACGGCGGGGCCGCCGAGCCGGAGCAGGCCGAGCCGGCCACCGAGCCGACGGCCGCCGCCGAGGGCACCGGCCCGGAGCCGGAGCAGCCGGAGCAGGAGCAGCCGGCGGCGCAGGCCGCCCCGGCGTCCTCGGGCGAGGGCACCGCGGTGAAGATGCCGGCGCTGGGCGAGAGCGTCACCGAGGGCACCGTCACCCGGTGGCTCAAGCAGGTCGGCGAGACCGTCGAGGTCGACGAGGCGCTGCTGGAGGTCTCCACCGACAAGGTCGACACCGAGATCCCGTCGCCGGTCGCCGGCACCGTCTTGGAGATCAAGGTCGCGGAGGACGAGACCGCCGCCGTCGGCGCGGACCTGGCGATCATCGGTACGGCGGACGCCGCCCCGGCCGAGTCGACGCCGGAGCCGGAGCCCGCCCCGAAGGCGCAGGCCAAGCCCGCGCCGAAGGCCGAGCCGAAGCCGGAGCCCGAGGTCACCGAGCCGACCCAGGGCGCGGGATACAACGAGCCGGCCGCCGAGACCGAGTCGGCGGCCCAGCCGGCGAAGGCGGAGCAGGCCGCCCAGCCGGCCGCCCCGACCGCCACGCCGGCCCGGCCGTCCGCCCCCGTCCAGGGCGGCGGCGAGGAGGCCGCCGGTTACGTGACCCCGCTGGTGCGCAAGCTGGCCGGCCAGCACGGCGTCGACCTGGCCTCGGTCACCGGCACCGGCGTCGGTGGCCGGATCCGCAAGCAGGACGTGCTGGAGGCGGCGGAGAAGGCGAAGGCGGCCAAGGCCGCTCCGGCGGCCCCCGCGCAGCCGGCTGCGAAGGCTCCGGCGAAGCCGGCGGCCAAGGCGCAGCCGAGCGCCAAGCGCGGCAGCACCGAGAAGCTGCCCCGGATCCGGGCGACCATCGCCAAGCGGATGCAGCAGTCGCTGCACGAGATGGCGCAGCTGACCACGGTGATCGAGGTGGACGTCACCCGGATCGCCAAGCTGCGCGCCCAGGCCAAGGAGGCGTTCCAGCAGCGGCACGGCGTGAAGCTGTCGTTCCTGCCGTTCTTCGCCCTGGCGACCATCGAGGCGTTGCAGACGTACCCGATCGTCAACGCGAGCATGGACCTCGACGCGGGCACGATCACCTACCCCGACGCCGAGCACCTGGGCATCGCGGTGGACACCGAGCGCGGCCTGATGGTGCCGGTCATCCACGGCGCGGGCGACCTCAACCTGGGCGGCATCGCCAAGCGGATCGCCGACCTGGCCGAGCGCACCCGGACCAACAAGATCAGCCCGGACGAGATCGCCGGGGCGACCTTCACGCTGACCAACACCGGCAGCCGGGGGGCGCTCTTCGACACCCCGATCGTGCCGTCGCCGCAGTCGGCGATGCTCGGCACCGGTGCCGTGGTGAAGCGTCCGGTCGTGGTGAACGACCCGGACCTCGGCGAGGTCGTCGCGGTCCGGTCGATGGTCTACCTGGCCCTGTCCTACGACCACCGGCTGATCGACGGCGCCGACGCGGCCCGTTTCCTGGTCGCGGTCAAGGAGCGGCTGGAGGGCGGCAACTTCGAGGCCGAGTTGGGCCTGTAACACCCGCGTTCGACGGAGGCGCCCCGGTCGGTCGACCGGGGCGCCTGCGTCGTCAGCACGCCAGGTGCCGGCACGGGCGGACCGACCGGCCACCACCCGCCGGGCCGTGCCGGGCCGCGCGGGGCGGGGAGGGGCATGGCGGGCGCACCGACCGGCTACCGCACGTCGGGCCCCTCGATCCGAGCAGGGCGGGCCGGGGCACGGCACCCGGCGGATCGGCGGGTCAGCCGCGCAGGGTCTGCTCGGAGACCGTCCAGAGCCGCTCGGCGGCGGCCGGGTCGAGGGCGTACGCGGCGACGCCGGTGCGGGTGCCGGGCTGGTGCGGGGCGGCCTGCTGGCAGTCCTCGAAGTACCGGCCACCGATCCCGTCGAGCAGCGGCGAGGTGGCGACCAGGACGGAGGTGGCGGCACCCTGCTCGACGGTCTTCCAGGTGGCCGCGCCGCCACCGCTGGCGGCCCGCATCCGCTCCAGTTCCTCGGCGCTGACGTACCGCTGGAGGTTGGTGTGGATCGCGCCGGGCATCAGCGCGTTGCTGAGGATGCCGTCGTCGGCCCAGCGCCGGGTCGCCTCGACGGCGAACAGCACGTTCGCGGTCTTCGACTGCCCGTACGCCGCCCACGGGTCGTAGGGGCGCTGCCGGAAGTGGATGTCGTCGAAGACCACCGGGGACCGCAGGTGCGCCGCGGAGCTGACCGAGACGATGCGGGCACCGTCGGCGGCGGCGAGGGCGCGGTGCAGCCCGGTGGCGAGGGCGAAGTGCCCGAGGTGGTTGGTGGCGAACTGCAACTCCCAGCCCTCGGGGGTACGCCGCTCGGGCGAGGCCATGATGCCGGCGTTGTCGACCAGCAGGTGCAGCGGCCCGTCCCAGGTGGCCACGAAGGCGGCCACCGACGCCTGGTCGGCGAGGTCGAGCGGGGCGACCAGCAGCCGGTCGTTGCCGGTGCTGGCGGTGATGTCCCCGGCGGCCCGCTGGCCGGCGTCGAGGTCCCGGACGGCCAGGGTGACGTCGGCTCCGGCGGCGGCGAGGGCGCGGGCGGTCTCCACGCCGATGCCGGAGGCACCGCCGGTCACCACGGCACGGCGGCCGGTGAGGTCGACGTCGCGGACCACCTCCAGGGCGGTGGTACGGGCGTCGAAGGGGGTGTGGACTGGCGAGTCGGTGGTCATGATCCGTCCTTGTCGGTGCGGTACGGGCCGGACGACCCGACCGCTACGATGAGAAGTGGAGGGCCCTCCGTTACAACTCCGAGCCTAACCGGAGGATCCTCCGTTTGCCACCCGACCCCCGAGCGGACCTGATCCCCGCGCAGACCCGCCCCTGAGCAGACCCGACCCTGACCGGACCCGGACCCGGACCCGGACCTGAGCAGACCCGGACCTGAGCAGACCCGGACCGGGGCCTGAGCGGACCCGACCGCCGGAGACACCACCCGTCAGCACCACTGCACCAGATCCAGGAGGCGACGTGTCGCAGAACCGCTCAGGAGGCGACGTGCCGGAGCGCGGTTCCCGGCCGCTGCGCGCCGACGCGCTGCGCAACCGGCAGCGGCTGCTCGACACCGCCGTGAAGGCGTTCTCCCGACAGGGGCCGGAGGTGACCCTGGAGTCGATCGCCCGGGACGCCGGGGTGGGCATCGGCACCCTCTACCGGCACTTCCCCACCCGGGAGGCGTTGGTCGAGGCCGCCTACCGCAGCGAACTGGCCAAGCTCTGTGCCGCCGCCGACGACCTGCTGACCCGACTGCCGCCCGCCGAGGCGACCCGGGCCTGGATGGACCGCTTCGTCGACTACCTGGCCACCAAACGGGGCATGGCCGACGCCCTGCGCCTGGTGATCGCCGCCGGCACCAACCCGTACGCGCAGAGCCGGGACCTGCTGGTCGCCGCGCTGACCCGGCTGCTGGCGGCCGGCGTCGCCGACGGCACGATCCGTCCGGACGTCGACCCCGGCGACGTGCTGGCCGGGCTGGGCGGGATGTCGCTGGCGGCGCAGGGACCCGAGCAGCGAGACCTCGCCGGCCGCCTGCTCGATCTCCTCCTGGCCGGCCTACGCCGACACTGACGGCCCGGGTGCCGACGCCCGTCGGCAGGCCAGGGCCGACACCCGTGACGGTGGGCCGGGTCGGCACCAACGGCGATGGACCGGCACCCGTGACGACAGGTCGGGTCGACACCCACGGCGATGGGCCGGCACCCGTGACGGTGGGCCGGGTCGACAACCGGCGGTGGGTCGGCATCCGTGGCGGTGGGAGGGCGGACAGCGCGGCGGGTGGGTCGTAGGATCGTCGCCAGCGTCGCAGTGCACCCGGCAAGGAGACCGCCGAGGGCATGGAGGCGCGGGACAGCATGGGACACACGTGCACCCCGATTCCACCCCGGCCGACCGGTTGACCGCGCTCGGCCACCAACTGGTAGAGATCCACCTCTGGTTGCTCGACGAACTCGACCAGCTCCGGGCCGGCCTCGACGCCGGTCCCGACGGATCACCCGGGGCAGGCCGGCTGCGCGGCCTGCGTACCCACTGCCTCAGCTTCTGCGCGGCGCTCACCCGGCACCACACCGGCGAGGACGCCGGGGCGTTCCTGGTGCTCGCCGACGAGGCACCCGAGCTGCGGCCCGTGCTCGACAAGCTCAGCCGGGACCACCGCATGGTCGACTGGATCGTCCACCGGATCGAGGCGCTGTTCACCGACCCACCGCCCGACGACCCGGCGGCCCTCGACCGGGTACGCGTCGAGCTGGACGGGCTGTCCGCCATCCTCGAATCGCACTTCCGCTACGAGGAACGCACCCTCACCGCCGCCCTCGACGCGCTCGGCGACCGGGCCGGCGGCACCACCGAACTGCTCGGGGTGACCCCACCGCCGGACTGGTGACCCCACCGGGGCACAGCAGACCCGGCCAGGCCGCATCAGACCCGGCCAGGCCGCAACAGACCCGGCCAGGCCGCAACAGACCCGGCCAGGGCGCAACAGACCCGGCCAGGGCGCAACAGACCCGGCCGGCGCGCAGCAGACCCGGCCGGGGCGCGCGGTAGGACCGTCGGGAGCGTGGGCGGTGATTCTCCGGTTGGCAGAATCCGGGGTCGCGGGCTGGCCGGAACGGCACGCGACGGCAAAGCTGGGCCGGTGACCGTCTTCTCGCTCCAGGCCACCCCGACCGACGCGGCGGGCTGGGTCGACCTCGCCCGCCGGGCCGAGACGGTCGGCTTCGACGCCCTGCTCGCCGCCGACCACCCGGGCGACGTGACGTCCCCGTTCGTCGCGCTCGCCGCCGCCGCGTCGGTGACCACCACGATCGGGCTCGGCTCGTACGTGTCGAATCTGGGGGTGCGGGAGCCGATCCTGCTCGCCGGCGACGTGGCCACCCTCGACCTGGTCTCCGGCGGGCGGGCCCGGCTCGGTGTCGGGGCCGGCCACACCCCCGCCGAGTGGGCCGCCGTCGGCCGGGTACGCCCCGACGTGGCCGGCCGGGTACGCCGCTGTGTGGCCGTCGCCGAGGCGGTGCGTGCCCTGCTCGACGGTTCCCCGGTGACTGTCGACTCCCCCGACCTGGTGGCGCGGGAGGCCCGGCTGACCTCGCCCCGGCCGGTGCAGGAGCGCATCCCGCTGACCATGGGCACCGCCAACTCGACGCTGCTGCGCTGGGCCGGGGCGCACGCCGACGTGGTCGGGTTGACGGGTTTCGGGCGTACCCTCGCCGACGGTCACCGGCACGAGGCGCGTTGGCGGACCGACCAGATCGAGGCGCAGCTCGCCCAGGTGGCCGCCGGCGCGGCCGGCCGGGACACCCCGCCCGCGGTGGAGGCGCTGGTGCAGACGGTGGTGGTCACCGACGACGCCGAGGCCGCCGCCGCCGAACAGGCCGGCCGGATCGGGCTGACCGTCGCCGAGCTGCTGGCCACCCCGTTCGTGTTGATCGGCACGGTGGACGAGATCGTCGCGGCGGTCGCGGCCCACCGGCGTCGCTGGGGCGTCACCCGCTTCGTGGTACGCCGGGACGCCCTCGAACCGCTCGTCCCGGTCCTGTCCCGGCTGCCCGGCGTCGCACCGACGCGGGACGGGTGAGGTCCCGGTCCGCGGGCACAGCGGAGAATGCCGGGGCTGGAACACCCACGGGCGCCGGGCGTCCGCCGAGGGGCGGAGGCCATCGCTTGACCTGGAGCGCGCTCCAGGTTGAACACTGGTCGGCATGACGACGACACGGACTCTGGGCCGCAGTGGAATCGAGGTCGGCGCGATCGGCATGGGGTGCTGGGCGATCGGTGGCCCGCTCTGGGGCGACGACGGTCAGCCGTACGGCTGGGGTGAGGTGGACGACGACGAGTCGGTCGCCACCATCCACCAGGCCCTCGACCTGGGTGTCACCCTCTTCGACACAGCCAGCAACTACGGGGCCGGGCACAGCGAGCGGGTGCTCGGCCGGGCGCTCGCCGGCCTGCGGGACCGGGCGGTGATCGTCACCAAGTTCGGCAACCGCAGCGACGAGGCGACCCGGCGGGCACTGGGCGTGGACGCCAGCCCGGCGTACGCGGTGGCCAGCCTGGAGGGGTCGCTGCGTCGGCTCGGCACCGACCACGTGGACCTCTACCTGCTGCACCTCAACGACCTGCCGGCGTCCACCGCGCTCGACCTGGTCGACACCCTGGAGGGCCTGGTCACCCAGGGCAAGATCCGCGGGTACGGCTGGAGCACCGACGACCCGGGGTCGGCGCGGGCGTTCGCCGGGGCGGGGCCGCACTGCGTCGCCGTCGAACACGACGAGTCGGTGCTGAACGACAACCCGGAGGTGCTCGCCGTCTGCGACGCCTTCGACCTGGCCAGCCTCAACCGGGGACCGCTGGCGATGGGCCTGCTCACCGGGGCCACCCGCACGCTGGGCGCGGACGACGTGCGGGGCCGGGCGCCGCAGTGGCTGGTCTGGTTCCGCGACGGCCGGCCCACCCCCGAGTGGTCGGCCCGGGTGGCGGCGATCCGGGCGGCGTTGACCTCGGACGGCCGTACCCTCGCCCAGGGGGCGCTGGGCTGGCTGCTGGCCCGCAGCCCCCGTACGCTGCCGATCCCCGGGTGCCGGACGGTGGCGCAGGCCCGGGAGAACTTCGCCGCCCTCACCCTCGGCCCCCTCCCGGCGGACGCGTTCGCCGAGGTGGAGCGCCTCCTGGCCGACCTGCGCCCGACCCCCGCCGGCGCCCCCGCCACCCGGTAGGTCCCGCCACCGCGCACCCCACCCGCCACCCGCCACCCGCCACCCGCCCGCCCGCCCCGACTTCCCCACCCCACCTCGGCGGGTCGCCGGCCGGCCCCGGTGATCAAGAGGTTCAGGTCAGTTGATCAAGAGGTTCAGGTCAAATTGAAGATCAATCTTGACGCAAACCTCTTGATCACCGGGACGAGGCGGGCGGGGGCGGGGGTTGGGGGGTTGGTGGTCGGCGCATCCGGTCGGGGGCGCGTGCCCGAAGATGGGGGTATGCGGATCCTGATGGCCGGCGTGTCCGGCTTCCTCGGCACCCGGCTGGTCGACCGGCTCACCGGCGACGGGCACCAGGTCACCCGGCTGGTCCGGCGCTCGCCGCGTACCCCCGACGAACAGCGGTGGGACCCGGCCGCCGGGCAGCTCGACCCGGCCGTGGTGGCCGCGGCCGACGCGGTGGTCAACCTGGCCGGGGCCGGGGTCGGCGACAAGCGGTGGACCGACGACTACCGCCGGGTGATCCGGTCCAGCCGGGTGGACAGCACCACCACGCTGGCCGTGACGATCGCCGGGCTACCGGCGGCGGACCGGCCCCGGGTGCTGCTCAACTCCTCGGCGGTCGGCTGGTACGGCAACACCGGCGACCGGGTGGTCGAGGAGGACGCCCCCGCAGGTGAGGGGTTCCTCGCCGACGTGTGCCGGGTCTGGGAGGCGGCGACCCGGCCCGCCGAGGACGCCGGGGTACGGGTGGTGCGGCTGCGGACGGGCCTGCCGCTGCACCGCGACGGAGGGCTGCTCAAGCCGCAACTGCTGCCGTTCAAACTGGGCATCGCCGGCCGGCTCGGCAGTGGGCGGCAGTGGCTGCCGTGGATCTCACTGTTGGACTGGCTGGACGCCACGGTGTACCTGCTGACCGCCGGGGAGGTCGCCGGCGCGGTCAACGTGGTCGGCCCGCACCCGGTCACCAACGCCGAGTTCACCCGGGAGTTCGCCCGCCAACTGCACCGGCCGGCGATCGTCCCGATTCCGGCGCTCGCCCTGAAGGTCGCCCTGGGCGGCTTCGCCCAGGAGGCGCTGACCAGCACCCGGGTCCTGCCCGCCGTGCTCACCCGGGCCGGTTTCCCCTGGACCCACCCCGAGCTGCCCGCCGCGCTGCACGCCGCCCTGCACGACTGACCCGCCGGGTCGGGGTCGCGGGTCCGACCGGTCGGTCCAGTTCCGGTTGGTAACGTCCGCTCCGTGCCGACTTCCCCGACCCTGGCCGCCGACCAGCCACCCACCGCCGCCCCGGACACCGCCCGGGGTCGGCGGGCCGACCTGATCATGCTGGTCGTCGCGGTGGCGCTGGCGGTCTGGGTGACCAGCGGCCTGTGGCGCGACCCGAACCAGCGGGCGATCACCGTGAACTCCAGCGACCAGGCACTCTTCGAGTGGTTGCTCGCCTTCGGCGGGCACGCGGTCACGCACGGGGAGAACCCGCTCTTCACCCATCTGCTCAACGTGCCGGACGGGGTGAACCTCGCCGTCAACACCTCGATCACCGTGTACGCGGTGGTCTTCGCACCGCTGACGTACCTGATCGGGCCGCCGGCGACGTTCCTGGTGATCCTCACCCTCAACCTCGCCGCCACCGCGCTGGCCTGGTACTGGTTGCTCTCCCGGCACCTGGTCGCCAGTCGGCTCGCGGCGGGCGTCGGGGCGCTGTTCGTCGCCTACTCCCCCGGCATGGTCGCGCACGCCAACGCCCACCTGAACTGGACCGCCGGCTGGTTGGTGCCGCTGCTGGTGGCCGGGGTGTTCGCGCTGCGCCGGCCGGGCCGTTGGTTGCGGGGCGGGCTGGTGCTAGGGGTGCTGGTCGCGGTGGCCTTCTCGATCGCCGCCGAGGGGTTGTTCTTCACCGCGCTGGCAGTCGCCGTCTTCCTCGCCGTCTGGGCGCTGCACCCGGCCCGCCGGGCGCAGGCCCGCGCCGCGTTGCCGGACCTCCTGCGCGGGTTGGCGGTGACCGCGCTGGTCGCCGGGGTGCTGCTGGCGTACCCGCTGTGGTTGCACTTCGCCGGGCCGCAACGGTTCCACGGCACCGGCTTCGACCCGGTCATCCACGCCGAGGACATCGCCGCGTTCGGGGCGTACCCGAGCCGGTCGGTGGCCGGGGCGCTGGGCTGGGACACCACGCTGGCGCCCAACCCGACCGAGGAGAACAGCTTCTTCGGGGTGCCGCTGCTGCTGCTCACCGTGGTCTGCTTCGGGTGGCTGTGGCGTCGGGCCAGCCCCGGCCGGCAGGCCACGCTGACCGCGCTCGGGGTGACCGCCGTGGTGTTCGCGGTGCTGTCCTGGGGGCCGGTGGCGAAGTGGAACGGGAGCCGTACCGGCCAACTGCTGCCTTTCGGGGTGCTGGACGACCTGCCGGTGGTCAACGCCGCCCTGCCGTCCCGGCTGGCCCTGGTGGTCGCCCCGGTCATCGGGGTGCTGCTGGCGTACACCGTCGACCGGCTGCGGGCGACGCCACCGGGTCGCACGGCGGCCTGGTTGTGGGGGGTGGGTTTCGCGGCGGCGCTGCTGCCGCTGCTGCCGACCCCGCTGCTGACCAGCGTCCGCCCGCCGGTGCCGGAGTTCGTCACCGCCGGCACCTGGCGGGAGTACGTCTCACCGGGCGGGGTGCTCACCCCGATCCCGCTGACCCTGGACGTGACCCCCGACGGGCAGCGCTGGCAGGCGTACGCCCTGTCCCACCGGCAGGGTGAGTTCCGGCTGCCCGCCGGCTTCTTCCTCGGCCCGGGCGGCCCCGACGGGCGGGGGCGGATCGGGCCGCCGCCGCGCACCTTCGACACGCTGATGGACCAGGCCGGCCGGACCGGGCTGGTGCCGATCGTCACCGAGGGCAGCATCCGCCTGTCCCGGGCGGACCTGCGGTACTGGGGGGTCGAGGCGGTCGTCCTGCCCGACGAGGTGCACGGGGCCAAGTACGACCTCGACGAGGACGCCCTGCGCCGCACCGCCACCGCCCTGCTCGGCGAGCCCCGCCGGGTGGACGACGTGTGGCTCTGGACGGTCCCCGCCGCCTGACGGTCCCCCTGACCGGTCACGCCCACGGCACAGGTCCACGCCCGGACGCGCGGGGTCACGCCCAGCGCCTGGGGTCACGCGGGGTGGGGCG
The DNA here is from genome assembly GCF_040678915.1 of Micromonospora sp. NPDC049257. NCBI lineage: Bacteria > Bacillati > Actinomycetota > Actinomycetes > Micromonosporales > Micromonosporaceae > Micromonospora > Micromonospora sp. NPDC049257. Next base: position 370,489 of record NZ_JBFAQU010000002.1, read on the forward strand.
ACGAGGCTCACGGGGCGGAGCGCGGGCGGGCGGGGCTAGGGTGGCGGGGTGAGCGTGACGACTTCCGGGGTGACCGCCGTCCGGGCCGGTGTGGTCGACTACCCGACCGCGTGGGACGAGCAGCGGCGGCTGCACGCCGAGGTGGTGGCCGGTGAGCGTGGCGACACCGTGCTGCTGCTGGAACACCCGAGCGTCTACACCGCCGGCAAGCGCACCGAGCCCTGGGACCGGCCCATGGACGGCACCCCGGTGGTCGACGTCGACCGGGGCGGCAAGATCACCTGGCACGGTCCGGGGCAGCTCGTCGGCTATCCCATCGTCCGGCTGCCCGACCCGGTCGACGTGGTCGCCTACGTCCGCCGCACCGAGCAGTTGCTGATCGACGTCTGCGCCGAGTTCGGGCTGACCGCCGGCCGGGTCGAGGGGCGCAGTGGCGTCTGGGTGCCCGACGACGACCGGGGCCCGGCCCGCAAGGTGGCCGCCATCGGCATCCGGGTCGCCCGGGGCGTCACCCAGCACGGCTTCGCGATCAACTGCGACTGCGACCTGTCGTACTACGACCGGATCGTGCCCTGCGGCATCGCCGACGCCGGCACCACCTCGCTCACCGCCGAGCTGGGCCGCCCCGTGACGGTGGCCGAGGTGCTGCCCGTGGTGGAGCGGCACCTGCCCACCCTGCTCGGCTGAGCGGGTGCGGATCGACCTCGTCACCGTCGTCGTCGCCGACTACGACCCGGCCATCGCGTTCTTCACCGGGATCCTCGGTTTCGAACTGGTCGAGGACGAGCCGTCGCTGACCAACGACGGCCGCCCGAAGCGGTGGGTGGTGGTCCGCCCGCCCGGCGCGCAGACCGGCATCCTGCTGGCCCGCGCCGACGGGGAACGGCAGGAGGCGGTGGTCGGTGACCAGGTGGCCGGCCGGGTCGGGTTCTTCCTCCAGGTCGACGACTTCGACGCCGTCCACCGGCGAATGGTCGACGCCGGCGTGGAGTTCGTGAAGCAGCCGCGCACCGAACCGTACGGTCGGGTGGCGGTGTTCCGGGACATCGCCGGCAACCGCTGGGACCTGCTCGGCCCGGCCTGACACCGCTGCCCCGCTGCCTCCGTCGAGCCGCCGCAGCTCCACCGGGCCCGGTATCCGCCGGGCCGGGGCCCAGGTCCTACCTCCCGGTCCCGCCCCCGCATTCCCCACCTGTTCCGATCCCGGCCCGGCCCCGCTCCCGGGCTCCGGTCCCGGGCTCCGGTCCCGGGTCCCGCTCCAGCCGCCACAGCACCTCTCCGTCCGCTACGCAGCGTAAAGACCCCGCCGGGCGTCACTTACCTCACTCGCACACTTTGCTCTGCTGCCCTGGATGCACCACATGCGGAGAGTGACCGTCGCGTCGATGGCAGCAGAGCAAAGTGCGGATGAGCGGGTAAGTGGGACAGGAAGAGGTGGCAGCAAAGCTCCTGTTCAGCGAGGTGCGGGCTGTTGCCCGGCAAAAATCAGCTCCGCCCACACCTCGCATCGATCACGGAGAGCAACCAACAGCGAGTTCAGCAAGACCACTACCCAGAGTGCGTACCCAGACGCCCGGTGAGGGCCCACGGCAGGCCGGTCGCGCGGACACCCGGCGGCTCAGGGGGCCAGCCGGTGCAGGTCGCGGGGAAAGGCGGTGACCTCCCGGACGTTCGTCGCACCGACCAGCCGGGCCACGAAGCGTTCCAGGCCGATCGCGAAGCCGCCGTGCGGCGGCATCCCGTGCCGGAACGCGTCCACGTACCCGGCGTACGGCTCGACCGGCTCGCCGCGCACCGCCAGCGCCGCCAGGTAGTCGGCGTGGCGGTGCAGCCGCTGCCCGCCGGTGACCAGCTCCAACCCGCGAAAGAGCAGGTCGAAGCCGTTCGAGTACGCGGGCCGGGTCGGGTCGGGGTGGGTGTAGAACGGCCGCTTCGCCATCGGGTACCCGGTGACGAAGAGGAAGTCCGAGCCGTGGGTGGCACGGGCCCACGCGCTCAGTGTCCGCTCGTGGGCGGGGGCCAGGTCGGGTTCGTCGGCGGGTGCGCCGGCGATCCGCAGCGCCTCGGTGAAGTGCACGGCCGGGATCTCGACCGGCACGTCGGGCAGGGTCAGCCCCAGGGTCGCCACCGCGCCGCCGGCCCGCCGGGCCACCTCGGCGAGCATCCCCGCGAGGGTGTCCCGCAGCACCGCCATCACGTCCCGGTGGTCGTCGACGAAGCCCAACTCGACGTCGAGCGAGGTGTACTGGGCCAGGTGCCGGACGGTGTCGTGCGGTTCGGCCCGGAACACCGGCCCCACCTCGTAGACCCGCTCGAAGACGCCCACCATGAGCTGCTTGTAGAACTGCGGCGACTGGGCCAGGTAGGCGGGCCGGCCGAACCAGTCGAGGGCGAAGACGTTCGCCCCGCTCTCGGTGGACGTGGCGACCACCTTCGGGGTGTGCACCTCCACGAAGTCACGGGCGTCCAGGGTGGCCCGGAAGCCGGCCACCGCCGCCGCCGAGATCCGCAGGGCCGCCGAGCGGGTCGGGTGCCGCAGCGCCACCGGGGCGTGGTCGAGCTGGGTGGGCAGGGTCGCGGTGAGCGCCGGCCGGTACAGGTCGAACGGCGGCGGCACGGCGGCTGGGCCGAGTGGTCGTACCGTCGGATGGGTCACCTCGACCCCGGCGGGCGCGGTGCCGTTCGCGGTGACCGTGCCGACCACCTCGACCACGGTCTCCTCGGGCAGTGCCGTCACGGCGGCCCGGACGGCCGGGTCGGTGACCACCACCTGGGTCAGGCCGGCGGCGTCCCGGACGATCAGGAAGGCCACCGACTTCAACAGTCGGCGGCGGTGCACCCACCCGGCGACCCGCACGGTCTCGCCGACGCAGGTGGGCAGGTGGGAGGACAGGATGCGTTGCACGGCGGTTACCTCCTCGATCAATCGCAACGCGATCCCCGGGAGGTGTGGGCGAGCGGGAACCTCGCGGTGCCACCACACCTTCGCCCCCGCCGTGGCGGGGGCCTCATTCGTCGCCTTTTCACCGGGGCCAGCCGGGCGGGGTCTACTGGGCGCGCGGACGCGCCGTTCTTCCCGCGGCTCGGGAGGGTCTTCGCACCCCGGCGTCAGACCGCCTTCCAGCAAACCGGCGGCTCTCTGCACTGGCGGATCGGGGCGGTACTCGGCTCCGTCACAGCTCTGCCGGCACGCTAACACCCGTTCCCCCCGGCTGTAACGGGCTTTTTCGGCCCGCCGGTGTCCGGTGTCACAAGACCGGTGACGTGACGCCGGTCGCCCGACGTGCATCGATCGCCGCCGTCGGGCGTAGGCTCGGTTTTGTGACGATCGAGCACTCCGCGCCGACGACCCAGCAGGCAGCGCGCTCCGCGACGGTCGCCCCCGAGGGGCGACGGATGCTGCGGATCGAGGCGCGCAACGCCGAGACGCCGATCGAGCGCAAACCGCCGTGGATCAAAGTCAAGGCCAAGATGGGGCCGGAGTACACCGAGCTACGCGGACTGGTCTCCCGCGAGGGACTGCACACCGTCTGCCAGGAGGCCGGCTGTCCCAACATCTACGAGTGCTGGGAGGACCGGGAGGCCACCTTCCTCATCGGCGGCGACCAGTGCACCCGGCGCTGCGACTTCTGCCAGATCGACACGGGCAAGCCGGCCGAGTTCGACGCCGACGAGCCCCGCCGGGTCGCCGAGTCGGTCGCCACGATGGGGCTGCGCTACGCCACCATCACCGGTGTGGCCCGGGACGACCTGCCCGACGGCGGCGCGTGGTTGTACGCCGAGACCGTCCGGCAGATCCACGCGTTGCGGTCCGGCTGCGGCGTCGAGCTGCTGATCCCCGACTTCAACGCGGTCCCCGAGCAGCTCGCCGAGGTGTTCGGTGCCCGGCCGGAGGTGCTGGCGCACAACGTCGAGACGGTGCCCCGGATCTTCAAGCGGATCCGTCCGGCGTTCCGCTACGAGCGTTCGCTCGACGTGATCCGGCAGGCCCGCGCCGCCGGTCTGGTCACCAAGAGCAACCTGATCCTGGGCATGGGCGAGGAGCGGGCCGAGGTCTCCCAGGCGCTGCGCGACCTGCACGAGGCCGGCTGCGAGCTGATCACCATCACCCAGTACCTGCGCCCCACCCCCCGGCACCACCCGGTGACCCGTTGGGTCAAGCCGGAGGAGTTCGTCGAGCTGCGCGAGGAGGCCGAGGAGATCGGCTTCGCCGGGGTGATGAGCGGGCCGCTGGTGCGCTCGTCGTACCGGGCGGGGCGGCTCTACCAGCAGGCCCTGACGGCCCGTCAGGACGCCACGGTCACGGTCGGCTGACCCGGGACGCCACCGGGCCACGCCCCAGGATTCCACCGGCCACGGCGGCGACCGCCGGGCATTCGAGTGTGTCGATCTTCCCAGACGTCGGCGACGCCCGCAAGGGGCAGCCAACCGATGATCCGGGTCGACCCGTGGGCACTCCCCGAGCAGGGCGAGATCGTGTTAGATTCCGCCAGCCCCGACCCTCAAATCATCGATGGTGGTGTCTTTAATGGCGCAGCCGCACACGGTTGTTATCGGCGCCGGCCCGGCCGGCCTGACCGCCGCGTACGAGTTGACCCGTAGACACGCCCCGGTGGAGGTCGTCGAGGCCGACGACGTGGTCGGCGGGATCAGCCGCACCGTGGAGCGGGAGGGCTGGCGGTTCGACATCGGCGGGCACCGGTTCTTCACGAAGGTGTCCCGGGTCGAGGCGTTCTGGCACGAGTTGCTCTCCGACGACGACTTCCTGCTGCGCCCCCGGATGAGCCGGATCCACTACCGGGGACGGCTGTTCGACTATCCGCTGCGGGCCGGCAACGCCCTGAAGAACCTGGGGGTGCTGGAGGCGTCCCGGTGTGTCGGGTCGTACCTGTGGGCGCGGGTGCGTCCGCCAGCCGACCAGACCCACTTCGAGGGTTGGGTGTCGGCCCGGTTCGGGGCCCGGCTGTACCGGATGTTGTTCAAGACGTACACCGAGAAGGTGTGGGGCATTCCCGCGACGGAGCTGCAGGCGGACTGGGCGGCCCAGCGGATCCGCAACCTCTCCCTCGGTGCGGCGATCCGCGGGGCGCTGCTGCCCAAGCGGGGCGGCAACGACGTGACCAGCCTGATCGAGGAGTTCCGTTACCCCCGGCTCGGCCCGGGGATGATGTGGGAGCGCTGCGCCGAACTGGTGGTCAAGGCCGGCGGGACGGTCGAGCTGGAGACTGCGGTACGCACCGTGCACCGTGAGGACGGCCGGGCGGTCGCGGTGACCGTCGACGGCCCGGCCGGTGAGCGACGGATCTCCGCCGACCACGTGGTGTCCAGCATGCCGATCTCGGCCCTGGTCCGGGCGATGGACCCACCCGCCCCGGCGGCGGTGCGCGACGCCGCCGACCTGCTGCGGTACCGGGACTTCCTGACCGTGGCGCTGGTGGTGCCCGCCGAGGCCAGCTTCCCCGACAACTGGATCTACGTACACACCCCGGGGGTGAAGGTCGGCCGGATCCAGAACTTCGGCGCCTGGTCGCCGGAGATGGTCCGTGACGGCGGCACCTGCCTCGGCCTGGAGTATTTCGTCAACGAGGGTGACGAGCTGTGGTCGACCCCCGACCCGGAGCTGGTCGCCTTCGGCACCGCCGAGCTGGAGCGGCTCGGCCTGGTCAGCCCCGGCTCGGTCACCACCGGATACGTGGTGCGGATGCCGAAGGCCTACCCGGTCTACGACGAGGGCTACGGCGAGGCCGTCGAGGTGATCCGCCGCTGGCTGGCCGAGGCCGTACCGAACGTGCACCCGGTGGGTCGCAACGGCATGCACCGGTACAACAACCAGGACCACTCGATGCTCACCGCGATGCTGACGGCGGAGAACATCCTCGACGGCACCGACCACGACGTCTGGGCCGTCAACGTGGAGGAGGACTACCACGAGGAGGGCGGCAGCGACGGTGCCGGCCACGCCGGCACAGGTCAGAGCGGCACCGGCCGCGCCGCCCCGGTCATCCCGCGCCCCCGCACCGCGCCGCCGGCCGGGGACCGCTCCCCCACCGGCTGACCACCGTCGGGAACAGCCCCGGTCGATCACGGCCCGACCGACCCCGTCGGCCGGGGATCGACCCCGCTCGCGGTGGTCCCGCCACCCGAGAACACCGCGGCCCACCGCCGACCACCGGCCGGGGATCATCCGTCCTGGCGGCGACCACTAGACTCGGCGGCATGGCAAAGCCCCAGGAGAAGGTCTCGTTCGGCCAGCGGCTGAAGCAGATCGGGATGGTGTTCAAGTTCACCGCCAAGCAGGACCGGTGGTTCGCGCCACTGGCCGCCGGGGCGGTGCTGATCCCGCTCGCGCTCACCGTGGTCGCGGTGATCCTCTGGGGCTGGCTGTGGCTGCCGATCGGCATCCTGTTCGCCCTGCTCGCCCTACTCGTCGTGCTCAACCTGCGGTCCAACAAGGCGATGATGAACGCCGCCGAGGGGCAGCCCGGCGCGGCGGCGCAGATCATGGAGAGCATGCGTGGCGACTGGCGGGTCACCCCGGCGGTCAGCTCCACCACCCAGATGGACATGGTGCACCTGGTGATCGGTCGGCCCGGCGTGATCCTGCTCGCCGAGGGCAACCCGCAGCGGGTCCGTGGCCTGCTGGGCCAGGAGAAGCGCCGGCTGGCCAAGGTGATCGGCTCCGCGCCGCTGCACGACTACGTGATCGGCCAGGGCGAGGGTGAGCTGCCGATCCGCAAGCTGCGGATGACCCTGATGCGGCTGCCGCGCACCCTCAACGGCAAGGACGTCAACTCGCTCGACAAGCGGCTCAAGGCGCTGACCGCCCGCCCGCAGATGCCCAAGGGCGCGATCCCGAAGAACATGCGGCCCCCGGGCCGCGCGTTCCGCCAGACCCGGGGCCGCTGACACCCCCGTCGTACGCCCGGCCACCGGCCACCGGCCACCCGCCGGCTGCCACCTGCCACCGGCCGGCTCCGTGCCCACCCGGCTCTGCCCGTGCCACCCGGCTCTGCCTCGTGCCCGTGTGTCCACCTCTGCGCGGGGGACAACGCCTGCCCGCCCCGCGCCCACCCGTGCCGCGCCTGCACGCGACCCGGCGTGGTCCTCTCCGCAGCGGGGGTCGGCCGCGAGCGCCCGGGCGGCGAGCACCTGGCGGGCAGCGCGAGCACTCGCCGGGCAGCGCCGCGAGCACCCGCCGGGCGGGGCGGGCACCCGGCGGGCGGGGCGGGCACCCGGCGGGCGGGGCGGGCACCCGGCGGGCGGGGCGATCAGGTGGTGGGGCGGGGGGCGTCGGCGATGACCGCGCCGGTGAGGCGGTCGTGCAGGCCCCGGCGCTGCTCGTCCATGATCAGCGGCGGTACGACCAGGGCCAGGAGCAGGCCGCGCAGGAGCGCCCGGGGGACGCCGATCCGCCCGCCGTCGGACCAGTCGAGGCAGCGCAGCCGGGTGATCCTCATCCCGGGGGTCTGGGCGAAGAGGCCGAGGAAGAGGCCGTACTCGGCGATGAGCACCGCCACCGGGGCCCAGCCGTCGCGGACCGGGTCGGCGAAGAAGTTCGCCACCAGCAGGCAGAGCACCCAGTCGATCACCAGGGCCCCGAACCGTCGGCTGAGGGTCGGCGGGGTGAAGGCGGGATCGGTGGCGGGCGGCACCGGCGCCGCAGGCGAACTCGTCACGGTGCTCAAGGGTAGTCAGCACCGCCCTGCCACCGGCCGGGGCGGCACCGGCACCCGCCACCACTCAGGGCGGCACCGGCACCCGCTACCGCTCAGGGACGGCGGCCGGCCGGGGGTGGTCACCCGGGCCCCGGGTCGGTCGGCGGCCGGTCACCAGGTGGACAGGCAGGGTGTTCCGGCAATCTGTGCACATTCGGTCTAATCACTACGAATGGCAGCACAGCACTTCAGCCGGTATCGTCCGAACGGACAACCCGGCGGGTACTGAGCGGCGCAGATGACGCTCCGCTAGCGGCGTAACACGGCAGAAACATTGGAGACACGGGCGAGCAACCCCACGGTCATAGCGTCGCCAGAGCCCAGCGACCGGAGTGGACGTGCCAGGAGGACGTGTGTTTGCCAATCCCGAGGAACTCCTGCGATACCTCAAGAACGAGGACGTAAAGTTCGTCGACGTACGTTTTTGTGACCTGCCCGGCGTGATGCAGCACTTCAATCTGCCGGTGGAGTCCTTCGACGACAGCGTCTTCACCGACGGTCTCGCGTTCGACGGTTCGTCGATCCGCGGTTTCCAGGCGATCCACGAGTCGGACATGCTCCTGCTCCCGGACGTCGCGACCGCCTTCATCGACCCGTTCCGCGCGCAGAAGACCCTCGCGCTCAACTTCTTCATCCACGACCCGTTCACCCGTGAGGCGTACTCGCGGGACCCGCGCAACGTGGCCAAGAAGGCCGAGGCCTACCTCGCCGCCAGCGGCATCGCCGACACCGCGTACTTCGGTGCCGAGGCCGAGTTCTACATCTTCGACTCGATCCGCCACGAGACCTCGGCGCACCAGTCGTTCTACTACATCGACTCGATCGAGGGCGCGTGGAACACCGGTCGTGAGGAGGCCGGCGGCAACCGCGGCTACAAGACCGCGTACAAGGGTGGTTACTTCCCGGTGCCGCCGGTGGACCACTACGCCGACCTGCGCGACTCGATCGTGCGTCGGCTGGTCGACGGCGGGTTCACCGTGGAGCGTTCGCACCACGAGGTCGGCACCGCCGGCCAGTCGGAGATCAACTACAAGTTCTCCACCCTGCTGCACGCCGGTGACCAGCTCCAGCTCTTCAAGTACATCGTGAAGAACGAGGCCTGGGCCAACGGCAAGACGGCCACCTTCATGCCCAAGCCGCTCTTCGGCGACAACGGCTCCGGCATGCACACCCACCAGAGCCTCTGGCTCAACGGAGAGCCGCTGTTCTACGACGAGACCGGTTACGCCGGCCTGTCGGACACCGCCCGCTGGTACATCGGTGGCCTGCTGCACCACGCCCCGTCGCTGCTGGCGTTCACCAACCCGACGGTCAACTCGTACCGTCGCCTGGTGCCCGGCTACGAGGCCCCGGTCAACCTGGTCTACTCGCAGCGCAACCGCTCCGCCTGCACCCGCATCCCGGTCACCGGCAGCAACGCCAAGGCCAAGCGGGTCGAGTTCCGGGTGCCGGACCCGTCCAGCAACCCGTACCTCGCCTTCTCGGCCATGATGATGGCCGGCCTGGACGGCATCAAGAGCAAGATGGAGCCGCCGGCTCCGATCGACAAGGACCTCTACGACCTCCCGCCGGAGGAGTGGGGCGACGTCAAGCAGGTGCCGGGCTCGCTGCCGGAGGTGCTCGACGCGCTGGAGGCCGACCACGACTACCTGCTCGACGGTGGCGTCTTCACCCCCGACCTGATCTCCACCTGGGTCGGCTGGAAGCGGGCCAACGAGGTCGACCCGGTGCGTCTGCGCCCGACCCCGCACGAGTTCGCGATGTACTTCGACTGCTGAGGTCCGCCTCGACTGTCACGTTCCACCGGCCGGGCCGGCTCCGCTTCCGCGGAGCCGGCCCGTTCCGTCACGCGGACCCGCACCGTCACGCCCGCCCGTTGGATGCCACCGGCCCCGTGCCGCGCCGACCAGCAGCACCAGCAGCAGCGCGGTCATCACGATCGCGCCGGGTGCCTTGGTGTACCGGGCGACCGACGTGCCGTCGGGCAGGGTGAGGAAGGCCGCCACCGCCGCCGGCACCACGAACCAGGTCGTCCGGGTCGCCGACACCGCGAGCAGCAGCAACGGCCAGGTCACGTACCACGGGTGCAGGACCGGGGCGAGCAGCACCGTCGCGGCCAGCGCCGCGCCCGCCGCGCCCAGGGTGACCCGGGGCCGGGCCGCCGCCAGCCGGTGCACCCGCTGCCGGACGTCGTTGAGCCGGCGCAGCGCCGTCCACGCCCGCCACCAGAGCAGCACCAGCAGCCCCGCCAGGAGCAGCAGGCCCACCGCCCGGGTCACCGGCACCGCGTCCGGCCGCCGACCGGCCAACTCGCCGACGTAGTCGACCACGAAACCGACCGCCGTCGGCGCCGACGTCCACTGCTGTGAGTCACCGCTGCGGGCCAACCCGGCGACCCAGCCCAGCCCCAGGCCGGACAGCGCCGAGACCGCCGCCAGGGTGGCCAGGACCACCCCGGCGAGCCGGCCGCCGTCGCACAGCAGGGCCCGGAGGGTGTAGCGGCCGTGCACCGCCGCCAACGCCGCGAACGGCAGCACCACCACCGCTGTCGCCTTCACCGCCACCGCCAGCCCGAGCAGCACCCCGGCGACGAGCAGCCCCCGGGTCCGGCCGGGCGCGCGCACCAGCACCAGCAGGCCCAGCAGGAGCAGACCGAGCATCACCACGTCGTTGTGCGCGCCGGCCACCAGGTGCACCCCGACCAGGGGGGAGGCCAACCCCAGCCAGGCCGCCCGGCGGGTGGGTACCCCGGCGGCGCGGGCCAGGCCGGGCAGGCAGAACGCCACCAGCAGCACCCCGGCCACCGCGTACAGCCGCAGCACCATCAGGGTGCCGACCAGGGTCCCGCCGAGCACCGCGGCGAGCGCGGCCAGCAGCACGAAGGCGGGGCCGTACGGGGCCGGGGTGTCCCGCCAGATCGGCGCGACCGCGTCGACCCACGGGCAGCCGGCCGCCGCCACCCCCACCCGGTACGGGTCGTGCCCGGCCGCGTACGACCACCCCTGGCAGGCGTACGAGTAGACGTCCCGGCTGGCCAGCGGTGGGGTGAGCAGCAGCGGCAGGGTCCACAGCCCGGCGGTGACGTACGCCCACCGGGTGGACGGTGCACCGGCGCGCAACGCCCACCAGGCACCCACCATCAGCGCCGTCCCGACCAGCCAGCAGAGGACCGCTGCCGGCCCGTGTGGCGCGCGCCACGGCCCGGTCGGCGGCACCTCGGGCAGCACCCCGCCCAGCCAGCCGGCCACGGCGAGCAGCACCGCTCCGGTCAACCCGAGGTGACGCGCCGCACGGGCCCGCCTCCTGGTCGGCACGCCGGGCTCGGTCACCGGCCACCTCTCCTCAGTCGGCGGGCGCGTCCACGGGGGCGGGCCGCCGGCCCGCCCGAGCCGACCGTACCAACCGGACGGCCACCACGATCACCAACAGCGTCATCAGCGGGGCACCGGGCATCTTGGTGTACCGGGGCAGCCCGGTGCCGTCGGGCAGCACCAGGAACGACGAGAGCAACGCCACCAACGCGAACCACCGGGTCGGCCGGTGGGTGGTCGCGGCGAGCACGGCCAGCGGCCACAACCAGTACCAGGGGTGGAACAGCGGCGCGAGGGCCACCGTCGCGGCGAGTGCCAGGCCGGCGTGCCAGAGCGGGTCGCGGGTGCGGGCCCGCCACCACAACCAGACCAGCAGCACCGCCAGCACCAGCATGCCGATCGTCCGGGTCACCGGTAGCGCGTCGATGTCCGCGCCGAACAGGGCCGCGACGTAGCCGGCGGTCTGCCCGACGGCGGTCGGCGGCGACGTCCAGGCGATCGCCAGGCCACCCTGCTGCAGGCCGGAGATCCAGCCGAAGTTCAGTCCGGCCGCCAACGTCGCCCCGACCACCGTCCCCACCGCGCCACCGACCACCCAGCCGCCGTCCCGGCAGAGCCTGCGGATGGAGTACGTTCCGGCCAGCGCGGCCAACGCGGCGAAGGGCACGACGACCAACGCGGTCACCTTGATCCCGGCAGCCAGGCCGAGCAGCACACCGCCGGCCAGCAGCGGGCCGGGGCGGCCGGGATGTGACGCCACCACCGCCAGCCCGGCGACGAGCAGTCCGACCATCAGCGCGTCGTTGTGCGCGCCGGCGACCAGGTGCACCCCGACCAGCGGCGACCCGAGTGTCAGCCACAGCGCCCGTTCCGGTGCCACCCCGCATCGGCGGGCCAGTACCGGCAGCACCGCCGCGAGCAGGGCGACCCCGGCCACCGCCAGCAACCGGAACAGCACGATGCTGCCGACCAGTGAGTCCGTCGCCGCCACCGCCGCGCCGGAGAGCAGGGCGAACAGCGGCCCGTACGGGGCCGGGGTGTCCCGCCAGATCGGCGAGACCGTGTCCAACCACGGGCACGGCAGCGCCGACACCCCCTGCTCGTACGGGTTGAACCCGGCGGCGTAGGTGGCACCCTGGCAGGCGTACGCGTACACGTCCCGACTGGCCAGTGGGGGGGCGACGAGCAGTGGGACGAGCCAGAGCCCGATGGTCACCAGCGCCCACCGGGTCGACGGGACGCGATCGCGCAGCGTCCACCACACTGCGGCCATCAGCCCCAGCCCGACCACCCACAGCGCGACGAGCAGGGGCCCGTTCGGGCCCTGCCAGATGCCGACCGGGGTGTTTCCGTGCGGCGAGGAAGGCAGCGCGCCGCCCAGGAACGCTGCGACGGCGAGCATCGTCGAGCCGGCCAGGCCGGTCCAGCGCGCCAAGGGGAGGGGCATGGGAGAACATGCTGCCAGTACCACGGTGACGCCACGGGGGTGGGCTATAGCAGTGGGCTACGGCGTTGGGCTACGGCGGCGGTGGGCGGGAGCGCCCTGGTGTCGGCACCGGGGCCGCTCGGCGGGTGGGCGCGGGCCGGCCACGTCGCGGCGGCCGGTCGACCCGGTCAGCAGTGACGCGCGGGCAGGAGGTCGCTCGACATCCAGAACTCACCCGGGCCGTCCACCCTGATCTCGGTCCACCCGTCGGGTCCCGGCCGCAGACAGCCGGCTGCCCCCGACAGCGAGAGCCAGCGCGACCACCGTACGCGCACCTGCACGTTCCCGGTCCGGTCGGCCGTGAACCGGACCCCGCTCTGATCCGCGGAGACCAGCCGTCCGGGAGCGCTCACCATCGGCGCGGGGTCGGCGACGGCGTACAGCCGCCAGTCGGCGTTGCGCCACACCTCGCGCAGGTAGGGCTGGCCGCCCAGCACCAGGTTGGCTTCGTCGCGCGCCCACCGGTCGGGTGGCGCGTCGGGCGCGACGGCGACGTAGCGGACGGCGTTGGCGCGCAGCCATCGGGCGTACGACTCGGCGGTCAGCCGGCCGGTGTAGAAGATCGCGTTGCGGTCGGCGTCGACCTGCCGTTCCCACCCCCGGGCCAGCGGGACGGTCGGTGAGAGGTACGCCGACTCCCAGTGGTCGCGCAGCGGCACCACCTCGGCCCGGCCCACCGGTTGCCGTCGGGCCAGTTCGTCGACGAGCGGACGGTAGAAGGCGGCGCCGCTCTGCACCGAACCGGCGCGCGTCACGTCGCTGACCATCACCGGGTTCTGCCACCAGACAGCGGCGACGAGCAGACCGGCCAGCCACGGTCCGCGCACCGCAGCGAACGCGGCGAGCAGCGGCAGGCCGAAGAGCATCGGCAGCCGCAGGGCGTTGGAGCCGATCGGGCTGGGCAGGTAGAAGGCGGCGACCAGCAACACCACGGTCAGCAGCGCACCGATGCGCAGCACCCGGTGTTGCCGGCCGAGGACGGCGTACCCCAGCACGGCCAGCGCCACGTTGATCCGCATCGACTCGGCCGAGTACGGCTGGGTGCCGCCGTTGCCGAACAGCACCGCCATCGGCGCGAGGGCGAGCGCGGGGGTGAGGCTGAGGACGAGTCCGTCGGCCACCGGGCTGGTGGCCCGCCAGCCGCCGGGCAGTGCTCTGCCCGGGCCGTCGCCTCGTCGCAGGGCGGCCAGCAGCACTGCGGCACCGGCCAGTCCGGTGAACAGACCGGCAACCGGGCTGGCCCAGGTGGCGAGGGCGGCGAGCAGGGCGGCTGCCACCAGCCGCAGTGGCCGGCCGGGTCGTTGCGCCGCCACCGCGCAGAGGGCGAGCAGCCCGAACGCGAGCCCGACGGCGAAGGTGATCCGGCCGCTCGCCAGGTTCCCGACCAGGACCACCGCGCCCAGGACCGCGCCCAGCAGGCAACGACGGGCACCGGAGCGGACGAACAGCCAGGCCAGTGCCGCCGACGAGACGACCGCTGCCGACGCGCCGAGCGGCCGTACGCCGACCAGCGCGCCGAGCAGTTGGGTGTAGAGGCTGTAACCGCCCTGGTGGACTCCGCCGTACCAGGCGAAGTCGATGGGGGCCAGGCCGTTGCGGTCGGCGAAGCCCGCGCGGGCGACCTGGGCCGACAGGTCGGTGCCCATCGGCGGGGCGAGCAGGAATGCGACGGCGAGCAGCAGCGACACCGCCAGCGCCGCGAGGACGGGACGCGCGGACTGCTCACGGCGGGTCGTCGGCACCGAGCAGTCCTACCACGGTAGGCGCGGTGACACCCGCCCGGGGTCGTCGCGCACGCCGCCAGTGCACCGGCAGCGCACGCCGCCAGTGCACCGGCAGCGCACGCCGCCAGTGCACCGCCAGCGCGCCGGCACCCGGGCTGCCGGTCAGGGGCGGGTGGGGCGGACCGGGGACGGGCGGGCGCGGACGTGCAGGCGCTCACCCTGGGGGCCGAAGAGGCTGAGGATCTCCGCCGGCTCGTCGTAGGGGTTGCCGAACCAGTGCGGGGTGCGGGTGTCGAACTCGGCGACCTCACCGGCGTCGAGGGTGAGATCGTGGCTGCCGAGCAGCAGCCGGACCCGGCCGGAGAGCACGTAGAGCCACTCGTACCCCTCGTGCGCCTGCTGGGTCGGCTCCCCCACCGGCACCTGCGGTGGATAGATCATCTTGTACGCCTGGACGCCACCCGGGCGACGGGTCAACGGCACGATGGTGACGCCGTGACGGACGACGGGCCGGCGGTGGACCCGGGGGTCGCGGGTCTGCGGCGTGCCGACCAGATCGTCCAGCGGCACCCGGTGGAAGCGGGCCAGGGCGAGCAGGAGTTCCAGGGTGGGCCGCCGGCCACCGGACTCCAGCCGGGACAGCGTGCTGACCGAGATGCCGGTCGCCGCGCCGAGCTGACCCAGGGTCACGCCGCGCTGCTGCCGCAGCGCCCGCAGCCGGGGTCCGACGGCGGTGAGCACCTCGTCCGGGGGGATGTCGCTGTGGTCGTCGGTCACCGCACCAGTTTGCCATTTCGGCAACCAGATTTGGCAGTACGGTGATCCGGGCGCACGATCCGGGGCATCGGCGGGACGGACCCGCCCGTGAGGAGACAGTCATGACGTACCCGGTGGTGCACGACGTGGTGGTGGTCGGTGGCGGTGCGGCCGGGCTCAGCGGTGCGCTCGCCCTGGGCCGGTTCCGCCGCGACGTGGTGGTGGTCGACGGTGGTGCCCCGCGCAACGCCCCGGCCGACCACGTGCACAACTTCCTGACCAACGAGGGTGTCCCACCCGCCGACCTGTACGCGACGGGCCGGTCCGAGGTGGCCCGGTACGGCGTGACCGTCCTCGACGGCACCGTCACCGCCACCCACCCGATCGACCCGGCCCACCCGATCGACCCGGCCCACCCGCACGACGCCACGGCACCGGCGGGCGACGTCGGTCCGGGGCGGTTCGCGGTGACCCTGGCCGACGGCCGTACCCTGCACACCCGCCGGTTGCTGGTCACCACCGGCCTGGTCGACGAGTTGCCCGACGTGTCGGGCCTGGCCGACCGCTGGGGCCGCGACGTGCTGCACTGCCCCTACTGCCACGGGTGGGAGGTACGCGACCAGGCCGTCGGGGTGCTCGCCACCGGCCCGATGGCCGCCCACCAGGCGCTGCTGTTCCGTCAGCTCACCGACGACGTGGTGGTCTTCACGCACACCGCCGGGCCGTTGCCCGCCGACGAGGCGGAGAAGCTGGCCGCCCGGGGCGTCACCGTGGTCGACGGGGAGGTGGCGGAGCTGGAGGTCACCGGCGACCGGCTCACCGGCGTACGGCTGCGGTCCGGCCGGGTGGTCCCCCGGGAGGCGCTGGTGGTGGCCCCCCGGTTCGGCGCGCGGGCCGCTTTCCTCGCCGGGCTCGGGTTGCCCACCGAGGAATTCGTCGTCGGTGGGCACACCTTCGGTGACCGGGTGGCCGCCGACGCCTCCGGCGCGACCGGGGTGCCCGGCGTCTGGGTGGCCGGCAACGTCACCGACCCGCAGGCCACCGTGATCGCCGCCGCCGCGGCGGGGCTGAAGGCCGCCGCCGCGCTCAACGCCGACCTGATCGCCGAGGACACCGACCGGGCGGTGGCCGCGCACCGGGCCACCGCCGCCCGCACCGGCGACGAGGACGGCGGACAGGCCAGTGAGTGACCACGGGACCGGCAACGAGGACGGCGGGCAGGGCCGCAGTACCCACGGGACCGGCAACGAGGACGGGCAGGGCGGCGGGACGCACGGAACCGTTGTCGACGCGGCCGTGGACGAGCAGACCGCCCGGCACTGGGACGAGATGTACCGGGCCCGGGAGCGGCAGTGGAGCGGCCGACCCAATCCGCACCTGGTCGACGTCGTCGGGGCGCTGCCGCCGGGCAGCGCCCTCGACCTCGGTTGCGGCGAGGGCGGCGACGCGGTGTGGCTGGCCCGGCAGGGCTGGCGGGTGACGGCGGTCGACGTCTCCACCACCGCGTTGGAGCGGTCGGCCGCCGCCGTGACGGCCGCCGGGGTGGCGTCCCTGGTCGACTTCCAGCGGCACGACCTGGCCCGGACCTTCCCGGCGGGCAGGTTCGACCTGGTCTCGGCGCAGTTCCTCCAGTCGCCGCTGGACTTCCCCCGGGCGCAGGTGCTGCGGGCGGCGGTCCGGGCGGTCGCCCCGGGCGGACGGCTGCTGGTGGTCGAGCACGGCGCGGTGCCCCCGTGGGGTGCCGCCGAACATCGCCACGTGCGGTTCCCCACCCCGCAGGAGACCCTGGCCGAGCTCGACCTCGACCCGGACGGATGGCACGTCGAGCGCCTCGACGCGCCGCAGCGGCAGGCCACCGGCCCCAACGGCGAGGCCGGCACCCTGATCGACCATCTGGTGCTGGTCCGCCGCCGGTGACCAGGCGACGCCGGTGACCGGGCCGCCCTGGTGACCGGGCCGCCGTCGTCGCCCGGCTACCCGGCCCGGCACGGCCGCCCGGCCCGGCATGGCCGCCCGGCCCGGCACGGCACGGCCGCCCGGCCCGGCTGCCCGGCACGGCCGCCCGGCCCGACTATGCCAACGGCTTCGGTGCCGGCGGCGGGGGCTCAGCTCTCCAGGACCCGCTGCATGGCGGCCCGGGACCGCCGGGCGGTGCGCAGGTAGTCGTCGAGGAACTCCCCCGGGTCGTCCGCACCGAGCAACCGCGCCACACCGGCCAGCTCCACCCCGTGCCGGGGAAGCTGGTCGCCGGCCCGACCCCGGACCAGCATCAGCGCGTTGCGGACCTGCGCGGCGAGGGTCCACCCGGCGACCATCGCGGCGGCGTCCGCCGGGTCGACCAGCCCCGCCTCCCGGGCCGCCGCGAGGGCATCGAGGGTACGCGTGCCGCGCAGCTGCGGGTACGCCCCGGCGTTGCGCAGCTGGAGCAGCTGCACCGCCCACTCGACGTCGGCCAGGCCACCCCGACCGAGCTTGGTGTGGGTGGCCGGGTCGGCGCCCCGGGGCAGCCGTTCGTTCTCCACCCGGGCCTTGATCCGGCGGATCTCGACGACCTGCTCCCGGGTCAACCCGTCGGCCGGGTAGCGGACCGGATCGACCATCGTCTCGAACTCGGTGCCCAGGTCGGCGTCGCCGCAGACGAAGCGGGCCCGCAGCAGCGCCTGCGCCTCCCACACCCGCGACCAGCGGGCGTAGTACTGGGCGTAGGCGGCGAGGCTGCGGACCAGCGGGCCCTGCCGTCCCTCGGGGCGCAGGTCGGCGTCGACGCCGAGCGCCGGGTCGGGGGCGGGGGCGGCGAGCAGCCGGCGCAGTTCCTCGGCGATCGCGTGCGCGGCGGCGCTGGCGGTGCTCTCCGCCGTCCCGGCCGGCGGGTCGTAGACGAACAGCACGTCGGCGTCGGAGAGGTAGTTCGACTCGTACCCGCCGAGGCGACCGAGGCCGATCACCGCGAACCGCAGGCCGGGCAGCTCCGGCTGGGCGGCCCGGACGGCGCGCAGCGCGGCGGACAGGGTGGCGTCGGTGACGTACGACAGGCCGGTGCCGACCCGGGTGACGTCGGCCAGCGGGCCGACCGGCACACCACGCTCGGGTCGCGGGGCCAGCCCGCCGGCCCGGCTGAGCACGTCGGCGCAGGCGATCCGGACGAGTTCCCGGCGGCGCAGCGCGCGTACCGCCCGGGTCGCCTCGACCGGGTCGGCGTGCCGGGCCGCCGCGGCGGCGAACCCGTCGCAGAGCACCTCCCGGGGTCGGGGCGTCAACTCGTTCTCCTCGGCCAGCAGCCGCAGCGCCTCCGGTTCCCGGGCCAGCAGGTCGGCCGCGTAGCGGGACGACGACAGCACCCGGGCCAGCCGGCGGGCCACCGGCCCGGAGTCGCGCAGCAGCCGTAGGTACCACGGGGTGCTGCCGAGGGAGTCGGAGACCTGCCGGTAGTTGAGCAGCCCCCGGTCCGGTTCGGGCGCGTCGGCGAACTCGCTGAGCAGCACCGGCAGCAGGGTCCGCTGAATGGCGGCGGTCCGGCTCACCCCGCCGGTGAGGGCTTCGAGGTGGCGCAGCGCCCCGGCCGGGTCGGCGAAACCGAGGATCTCCAGCCGGTGCCGGGCCGCCTCCGGGGTGAGCCGCAGGCCGTCGGCGGGCACCCGGGCCACCGACTCCAGCAACGGCCGGTAGAGCAGTTTGGCGTGCAGCCGGCGTACCTCGGTGGCGTGCGCGACCCAGTCGGCGCGGAAGCTCTCCACGGCGCTGCGGCCCGGGATGGCGGCGTAGCCGAGCGCGGCGGCCAGCCAGCGCAGCGCGGCCGGCTCGGTCGGCACGGTGTGGGTGCGCCGCAGCGCCTGGAGCTGGAGCCGGTGTTCGACCCCGCGCAGGAAGCGGTATCCGCGCAGCAGCGCCTCACCGTCGGCCCGCCCGACGTAACCGCCGGCCACCAGCGCGCGCAGCGCCGGCACGGTGCCCGGCACCCGCAGCGACTCGTCGCCCCGGCCGTGCACCAGTTGCAGCAGTTGGACGGCGAACTCGATGTCCCGCAGCCCGCCCGGACCGCGCTTGATCTCGCGGTCCAGCTCCTTCGGCGGGATGTTGTCGATGATCCGGCGGCGCATGGCGCGTACGTCGGAGACCGCCTCGGGACGCTCGGAGGCCCGCCAGACCAGCGGGGCGAGGGCGTCGACCCACTCGCCGGCCAACGCCAGGTCACCGGCGGCCGGGCGGGCCTTGAGCAGCGCCTGGAACTCCCAGGTGCGAGCCCACCGCTGGTAGTAGGCGAGGTGGCTGGCCAGGGTACGCACCAGCGGCCCCCGGTTGCCCTCGGGGCGCAGCGCGGCGTCCACCGGCCAGGCGACCAGCCCGCAGATGTGGATCAGCCGGGCGGCGACGGTGGTCGCGGCGGGCAGGTCCTCGTCGGTCGCGGCCACGAAGATCACGTCGACGTCGGAGACGTAGTTCAGCTCGTCGCCACCGCACTTGCCCATCGCCACCACGGCCAGCCGGGGCCGGGGCGTGCCCGCCGGCAGCTCACCCACCGCGATCTCGTACGCCGCCGCGAGGGTCGCGTCGGCCAGCGCGGACAGCGCCGACATCACCTGCTCCAGGCCGCGTCCGCCGGTCAGGTCGGCCGCCGAGATCCGCAGCAACGCCAGCCGGTACGCCTGCCGCAGCACCGCCACCGGCGCGGTGGCGACGGTCAACCGGCCGGCGAGGGCCAGGTCGAGTCGACCGTCGGCGGTGGGGGCCAGCCCGTCCGGGGCGGTGCCGAGCACCGTCCACTGCCCCGGGTTGGCGACCAGGTGGTCACCCAGTGCGGAGGAGGCCCCGAGGACGGCGACCAGCCGACGCCGCAGACCCGGATCGGCGGCGAGCCCGGCCAGCAGGGCCGACCCGGTGGCGTCGGCGGCGGTGCGGCGTTCGGTCTCCACCATCCGGTGCAGTTGACGCAGCGCCAGATCCGGGTCGGCGGCCCGGGAGAGCGCGGCCAGCAGGTCGGCCGCCGCGCGGTCGGTGGGCTCCTGCTCGTCGGCCTGCCACAGCCCGAGCCCGTCCGCGCCGAGCAGGTCGGCGGCGCGGACCCCGCCGTCGCCCTCGGCGAAGCCGTAGCGGGCCAGCCGTCCCCTGGTCGATCTGCTCATCTCAGTGCCCGAGCAGGGGCAGGCTGCGGCGGGTGTCGTCGTCCAGCTCGCCGAGGGCGAGGGCGGCGAACCGGACGGCGAACGGCTGCCACACCTCCTCGACGTCGGCCATCACCCGGTCGCAGGCGGCCACCACCAGGTCCTCGTCGTAACCCAGCTCGGCGAGCAGTTCGGAGCCGCGCGCCCACCCGGCGATCATCGCGGTGTCGCACTCGATGTGGAACTGCAGGCCCCAGGCCCGGTCGCCGAGCCGGAACGCCTGGTGCGGGTAGCGGGTCGAGGCGGCCAGCAGGGTGGCGGCCCGGGGCAGCTCGGTGATCTCGTCGGTGTGCCACTGGAGCACGTCCGGGATCAGCGGCACGTACCGGAACAGCAGGTCACTTTCGGCGGCGTCGCGCCGGCCGACCACGCCCGGGCCCACCTCGGGGCCGGACGGGCTGCGCTCGACCAGGCCGGCGTGCGCGGTGGCGAGCAGTTGCGCGCCGAGGCAGACGCCGAGGGTCGGCACCCGGTGCCGCACGGCCTTGCGCAGCAACCCTTCGAGCTTCGGGAACCAGGGTGCGCCGGGGGTGCCGTCGGGGGCCGGGTAGGCGTGCTGGTCACCGCCGAGCACCACCAGCGCCACGTGGCCGGCGAGGTCGTCGGGGAGTTCGTCGCCGGCGTACGGGCGCAGCAGCCGCAGCTCCAGGCCCCCCTCCACCAGCCACTCCCCCAGCCGTCGGGGGTCGTCGGTCGGGTCGTTCTCGATCACCAGTGCGGTTCCCACGCCGTCGAGGCTATCGGGTTCGTCGACGGACACCCGGAACGCCTCGGACCGCGCGGCGGGGCGACTATGCTCGGCCGCTGTGATCGCCGACGACCCGTCCGTCCTGCGCCCGCCCGTGCTGCGCGAGGGCGACACGGTGATGCTGGTCTCGCCGTCCGGGCCGACCCGGCCGGAGCGGGTGGCCCGGGGTGTCGAGTTACTGACCGGCTGGGGGCTGCGCCCGGTGGTGGCACCGAACGCGTACGCCCGACGGGGTTACCTCGCCGGTGACGACGCGCTGCGCGCCGCGGACCTGAACGCCGCCTTCGCCGACCCGCAGGTGCGCGGGGTGATCTGCACCCGGGGCGGGTACGGCGCGCAGCGGGTGGTCGACCTGATCGACATGGCCGCCGTGCGGCGGGACCCGAAGGTGGTGGCCGGGTTCTCCGACATCACCGCCCTGCAGTTCGCCCTCTGGCGGGGGGCCCGGCTGACCGGCGTGCACGGCCCCGGGGCGGCCTGGGTCGACGAGCGGACCCCGCTGCGCTCGGCGGAGTCGCTGCACGCCGCGCTGATGACCACCGCGCCGGTGACCGTGGCGGCGGTGCCCACGGAGGAGACCTACCCGGTGCGGGTCCCCGGTCGGGCGGTGGGTCGGCTGCTCGGCGGGAACCTCTGCCTGATCACCGCCACCCTGGGCACCCCGGACATGCCGGACCTGACCGGGGCGGTGCTGCTCGTCGAGGAGGTGCAGGAGCCGCCGTACAAGGTCGACCGGATGCTCACCCACCTGCGCCGCGCGGGCGTGCTGGACGGCCTGGCCGGGGTGGCGGTGGGCCAGTTCACCGACTGCGCCGACGGCTGGGACACCACCGTCGTGGACGTGCTCACCGACCGGCTGGGCGACCTCGGCGTGCCGGTCCTCGGCGGCCTGCCGATCGGCCACGGCCCCGGCCAACTCACCGTCCCGGTGGGCACCCCCGCCACCCTCGACACCGAAACCGGCACCCTCACCACCACCCCCGCCGTCCAGTAACCCCCACGCCCCACCCCCACCCCCACCCCACCCGCTCCGGCCCCGACCGTTCCGGTGATCAAGAGGTTCGCGTCACCGGAAAGCCCGTTCCTGACCGAAACCTCTTGATCACCGGGGCGGTGGGCGGGATTTTCAGCTGGGGGACAGGGTCGGGAAGGGGGATTCCCAGGTTCGGTGGTCACTGTCGGTGACGTCAACGCATCACCACCGACGTACTGGAGGACCGATGTCCCGCATGATGTCGAAGAAGCGCCTGCTGGTCGGTTTCGCCGCCGCTGGTGTGCTCGGGGTGGGGATCGCCGCTCCCACGGTTGCCTTCGCCGAGAACGGGGCCACCCCGACGCCGAGCGCCAGCAGCGAGGCCGCTCAGGGCACCGACCGGCAGCAGCAGCGCGCCGACCGGCAGAACGAGTTCGTCGAGGCGCTCGCCAAGGAGTTGGGCGTGGACACCGACAAAGTGACCGCCGCCCTGGAAAAGGTGCGCGAGCAGCACAAGGACCGCGCCACGGGTGACCGGCCGGAGCGTCCGTCGCCGCAGGACCGGCAGGAGAAGCTGGCCGAGCGGCTGGCCCAGGCGGTCAAGGACGGCAAGCTCACCCAGGACCAGGCCGACGCGATCACCAAGGCCGTCGAGGCCGGGGTCTTCCCGGGGCCGGGTGGCCCCGGTCACCACCGCGGCCCGGCGGGTACGCCCGGCGAGTGACCCACCTCCGGCCCGCCCGACCCGGCGGGCCGACAATCGACCCGCCAGGGCCGACGTTGCGGTGTCCGACGCACTGGGACACCGCAACGTCGGCCCTGGCGTAAAGCGCTGCCACCCGAGGAAGCGCAACACCGACCCGCTGGCGTCAGGCGCTGCCACCCGAGGAGAAGAGACCGAGGTGGGTGCCCACCGGGTCGCGCACCAGGGCGAGGGTCAGGCCGCTCGGCGTGGTCCGGGGCGGGGTCAGCACCGTGCCGCCCGCCGCCTCGGCCCGCCCGCAGGTCTGCGCCACGTCGGCCACCTCGGCGTAGAGGATCGCGTAGCCGGGCGCGTCCTCGGCGAGAGCCCGGATGCCGCCGCCGATGCCGGTCGGCTCCCCCGCCGTGGTCGTCCGGTAGGAACCGCCCTCGGCCGTGCCCTCCTCGGTGAAGGTCCAGCCGAACAACTCCGCATAGAAGCTCTGCGCCTCGTCCGGCCGGTCGGTGCCGATCTCGAACCAGGTGACGGGTGTACTGGTCACGCGTTGCCTCCTGTTCCCCGCCGACCGGGCGGCCGGCGGGCTCGGCAGTCAGCCTCCCGGGTGTCCGCGACACCGTCCTGTCGGTGTTTACCGCCCGGTCCACACGGCCCGCACGCCGACCCGTCCGGACAGCCCGCACGCCAACCGGCCTGCACGGCCCGCACGCCGACCCGTCCGGACAGCCCGCGCCGACCGGACTGTGCGGCCGGCCCACGCCGAGTCAGACCAGGGTCAGCCGGCGCACCCGCTCGGCCGGGACGTCCAGGTCGGCCGGGGAGAACTCCCGGGTCACCCGCTGCGACAACGCCTCGACCCCGACGATCCGGTCGGTACGGAAGCAGCGCAGCCCGTCGCGGAGCCGGCACCAGGCGAGCAGGTACCAGTGCCGGTCGTTGCCCAGGTAACCCAGCGGCTCGACCTCGCGCGACGAGGGCACCCCGCAGCGGTCGGCGTACCGCAGGCGGAGCATCCGACGGGCGGAGACCGCGTCGGCGACGACGGCCGGGACGGACGTGCCCGGCCCGGTGCCGACCAGCAGCACCCGGCCGGCGAGCAGGCGCGCGGCATCGGCGTCGGCGGCCGGCAGCACCGCGAGCAGCTTGCGCAGTGCGGTGCTGCCGGCCACGGCGAACGGGGTGCCGGCGAGCCGGTGCAGGGCCACCGCCATCGCCACCGCCTCGGTGGCGGTCAGGTTGACCGGCGGCAGGGTGTGCGACCGGTCGACCACGTAACCGCCGGTGCGGCCGGGCTCGGCCCAGATCGGCACGCCGGAACCCTGGAGGGCGACGATGTCGCGTTCGACGGTGCGGGTGCTGACCTCGAAACGGGTGGCCAGCCAACGGGCGCTGCGCGGCCGGGGCGACACCGCCCGCAGCTCCTCCACCAGGGCGTAGAGACGATCCGTCCGGTTCACCCCCGCACGCTACGACGGGGGTACGACGCACCGCCCCTGTCCGCCCCGGCGGGGAGGGCGGACGGGGGTCGGCTCGGACGGTACGGGCGGCAGGGCCCCCGGTTCAGGCGATGCAGGCGCAGACGATCAGAGCCGCACCGAAGTGGGTGGCGGCGCTGACCCGGGCCGCCGGGTGCGGCTGGTCCGAGCAGATGACCTCACCGAGCTTGCCCGGGGTGAGCAGGTCCAGCACGCCGAAGGCGAGCGCCATGACAGCCAGCCCGATCAGCCCGAAGAGCACCGTGGAGGCGAGCCCTTTGGCGAAGTCGTCGTAGCTGGTCACGATCGCGGTGAAGACGATGCCGGCGACACCCAGCTGATTGGCGGCCAGCAGCAGCCCGGCGTTGCCGTTGCGCTGCACCCAGATCAGCTCGCGCAGCTTGCCCGGGGTGAGCACGTCGACCAGCACGAAGCCGGCCGCCATCAGCGCCACCCCGACGATCCCGAACACGACGCTCTGCCATGCTCCGGTGAGCAGATCATCCAGCACCGACGGCCTCCCGACCTCCTGCGCCCGGCGCGGGTGCCGGCACGGTGATCGAGACGATAGCGGCACCGCGCCACCCCCGACACCCCCCGGACCGTCGAACGCCCGGACCGTCGGCAGACCCGGCACCGCCGAACGCCCGGGCCGTCAGCCGACCCGGCACCGCCGAACGCCCGGACCGTCAGCCGGCCCGGCACCGCCGAACGCCCTGGGCCCCGGCGGACCCGGGACGTCGAGGACCCGGGGCCGCGCGGGCCCCGGGTCCTCGACGTCAACGGGTCACAACGACAGGTAGCGCTGCCGCTCGTACGGGGTGACCTCGCGGCGGTACTGCTCCCACTCGGCCCGCTTGTTGCGCAGGAAGAAGTCGAACACATGCTCGCCGAGCACCTCGGCGACCAGCTCGGAGCCGGCCATCACGTCGATCGCCTCGGACAGGTTCTCCGGCAGTGCCTCGTAGCCCATCGCGCGGCGCTCGGCGCTGGTCAGCGACCAGACGTCGTCCTCCGCGCCGGGTGGCAGCTCGTAGCCCTCCTCGATGCCCTTCAGGCCGGCGCCGAGCATCACCGCGAACGCCAGGTAGGGGTTGGTCGCCGAGTCCAGCGACCGGACCTCCACCCGGGCCGAGTTCGGCTTGCCGTACGCGGGGACGCGGACCAGCGCGGACCGGTTCAGGTGCCCCCAGCAGACGTACGCCGGGCTCTCGGTGATCCGGTCCGGCAACGCCTGCGGGAACAACCGCTTGTACGAGTTGACCCACTGGTTGGTGACGGCGGTGTACTCCCGGGCGTGCATCAGCAGGCCGGCGATGAACGACTTCGCCACCTTCGACAGTTTCATCGGGTCACCGGAGTCGTGGAACGCGTTGCGCTCCCCCTCGAACAGCGACAGGTGGGTGTGCATGCCGCTGCCCGGCTGGTCGGTGAACGGCTTCGGCATGAAGCTGGCCTGTACGCCGGTGGACAGCGCCACCTCCTTGACCACGTGCCGGAAGGTCATGATGTTGTCGGCGGTGGTCAGCGCGTCGGCGTAGCGCAGGTCGATCTCCTGCTGGCCGGGGGCGACCTCGTGGTGGCTGAACTCCACCGAGATGCCGATCCGCTCCAGCGCGAGCACGGCCTGGCGGCGGAAGTCCCGCGCGACGGCGTGCGTGGTGTGCTCGAAGTAGCCGCCGGTGTCCACGGCGGTGGGCACCGAGCCGTCCTGCGGGCCGTTCTCCAGCAGGAAGAACTCGATCTCCGGGTGGGTGTAGAAGGTGAAGCCCTTCTCGGCCGCCTTGGACAGCATCCGGCGCAGCACGTGCCGTGGGTCGGCCCAGGACGGGCCGCCGTCGGGCAGCAGGATGTCGCAGAACATCCGGGCGCTCTCACCGCTGACCCCGCCCTCGAACGGGAACACCTGGAAGGTCGTCGGGTCCGGCATGGCGACCATGTCGGACTCGAAGACCCGGGCGAAGCCCTCGATGGCCGAGCCGTCGAACCCGATGCCCTCCTCGAAGGCTGCCTCCAGCTCCGCCGGGGCGACTGAGACGCTCTTGAGCGTCCCCAGCACGTCGGTGAACCACAGCCGGACGAACCGGATGTCCCGCTCTTCCAGCGTACGGAGGACGAACTCCTGCTGACGGTCCACTTCCCCAACCCCTCGCGACGTACGTCCGGCACCGGTCGGCCGGTCCGTCCTGACCGCCCAGTCTTCACCGGCCTGGTTAAGCAGACGTTACGCGACCTGCCGCCGCTCGTCCTGCGGTGTCCCGACGGCCGGATCGACGGGCGGCCCCGCCACCAGCGGCGGGCCGGCCGGGCGCGGCGAGAGGGTGGCCGTCGTCTCGTCGCAGCCGCCGGGTCGACCGCCTGCGGCTGGGGCAAGATGAGGTCATGCCCACCCTGCGTCTGGCCCTGTGCCAGGTCAACCCGACCGTCGGCGACACCGTCGGCAACGCCGAGCTGATCCGCGCCTGGACCCGTCGGGCCGCCGACGCCGGCGCCCAGCTCGTCGCCTTCCCGGAGATGACACTCACCGGCTACCCCGTCGAGGATCTGGTCTTCCGCCGTTCCTTCGTCGCCGCCTCACAGGCCGCGGTGCGGCAGCTCGCCGCCGATCTGGCCGCCGACGGCCTCGGCGACCTGCCGGTCGTGGTCGGCTACCTGGACGCCGACGGTCCACCCCAGGTCAGCGGGGACGCCCAGCCGGGCCGGGGGGCCCGCAACGCCGCCGCGCTGCTGCACCGGGGTGAGGTGGTCGCGACCTACTTCAAGCACCACCTGCCCAACTACGGCGTCTTCGACGAGGACCGCTACTTCGTGCCCGGCGACACCCTGACCGTGGTCCGGGTGGGCGGGGTGGACGTGGCGTTGACCATCTGCGAGGACCTGTGGCAGGCCGGGGGCCCGTTCGCGGTGGCCCGGCAGGCCGGCGTCGGCCTGGTGGTCAACATCAACGGCTCGCCGTACGAGTTGAACAAGGACGACGTCCGGCTGCCGCTGGTGCGTCGCCGGGCCGCCGAGGCCGGGGCCCCGATCGCGTACGTCAACATGGTCGGTGGTCAGGACGAACTGGTCTTCGAGGGCGACTCGATGATCGTGGACGCCGACGGGGAACTGCTCACCCGCGCGCCGCAGTTCGTCGAGCACCTGCTCGTGCACGACGTGGAGCTGGCCGGGGCGGGACCGCACCCCGCCGACACCGAGGACCTCGCCGACGGGATGCGGGTGCTGCGTCGTACCGTCGAGGTGGTGCCGGCGGCCCCGACCGGGCCGGCGGCCGACGGCGGCCTGCTGGCGCCGGTGGCCGACGAGGCCGAGGTGTGGCAGGCGCTGGTGCTGGGCCTGCGCGACTACGTCAACAAGAACCGCTTCCCCTCGGTGGTGCTGGGCCTGTCCGGCGGGATCGACTCGGCGGTGGTGGCCGCGCTGGCCGTCGACGCGCTCGGCCCACGGCGGGTGGTCGGCGTGTCACTGCCCAGCCAGCACTCCTCGGAGCATTCCCGGACCGACGCGGAGGACCTGGCCAAGCGCACCGGCCTGGACTACCGCGTCGAGCCGATCCAGCCGATGGTGGACACCTTCCTGGCGAACATCTCGCTGTCCGGGGTGGCGGTGGAGAACCTCCAGGCCCGGGTGCGCGGGGTGATCCTGATGGCACTGTCGAACCAGGAGGGGCACCTGGTCCTCACCACCGGCAACAAGAGTGAGCTGGCGGTCGGCTACTCGACCCTCTACGGCGACTCGGTCGGCGGGTTCAACCCGGTCAAGGACGTCTGGAAGACGCTGATCTGGCGGCTGGCGAAGTGGCGCAACGCCGACGCGGCCCGCCGGGGCGAGACCCCGCCGATCCCGGAGAACTCCATCGGCAAGCCCCCGTCGGCCGAGCTGAGCCCCGGCCAGCTCGACAGTGACAGCCTGCCCGACTACGACGTGCTGGACCCGATCCTGATCGGTTACGTCGACGGTGACCTGGGCCGGGCCGGCCTGGTCGAGTCCGGCCACGACCCGGCGGTGGTCGACCGGGTGCTGCGGCTGGTGGACACCGCCGAGTACAAGCGTCGGCAGTCCGCCCCGGGCACGAAGATCTCGATGAAGGCGTTCGGCCGCGACCGTCGGCTGCCGATCACCAACCGCTGGCGCGAGGACGGCTGAGCATCCGGGCCGGCCGACCTGCGGCCGGCTGAGCGTCCGGGACCGACCGACCCGGGTCGGCTGAGCATCCGGGACCGACCGACCCGGTCGGCTGAGCATCCGGGACCGACCGACCCGGTCGGCTGAGCAGCACAGCCCGACCGACCCGGGTCGGTCGGGCACCCCGACGCCGGCCGGCCACGGTCGGTCGGCGTCGCCCCGGCGGAGTGAAATCCTGCACTGTTCCCTGCCGTCGACCGGTCGCGTGGTGCGACGATCGCGACGGAACCCGGGGACCGCGACAGCGGCCTCGAGGAAAGGAGACAGTCATGGTGGAGTCCACCCCGACCGAGGTGACCGCCCTGTACGGCGGGCCGGCCACCCGACGGGTCCGCACCCGCGACCTGATCGCCGCCAAGGAGCGCGGCGACCGGTGGGCGATGCTCACCTCGTACGACCAGTACACCGCCGGAATCTTCGACCAGGCGGGGATTCCGGTGCTGCTGGTCGGCGACTCGGCGGCGAACAACGTGTTCGGTTACGAGACCACCCTGCCGGTGACCGTCGACGAGTTGTTGCCGCTGGTCAGGGCCGTGGTCCGGGCGACTCGGCACACCCTGGTCGTCGGTGACCTGCCGTTCGGCTCATACGAGGAGGGGCCGACGCAGGCGTTGCGCACGGCGGTGCGGTTCATGAAGGAGGGTGGCTGCCACGCGGTGAAGCTGGAGGGCGGCCGACGCTGCGCCGACCAGATCGCGGCGATCACCGGGGCGGGCATCCCGGTGATGGCGCACATCGGCTTCACCCCGCAGAGCGAACACACCCTGGGCGGCTACCGGGTGCAGGGTCGCGGCGACACCGCCGACGAGGTGCTCGCCGACGCGCGGGCGGTGGCCGGGGCGGGGGCGTTCGCGGTGGTGCTGGAGATGGTGCCGGGTGAGGTCGCCAAGCGGGTCACCGCCGAACTGGCGATTCCCACCGTCGGCATCGGCGCCGGCCCCGACACCGACGCCCAGGTGCTGGTCTGGCAGGACATGGCGGGGCTGCGCACCGGGAAGGCCCCCCGGTTCGTCAAGCGTTACGCCGACCTGGCCGGGGCGCTGACCGAGGCGACCCGCCGGTTCGCCGACGAGGTACGCGGCGGCGACTTCCCCGCCACCGAACACACCTTCTGAGGTCGCGCCGGAGCCTGGTGGGGCGCTGCCCCCACCGCCCCACCAGGCTCCGCTAGGGTTCCGCTCGTGAATCATGCTCGCTTCTCGACTGTCGCCCTGACCTGTCTCTCCGTCCTGGCACTCGCGGCGTGCAGCGAGGCGAAGCCGTCGACGACGACCGCGCCGTCGTCCTCCGCCACCAGCGCGGCCGCGCCGGCCACCTCCCCCTCCGCCACGGCCGCGCCGACCACCGACGCCCCGACCGCAGCCGCCGACCCGGCAGCCGACAAGAAGCTCTGCACGGCGGCCAAGAAGATCGCCGAGACGACGAAGGTCGACGTCGTGAAGGCCGCGATGGCGGGTGGTGACCCGAACCCGGCCATCAAGAAGGCCTACAACGAGATGGCGTCGGGCCTGGCGAAGGCCACGGCCGGCACCCCCGGCAGCGAGGCGGCCACCGCGCTGGCGGCGTTCGGCGTCGCCGCCGGCAGGGTGGCCACCGCCCCGGACATGGACGCCGCCGCCGACGGCCCCGAGTTCCAGAAGACCAGCGCCATGGCGAACGCCGCCTGCAAGAAGGCCGGCGTCGACATCAACTTCTGACGGTGACGAGAGGGGAGCGGGTCACCCGGGCCGTCCGACCCACCGCCCGACCGCCCGCACCGGGGGCCGGCCGGGGTCCCGGAGGTCACCCGTGACCGCGACGGGGCAGCACACCTCGGCACAGCCGGGTGGCCCGCTCCCGCATCCGCACGGTCAGCAACCGAGTCGGGGCAGCCGGGGTGATCTGCTCCCACATTCCCACCGTCAGAGGTCGGTGACCCGGATGCCGGCGTGCGCCTTGTAACGCTTGTTGATGGCGATCAGGTTGGCGGTGAACGCCTCGATCTGGTGGGCGTTGCGCAGCCGGCCGGCGTAGATGCCGCGCATCCCGGGGATCCGGGCGGCCAACGCGCCGACGATGTCGACCAGTTCCCGCTCCTCGGTGCAGATCAGCACGTCGAGGTCGATCCGGTCGATCTCCGGGTCGGCCAGCAACGGCGCGCTGACATGGTTGAATGCCGCGCAGACCCGCGAGTCGGGCAGCAGTGCCGCCGCCTGCTGCACCGCGCTGCCCTCGGCGACCGGCAGCGCGTACGGGCCCTGCTTGTCGAAGCCGAGCGGGTTGACACAGTCCACGACGATCTTGCCGGCCAGTGGCCCGGCCAGCGCGCCGACGGTGGCCGCGTGCCCGTCCCACGGCACCGCGATCACCACCACGTCGCTGCGGCGGGCCACCTCGTCGTTGTCCGCGCCGGTCACGTCGACCCCGGCGGGCAGCCGGGGCAGCACGGCGATCTCCGCCGCCGCCTCGGCCGCCCGGTCGGCGGAGCGGGACCCGATCAGCACCTGCTGACCGGCGCGGGCGAACCGGTAGGCCAGCCCCCGCCCCTGGTCGCCGGTGCCACCGATGATGCCGACGGTCAGCCCGGACACGTCGGGAAGGGTGCTCGCGTCGTATGCCATGGCGTCATCCTCGCAAACCGCCCGCACGGTCAGCGGCACAAGGCGCTGTGACGCTGCCCGCCCCGCCAGGGCCGCCGGACAGGGCGGGACCCGCCGGGGCCGGGTTCAGGCCCGCGCGAAGAGGACCTTGCGGCCGACCGGGTCGGCGGTGACCAGGCGTACGGTGACCCGCTCCCCCAGTGGCAGCTCACCGGTGCAGCGGGCCCGTACCGGCGGATCGTCCAACGCCACCGTCCCGCCGGGCACCCGACCGGGCTTCGACTGACTGTTCGGCGGTGCGTCCACGTCCAGCACCGCCGCCGAGAACGTCTCCCCCACCCGGTGCTCCAGCAGCACCGCCTCGGCCAGCTCGATCGCACCCCGGGTGGCGGTGCCCGCCGTCCGGTCGGTCGAGGCCATCGCCTCCGGCAGCCGGGGCAGCGCCGTACGGGCCCACTCCGGCACCTCACGGCCCTCGTGCAGGGCCAGGCAGACCTCCGTGGCGTACCGGTCGGCCAGTCGACGCAGCGGGGCGGTGACATGGGCGTACGCGGCTGCCACCCCACCGTGCTCCGGCTGTTCGGGCAGCTCGCCGTCGAACGCCGTGTACGCCGCACCGCGCATCAGTTCGGCCGCCTGGTCGACGAAGGCGGCGGCCCGGGGCTGCGAGGCGTCCAACCCGGCCAGCACCTCCCCCACCCGTACCCCGTCCGGCCAGTGCACGCCCAGCGGGGCCGCCGCCGCGCGCAGCCGGGCCACCGCCTCCGGCTTCGGTGCCGGCATGGTGCGCAGCAGCCCGATCCGACCGGCGAGCATGATGTCCGCCGCCGCCATCCCGGTGAGCAGCGAGATCTGGGCGTTGTGGTCCTCCATCGGACCGGGGCCGCGCAGCACCAGCCGCCACCCGTCCCCGTCGGGCTCGACGTCCTGCTCGGGCAGGGGCAGGTTGACCGCACCCCGGCGCAGGCCACGGGCGGTGAGCAGGGCGCCGATCTCGGGCAGCAGGGCGATCGGTTCGGGGAGCCGACCGGCGTCGGCGGCCACCTGCACGCCCGAATAGTCCAGTTTGGCGCGGCTGCGGACCAGGGCGCGCTCCAGCCCGACGGCGACGGTGGCCCCGTCGGTGTCGAGGTCGATGGTCCAGAGCACCGCCGCCCGGTCGACGTCGGGCAGCAGGCTGGCCGCCCCTTCGCTGAGGGTGTGCGGGTGCAACGGCACGTTGCCGTCGGGCAGGTAGACGGTCTGCCCGCGCCGCCAGGTCTCCTCCTCCAACGGCCCGCCGGGGCGCACGTGGGCAGCGACGTCGGCGATGGCGTACCGCACCCGGTAGCCGCCGGGGCGGGCGCTGAGGTGCATCGCCTGGTCCAGGTCGCGGGAGGCGGCCGGGTCGACCGTGACGAACGGGATGTCGGTACGGTCGGCCACGGCGGGCGGCGGGGCGTCGGCCACGGCGGGCGGCGGGGCGTCGGCCACGGCGGGCGGCGGGGCGTCGGCCGCCTCGTCCGCCTCGCGCTGCGCTGCGGCCGGGAAGCTGTCGGGCAGTCCCAGCTCGCGGCGCAGCGCGCCGAAGTCGATGCGGGGCGCGAGCACACGTCGGATGACCACGGGTCAATCCTGGCAGCGTGCCGCGCGATCCGCTCTCCGGCAGGCGGGCGACGGTCTCCGTACGGTCAGCCGGTGGCCTTCCGGGCGCGGGAGCGGGCGCTGGCCGGCGCGGTGGCGCGCGCCGGCGCCGTACGGCCGGGGGCCTTGCGGGCGGTGACCTTCTTGGCGGGCGTCTTCGTGGCGGTCGCCTTCTTCGCCGCCGCCGTACGGGTGGCCGTCGCGCTCGCCTTCCGGGCCGGGGCCTTCTTCGCGGTCGACTTCGACGCGGGTGCCGTCTTCGCGGTCGACTTCCTGGCCGGCGCCTTCTTGGCTGCGGCGGCCTTCTTGGCGGGCATCGTCGTCTTCGCCGCCGCGCTCTTGCGGACCGCCGTGCTCTTCGCGGGCATCGTCGCCTTCGTCGCCGTGGTCTTCCGGGCGGCCGTGCTCTTCGCGGGCGTCGTTTTCTTCGCGGCCGTGGACTTCGTGGCGGCTGTCTTCTTCGCGGGCGTCGTCTTCTTCGCCGCAGTGGTCTTCCTGGCGGCGGTCCGGGCGGTCGCGGTGGTCTTCGCCGCCGCCGCCGCGGTCGTCCGCTTCGCCGCCGTGGTCTTCTTCGCCGCCGTGGCCCGAGCGGTGGCCGTGGTCTTCTTCGCTGCGCCGACGGTCTTCCGGGCGGCGGCGGTGGTCTTGCTGGCGGCCTTCTTCGCCGGGGCCTTCCGCGCGGTCGACTTCGACGCGGTGCTCCTGGCCGCCGGGGCCTTCTTCGCCGTCGACTTCGATGCGGGAGCCGTCTTGGCGGTGCTCCTGGCGGCCGGGGCCTTCTTCGCCGTGCCGGTCATGCCGGCCGCCGTCTTCCGGGCCGTGGCCGTGCCGGCAGCCGGGGTCCGGCCCGAGCCGGCACCCGCCGCGTTCGCCGTCGCCCGGCCGGCCGACGTCTTGCGGGCCGCAGCCGTGGTGGTGGTGGTGGTGGAGCGGCGGGCCGCAGTGCTTCGGGTCGCGCCTGCGGTCCGCGCCGCCGCGGCGGTCTTCGTCGCGGCCGGGCGGGTGGTGGCCTTTGTTGCTTCGGCCATCTCGGTTCCCTCCTTGGGGACATGCTCCCGCGTGCCTCCTCACGGAGGCACGGAGTCCTCGACGCGGGCCGTCCCGCGCCGTTCAGTTGCCCTCCCCGGCCCAGCGGGCATCTTCGGCCTCCCACGCCTCGTTACGCTCCTGCACCTTCTGCAGGGCGTTCTCCGCGTCGGCAGCCGAGGGATACGGTCCGAGAACGTGCTTGGCAGGGCACACGTCGGCATCGGTCTCGACCCGGTGGTGTCGGGTGCACCAGTAGTAGTGCCCACCACTTCCGCTGTCGTTCATGAGATCACTGTGCACCGGGCGCAGCCCGACCGCCACCGGATCGCCGCAATTGGTCGCGACCACATCCACAGTAGACGTGCTCGGACGCCCCGGAGGCGAAACCGCGAAATCGGCCCCGACCTGCCCGGGAGCACCCGAAACCGGCCCGGCGACACCGCGCCGGAGACCCGGTTCGGGGGCAGACACGGCTCGGGCACGCCCCCGGGCCGCCGGCTCCGCGCGGGATCGGGTGAGCCGGAAAGCTGGTGGTACGACTCCCGGGGCACCGGCAGAATCGGGCGTCGTGATCACGACGGGGACCTGTCCGCGCTGCGGCACGGCGACGGTGTCGATACGGGCGGCGATGCCCTGGTGCGCGGACTGCGAGTGGAACCTGGACGGCTACGATCCCGGGCGTCGGGCGCCCGAGTTCGGCTGGGCGTGGGTCGATCGGCGCACCCACCGGATCGCGACCCGGCTGAACCGTCGGCAGTACGCCATCCTCGTCGGCCGTCCGTTGGAGCCGGCCGGACCGGGGCTGGCCGGGATGGTGACGGCGACCGCCGCGCTACTGCTGGTGGTCGGGGTGCTGGCGCTGGCCGGGCTCGGCTGCTCGCTGCTCTTCGCGTACCCGTTCCCGAATGCCGCGGTGGTCTTCGGGGTGGCGCTGGTCGGGCTGGCGGTGGTGCTGCGACCTCGTGTCGGGCGGCTCGATGCCGATCTGGAGGTGCTCGACCCTCGACGGGCTCCGGAGTTGCACGCGCTGGTCGCGGAGGTGGCGGCAGCGGTCGGCGCGCCCGTGCCGCAGGTGATCGGGGTGGACGGCAGCTTCAACGCGTACTCGACCTCGGTGGGGTTGCGGCGGCAGCGGGTGCTCTGTCTCGGACTGCCACTGTGGGGTGCCCTCGACGGGGCGCAGCGGGTCGCGTTGATCGGCCACGAGTTGGCGCACTTCGTCAACGGCGACGTCCGCCGGCTGCTGGTCACCCAGCCCGCGCTGACGATGCTCGGCAACGCCGCCGACCTGTTCCGGCCGTCTCCCACCGGCCGGCCCGGCGGGTTGCTGGAGATGGTCGGCGCGGCGTTGGGCCGGGCGGTCTCGTGGATGCTGTCCCGGCTGCTCTTCGGCGTTCACCTGCTGCTGGTCTGGACGGCGTTGCGGGACAGCCAGCGGGCCGAGTACCTGGCCGACGAGTTGGCCGCCCGGGCGGCGGGCAGCACCGGCGCGCGCGACCTGCTCGACGTCCTGCTCAGCGGGGACTCGGTCACCCTGGTGGTGCGGCAGGCGTCCCGGGGCGGGCAGGGACCACGACAGTGGCGGTCCGAGGTGGCGCGGGCCCGGACGGCGGCGGCCGGGCGAATGCCGCTGGTCCGTCAGTTGTCGGTCCGGGAACACGCGTCGCTCTTCGCCTCGCACCCGCCGGCCGGACTGCGCCACCGGATGCTCACCGCCCGCGCCCCGCACGAGCCGACGGTGACGCTGGACGAGAGTCGGATGGCGCGCCTCGACGCGGAGTTGGGCCGGCACTTCGACCGGGCGGCCCGGATCGTCGCCTGGTCCGGCTGAGCCCTCGTCCATGGTGCTCGGGGTCCGAACGCGGGACACGGCAACCAGCGGATCAGGGACTTCCGCCCCTTCCATCCGGAGCAGGTACCTGGTAGCAGCTCGCCCCGGGATGAACCATCCTTCGGCGTGGTCCTCCTGACGGGACTGTCCGGCCGGCCCGGGTCGACCGGACAGTCCCGATGCGGCAGCCCCGAGTGCGACCGGGTCGAGGTGTGTGCGAGTGTCGTCAGACCTCTTGCGGCGCTGCCACCGCCCGTCAACTGGGCGGGACGACGACGATGTCAACGGCGCCGCCCTGTCGAACCGGGAGAACACCACCGTGGCTAGCCTGGACGTCGCCCTGAAGAACGCGATGAGCATCGATGGAGCGATCGGGGTGGCACTCGTCGACTACAACAGCGGGATGACCCTCGGCGTGGCCGGCGGCACCGGCGAGATCGATCTGACCGTCGCCGCCGCCGGCAACACCGATGTCGTCCGCGCCAAGATGCGCACCCTGGAAATGCTCAAGATCGAGGACGAGATCGAGGACATCCTGATCACACTCGGCGGTCAGTACCACCTGATCCGACCGCTGACCGGCCGCACCGGCAAGGGCCTGTTCCTTTATCTGATGGTGAGCAAGAGCCGGGCCAACCTGGCCATGGCCCGACACCAGCTGCGCACCATCGAGGAGAGCCTGGAACTGTGAGCGCAGACAAGACCGAGAAGACCCTGCCCCGCCGCTCCGCGCGCGCCACCAAGCTGCCGGCCGCCCGGCTGCTCCCGCCGTCGCTCGCCGGGGACCGCTCGTTGCCGTACCCGGCGATCGGTCGCGAGCTGGCGGAGCTGCGGCACCAGATCCCCGGGGTGCACGGCTGCGTGCTGGGCGGCGTCGACGGCCTGCTCATCACCCATAACCTGCAGACCGAGGTGGACCCGAACGACCTGGCCGCGCTCGCCGCGACCACCTTCGGCCTCGGCCGGCAGGTCGGCATGCGGCTCGGTCAGGGGGACTTCCAGCAGTCCACCGTACGCAACCAGAGCGGTTACCTGAGCGTCTACGCGGTCAGCGACCAGGCTCTGCTCGCCGTGGTCGGCACGGACGCCGTCAACGTCGCCCGGCTGCACCTGCACGCCCCGGGAGTGGCCGGCCGCCTCGCGGCGCTGCTGACCCGCGTACCGACGGATGCCTGATCCGGACGGCGGGGCCTGATCCGGACGGCGGGGGCCTGATCCGGACGGCGGGGGCGGCGGCGGATCACGCCGTCCCCCGGCCGGCCCGGACCACCCGGCCGCGCCGGCCCACCCAGGTCGGAGACACTCTTTAACGGGCGAATCCCGGCCTCTGTCCACACTCCACCGCACCACCCGACCAGATACCCCGGATCTGGCTTTTCCGAAATAGTCGCCACTGCTGGGAAATAGTCATCGCAGATGGTCGGAACGCGCGCCACAGCAACGATAATTGACCGCGAAAGTAACTGTGTCGACACATATTTCTGATCAAGTCTACGGATGCCACTCTCCGTACTCACACCAACGACGCGGGGTACGCGTCGTCGGCCATTCCTGTTGCTGTCCGGGCTGATCGCACTGACCATTCCCCTGGTAGC
Source organism: Micromonospora sp. NPDC049257 (assembly GCF_040678915.1). Taxonomy (NCBI): domain Bacteria; kingdom Bacillati; phylum Actinomycetota; class Actinomycetes; order Micromonosporales; family Micromonosporaceae; genus Micromonospora; species Micromonospora sp. NPDC049257. Next base: position 407,375 of record NZ_JBFAQU010000002.1, read on the forward strand.
CACCCCTGCCGAGGCGGAACGTTCCGCCGCCGCCGCCGTCACCATGCCGACCTGCGCCTGGTCGTCGAAGTACGGGGCGACAAGCCTGAACGCCTACTGGCCGGACACCGCCGCCACCTACTGGTCGACCGTCTATCCGGTGACGCCGGGCCTGGAAATCACCATCTCCGGGGTCTTTCCCGACGCCAGATACGCGTCTTTCAACGTGTACGACGACAAGCCCACCTACTTTACGCGTAATGGCGTCAGCTCAAGCATGCCCGATTACCTGATCATGCCGGACACGGGCAGCCTGAATCCGTGGCAGTCCAGTGCGTCACCGGGCGGCCGGTTCACCCTCACCATCAGCCCCGAGGTGGCCTTCGGACAGACCAACCGAATGCCCCTGGCCCGGGAGGACGCCCTGCCCGGCGCGAAGGCGTCGGTGATCTTCCGGGTCTATCTGCCGGCCGGTGGTGATGCGACGGTGGTCCTGCCCACCATCACCCTCACCCTCGACGGGGTGCCGCAGACCCTGCCGCCCTGCACCTCGGGAAGCACCGCCCCCACCACCGCAGCAGTGGCGGACACGGAAAGGTCCGGCGCGGGCGGGCCTGGCGGGCCCGGCGGGCCCGGGCATCCCGGGGGCGGATCCGGCGTACCCGGACATCACCCTGGCGGGCCGGGCGGGCCCGGACATCCCGGGGGCCCTGGACATCCAGGCGGACCTGGGCCCGGCGGACCTGGTGGGCCGGGGCATCCTGGTGGGCCGGGGCCCGGCGGACCGGGTGGGCCGGGTGGACCGGGTGGGCCTGGCGGACCGGGCGGACCCGGCGGACCCGGCGGACCGGGTGGTCCCGGTGGGCCTGGTGGGCCTGGTGGGCCTGGTGGGCCTGGTGGGCCTGGGCATCCTGGTGGGCCGGGGTTGCCGGAGGAGACCGGGCAGAAGCTCTTCACCCGGACGTCCGAGGTGGAGAACCTCGCGCCGAACCCGGACAACGCGTATCTCGGCACCTGGATCACCCCGCCGGCGGCGGACCAGGTCGTGGTGATCCGGGGCCGGGCGCCCCGCGCGGTCTCCGGCAACCATCCGGGCGTCTGGCCGCGCCGGCACACCGACCTGCGCTACTTCTCGATGTGCACCAACCTCGGCGGCCAGGTCAAGCCCGTCGTGATCAACCGGTTCACCGACGCGCCGCCGAGCCTCGGCTGCCGCTACGACGACGACACCCGCCTCGACCGGCACGGCTACTACACCTACGTGCTCGGCCGGGAGCAGCAGCGGACGGCGATCGAGGCGGTGGACAACGCCACCTTCCTGCCGTTCTCCGTCTCCTACCCGGTGGCCCCGCACATGGTCCTGCTGCGCAACCTGCTGCCGGTCGCCGGTTTTCCGCACGCCACCCAGAACGTGCCGGTGGACAGCACGGCGGAGACCGCCGCGACCGTCATGGGGCCGCACTACCCGTTGTCGAAGGTCTGTTCCCTGACCAGCCTCACGGCCGACGGGGGGCGCGGGTGCACCGTCTGACCTGATCGGGATGGGGGTGGTGCCGCGTAGGTCAGCAGAGCGACCCACGCCGCACCACCCCGGACCGCCAGCCGGCTGCGCCTGAAGCGGGTGAGCCGGACTTAACGCCACACAGACCACAGCCCTCCTCTCGGACGTCCCGCACCGGACGCCACCCAACCCGCCGGCCGCCGCCCCTCGGCAGGCCAGGAAACAGCCCCGGCAAGGCCCAGCCGGCGGACGCGACGGGTAGCCGGCCACCAGGATTTGTGGCAATCGACGCCGATCGCCACCACGAACAGGAGCCATCCTGTGGCGCAGCCGCCGCAGGAATGGAAGCGGTGGAGGTGACTGGGCGCGCCGCGGCGGTGGCCAGCGGCCGAGCGGCCAGACCGCGCTGCTGAAGGGGTACGACCCCACCCCGCACCGACCCCTCTTACATTGACACTTATCAACGACCATCTTTAGGATGGCCGCGAATCGATTCGCTGGCGCGCCATGTGCGCCGTACCGGCGACGCAGGGACACCACGGGAGGTCGCGTTCGTGAGAGACAGTGAGTTCAGCGCGTGAGCCTCTCCGAACGTCCCATCCGGCGCAGGCAGCTGCTCGCGACCACGGCGCTGTCGGCCGGTGCTGTCGCGTTGGCCGACGGGTTGACGCCCGGATGGGCGGCGGCGGCCGTCCCGGCGCAGGTCACGCTCCCCGAGCGGGGCATCTACGACACGGCGGCGGCGACCGCGTGGACCGATGGCTTCCTGACCGGCAACGGTGAGTACGGCGCGGTGCTCCACGGAACGCCGACGCTGGAGAAGGTGATCTTCAACCATCACCGGTTCGTGTTGCCGAACGGCTCCCGGGGCGTGCTGCCGCCGGTGAACTCCGGGCAGCTCTCCCGGGCCCGGGACCAGGCCATGTCCGGAAACTACAGCGGGGCGACGGCCACCTTCGTCAACGGCTGGGCGCTGCGGTGGACGCAGACCTACCACCCCGGCCACGAGTTGCAGATCAGCACGCCGGCGATGACGACGGTCAACAACTATGCCCGGATCACCGACTTCCGCACCGGCGAGGTCAGCCACAGCTGGATCGACGGTTCGGGCACCTGGCTGCGCCGCGTCTTCGCCTCGCGCGCCGACCGGGTCGTCGTCCACGAGCTGCTGCCGGCGGCCGGACAGACGCTGGACGCGACCCTGCGCGTCAACACCGGGTTGGCGGGCGCGCCGGGCAACGTGGGCTACACGGTCTCCGCAACGGTGGCCGCCGGCTCCGGGTACCTGGACGTGCGCGGTACGTATCCGTCCGGCGGCGCGTACGGGTTCGAAGGGGTCACCCGCGTCGTGGCCAGCGGCGGCCAGGCGTCGGTCACGGTGAGCGGTTCGGCGCTCGTGGTGTCTCGGGCCACCAGGATCCTGCTGCTGACGAAGCTCGACCGGTACGAGACGGCCGGTGCTTGGAACGGGCAGCCGTTGCAGGCCGCGCTGGCCGCGCTGCCCGCCGACTACGCCGTCCTGCTGGGCCGGCACGTCCCACCACACCAGGCGATGTACGACCGCTCCGGCATCGATCTGGGCGTCTCCGCCGCCGACCGGCAGCTGTCCACCAGCCAGCTGATCGCCCGCCAGAAGGCGAACACCTCCGTCATCGACGTCGCGCTGCTGGAGCGCCTGTACGACTCGGGTCGCTATCTCTTCGTCAGCTCCAGTGGGATCCTGCCGCCGCGCCTGACCGGGATCTGGACCGGCACCTGGACCGGGGCCTGGGCCGACGACTTCACCACCGACGCCAACATCAACCTCCAGGTCGCGGGCGGGAACATCCTCGACCTCGGTGACGCGATGCAGGGGTACCGCACCCTGGTCCTCGGGCAGCTCGCCCACTGGCGGGAGAACGCCCGCCGGCTCTACGGCGCGCGCGGCTTCCTGGCCCCGAGCCGCACCGACGGCGAGTACGGCTACATGCTGCACTTCGACGGCGGCTTCCCCGGGCACTGCTGGACGGGTGGCGCGGACTGGCTGCTGTACCCGCTGCTGGAGTACTACCAGACCACCGGGGACACCACCTTCCTGCGTGACCAGCTCGGCCCCGCCCTGATCGAGCTGGCCCTCTTCTACGAGGACTTCCTCACCCGTACCGACTCGGCCGGCAAGGTGGTCTTCGTCCCGTCCTTCTCCATGGAGAACCGGCCGGCCAGCACCGGCCAACTCCTCGCGATCAACGCCACCGGCGACATCATGGCCGGTCGGCACGCGTTGACGGCCGCCATCGACGCGGCCAACACGCTCGGCGTCGAGCAGGGCGCCGGGCAGGGCGTGCAACGCTGGACCGCGCTGCTGGCCAGACTCCCCGGCTACACCGTCAACGGCGACGGCGCGCTGGCCGAATGGTCCTGGCCCGGCCTGACCGACAACTACAACCACCGGCACGTACATCACCTGTACGGCGCCTGGCCGTTGCACGAGATCAACCCGGAGGACCGGCCCGATCTCGTCCGCACCGCCCGCCGGGCGCTGGACCTGCGCGGCGACGAGAACCTCTCGGCCCACGGCAGCCTGCACCGCGCCCTGGCCCGGGCCCGCCTCAAGGACGGCTCCGGCGTGTACGGCAACCTGCTGAAGATCCTCGGCCGCAACATGGTGTTCCGGTCCCTGATGACCGCCCACAACCCGAATCTGGACATCTACAACGCCGACGCCGCCAACGCCATCCCCGCGGTGCTCGCCGAGGCGCTGCTCTACACCCGACCGGGCGTCCTGGAGCTGTTGCCCGCGCTACCGGACCAACTCCCCCGGGGGACCATCACGGGGGTCCGGGGCCGCAACCGGATCCTGGTCGAGAAGCTCACCTGGGACATCAGCGCTCGCACCGCCACCGTCACCCTGAACTCGGCGGTCGCCCAGGAGATCAGCCTGATCTGCCGCCGGGGCATCGCCTCCGTCACCACCTCCCCCTCGGTCACCGTCGCCTCCTCCCCCCTCGGCAACCACGCCCGGGTCGTCGCGCTGCCCGCCGCCACCACGATCCAGATCACCGTGGGCCTCTCCGCGAACGCTCCCGCCGGAAAGTACCGGCTGGTCAACCGGAACAGCGGCAAGGTGATCGACGTCAACGGCGGGTCCACCGCCGACGGCGCGCGCATCATCCAGTGGACGTGGACCGGTGCCACCAACCAACAGTGGACCCTGGAACCCAACCCGGACGGGTCCTACCGCCTGCGCAGCGTCAGCAGCGGCAAAGTGCTGCACAGCGCCGGCGGCTCCGCGCAGGGCGCGGCGTTGACCCAGTCGACCGACACCAGCAGCGACAACCAGTGGTGGAAGCTCGTGCCCGCCAGCACCAGCGGCTACCACCGGCTGGTCAACGTGCGTAACGGCTGGTGTGCCGACGTGTCCGGCGCCTCGACGGCCGACGGAGGAAGCGTCATTCAATGGTCTCCCGGCACCGGCGCCAACCAGGAATGGCAACTCGTCGCCCTGTAGACCGTCCCGACGCGAGATCCCTGGTCAGCCCTTCACCGCGCCTGCGGTGAGCCCTTCTTAGCCGCACGCCACCACCGGTAGACGAATACCCGCCGGAACCAGCAGAAATCCGGCACGGCCGACGTCAGCAGCACCTCACCGCGAGGCCGCCCGACGAATTGGCACCCCGGAGCGCCCCGAACCGGCCCGACGCACCCCGGACCAGAGGAACGGAAGGACGATCTGCCCGTCGCAGCCACCGCCCCATGAGGTTCGGTATCGGATTGCCGGGCGACCAGGAAGCCTGAACCATCCACCGGGTGGACATCGTCGCCCAGTGGGTCCGCGTCTCCTGGACCAAGCAGTCACGCGGAGGCCACCACGCCGCCCGCCGCAACGCCCTACCCTCGGCGTTCACGCTGCCGCAGCACCATGCGCCCCTCACCCACGAAATCACGATGCACGAGCACGACGAGTTCCAACCAGTGATTTCCCTTCACAACGGCACACCTTCCTGCGACGCCGTCCAACTCCGCCACACCGACGACCAGGTCCGCATCGCGCTGATCCCGACGGCTTGGGGCATGCCCCGCCGACACCGCCGCCCGCCAGCCGTACGCCTCCCCCGAGGCCAATGGCTGCGCTGGCAGATCAACTACCGCTTCACCCACCACTGCACCGGGAACTGGCTCTACCGCTCGGACACACTGAACATCGCCCACGGCCCCGTACCCATCGACGTCTTCCTGACAGAACCACACCAGAGCATCGACGAACGGGCCTACCTACGCTGACCGCAGCCGACGCACGGCGGCACGGAAGCCGGCGGGGTCGCTCAGAATGGCCAGCTCAGAGCCTTGATCACGGCTGTGAGCTGGTGGGCGACGGACGAGTCGACCTGTACGCCGGATTACGAAGGTGTAATACCCCCTGAGCAGGCATTTTGTTCGGCTGACACCCGCTCAGGGCGTCGCCAGGGCGCGACGCTTCACGGCATCACCCTCGCCGCAAGTTCACACTCGAAATCGAACCCAGCTATTAATCGGGCATCAAACCACTCCGCCCCCGCCGCGAAGGAAGGAACCCTATCTAGCTCGAAACTAAAAACACCCTGCTTCCGCCCTGTGTGTTGCACGTAGACGTCAATAGCTTTCTGCATATCTTCAATATGCAACTCGACCGGATCAAGCTTAATCGCCGAAAATGTCTCCCCATCCACCAGCAGCCATGACGAGATTAGACCATCATCGAATGTCGCAACACAGGTGCCAAATGATGAGCCGGGCTTTAGCCTACTCCCATTGAGCCTTGCCCGTTCCCGGTTGAGAATCGAACGCCACCTCTCGAATCTGGCAGGATGATCCCCTTGCGTAAAATCGTAGTACAAATCACAGACTTGCCGTTGCTTCTTGGTTGTTAGTTTACCTGAAAATCCGGCGGCCAGCACTGCCGCCAAGGCAGGATAACGACTTCGCCCCTTTTCCGCATTTGCGAGATTCCACAAATATTCAAACAAGTCCTTAGCAGCTTCAATCGCAAGCTCCCCCTCCTGCCGGGAAGCATGCCTACCACCGTGGGCTACACGATTACGTATATCAGCAATTCTGGTCTTCCAATCATGGACGGGACCCGTGCTACAGTCCCATGAGCCGCCCAGCCGATTTCCATAGTTCGACATGTTCTTAACGCGCGAAACTACTCCTGGTTTGAATATTTCGGCAGCGACATCAGGTCCGACTTGGTCCCACCACAGCATGTGCTGCAGCACGAGATCAAGTAGGGCCTCCGAGGACTGCGCTGAGAGAATCAGACTCCCTGACGCCTGGCCATGAAATTCGAGGGTGCGTATCGAATCAGCCACGAAGTCTACATAAAGAGCCAACTCGCGCTGTCGCGCAATGGCGTACATCGCAACGGCAAATCGCTCTTCCATGCCCTCTTCGAGAACGACAGGTTCCGGAGCGCTTACACTATCGGTCATAAACCTCTCCGGACCTGAGATCAAAGAGAGGTTCTCGGCATGATACTCGGCTACGTCGAACCAACGATCCGCTTCCGGCAAGGGCCGCTTCTTTACATTCACGGGCCTCATTACCGCGTAGGTATAAGCTTGCTCCAAAGAATCAATGAAGCTACTAATGGCATGCTCAGACCGACTGACGGCATGAATCTTGCATTCCTCGCATCCAATCGTGACATGGGAGGCAATGCAAGCCTCTACGATCTGAGCTAGAGTCGAGTCGTGAGCCTGATTCGCATCGGCGTCGCTCGTACTATAGTTGATCGTGTCGCCATCTTTCCATACGGTGACGTCAATAATTCGCGCATAGAAGTGCCCACTCCGCCAATCCTCGTGAAGCACGAGCTCATCATCAACCGAGCCCACATTGACAGAGTTTATGGTCGCACCGTGACGCAATTCGGTCAATGGCTGCATCAGGTCGAACACGGCACCACTCGGAATAGGCAGACGCTCTCCAAGCGCGGAAACAATTCGAACGACCGCAAAGCCGTTCCGTAAGTGATCATCTAGATGCGCGCTCGCCATTGCCGCAGCTTACCGAGCAATATTCAGGTTTACCATTATGGGGCGTAGCACTTTCAGCCTATTGCGTGGGCCAACGAACCAGACGGCGCCTAGACAGACGGGCGACTTCACCCAACAACAGGGCAGATCCCACAAACGTTCAGCCATGAGCGAGCTTGTTCGTCACGTCGTAATCTCCACCGACCGGAACAGGTCGTCGATCGCGTTGCGGGTGCGTTCCTCGCTGGCCGGCATCAGGTGCGTGTAGACCCGGAGGGTAAAGCCGGGGTCGGCGTGGCCGAGGTACGACGCGAGGGCCTTGATGCTCTCCCCCGCGTCGAGCAGCGACGAGGCGTAGAAGTGGCGGAGCGCGTGCATCCCGGTGGCCCGGGTCGGCGTGATGCCGGCCGCCACGACAGCCGGTCGCCAACTCTTGTTGTCGAAGGTGCGCCGGTTGATCGCACCCCGCCGGGTGGTGGTGAACAGCAGCGGCACCGTCACCCGCTCGTCATCGGCCGGGTTTTCCCACGGCAGGGTGAGCGGGACTGGGGCGAAGTCGTCGAGGTGCTGGCGCAGCACCTGGGCGACGGAGTCGGGCAACGGCACCCGGCGGTCCCGGTCGTTCTTGGGCAGCCCGAAGACGAGCCGGGAGCGGACGAGCTTGACCTGACGCGAGACGTGCACCCACCCCGCATCGAGGTCGATGTCATCGACACCGAGCCCCAGGATCTCCCCCTGCCGTAGGCCGCAGCCCGCGCCGAGGTCGACCATCGGGCGGTACCGCTGGGCGAGGCCACCGCGGATTGCCGAAACCTGTTCGTACCGCCACGGCACCACCCGACGCTGCACCGGTCGCGGCGGCGTGACCGACTTTGCCGAACACGGATTCTTGGCGATCCGCTCGTCGTCGACCGCCGCGCCGAGGATGGTCCGCAGATGCGCGAAGACGACGGCCCGGGTCGCCGGGGCCAGCTTGCCGACCATCGCGGCGTCCCACTCTCGGACGTGCCCCGGCTTGATCTCGGCCAGCTTCCGCGCGCCGAAGAACGGGAGCAGGTGTTTCCGTACCCGGAACTCCGTGCTCTCCCGGGTCGACTCGTCGAACGAGCGGGTACGGAGCCAGGTTTCGGCGTACTCGGCGAAGGTCATCCGGCCGGCGACCGGGTCGACGTAGGAGCCCCGGAGCTTGTCCGTCTCGGTCGAGACGAGAAACGCATCCGCCTCGCGCTTGGCCCGGTCGGGGTAGGACTTCTTCCGTTCCTTGCCGTCCGGCCCGATGTACCGCACCCGGTAGCGCAGGCCCTTGCCGAACAGGCTCGTCTTGACCCGCTCCCGTCGCCCGCCCGGGTGGTGAACCGTCTTGTACCAGCGATCCTCCACGTGCCCCATCAGGCCGCCGCCTGCGCGCGTACCCACGCCCGGACCGTCTCCGGTTCGTACCGCAGGTGTCGACCGACCCGGGCGGCCGGCGGCCCGTACTTGACCTTGCGCCAGCGGTACAGCGTTTCCTGCGGCACCCGCAGGTAGGCCGATACCTCCCGCACTGTCCAGAGCCCATCGTTCACCACCGTCACAGCCCTTCCCCCGTCGTGTCGCCCGTTCCTGTTGCTGATCTGTCGCCGGGGAGTTGCGCGGCGCGGTCCTTGGCGGCGAGCAGTTCGGAGCGCCAGCGGGCACGCTCGCTGATCGACCGCAGCAGCCGGTGGGCCATGGCCGGTACGTCGGGGTCATCGGGTCGGGCGAGTTCCCAGGCGTGCCGGACCGGTTCGACGGTGGCGCCCTGGTCGTCGACCCCATCCAGGCCGACCGTGACACCGAGCAGCGACCGCACCCAGGCCCGGACGTCGTGCTTGTGGTCGCTGAGCGTCTTGCCGGACCAGTCGCGGGAGATGAGGATGCGTCGGCCGCCGATGCCGAGGGTGTCGCGCTGGTGGACCTTGCCCCTACAGCGGCCGGGCTTGAGCTTCGCGTTCGCCTTCTTCGGCTGGACGCCGTAGAGCAGCCAGTTCGCACACCGGTCGGTACAGGGCGTGACGCGCAGTTCCCGCCACAGCCGATCGAGGTGCTTGCGTTGCCGGTCGGTGCTGGCCTTGTGCACGTCGCCGGTGTGCTTGGTGATGTACTTCGTGACGTACCGGATGGTCCGTTCCGCGTCGGTGGTGCCGGGCATGACGCCCCGCGCGTCGACCTGGGTACCGAAGCGCACGACGTGCACCGGTTCCGCGTACGGGTCGGCGTCGATGGCGTCGAGGGCTTCCGTCCAGGTGGTCAGCGGGTGGCGGGTGTCCGGGTCGACCCACGCCGCTGCCTGCTCATCCCACACCGGGGGCCGGTCGGCGGTGTACCGCTGGACGTCGACCGCCGGCCACCACACCTGGTGATACGTCGCCGCCGCCACGGTGCGCAGAGTGTCGCGGGGGATCGTGCCCCGGATGGCGAAGTGGGCGTGTGGGGCGAGTCGGCGTTGCGGCTCGACGCAGCCGGCGTACTGGACGTTCCAGCCCTCACACCGCCGCAGGTTCTGCCAGAACCGGTCCAGGAGGCGGGGGAAGTGCACGGCGTCCCAGGCGGCGCGGCGGTAGTCGTACCGGTCGGGGTTGACCGGGGTACCGTCGGGGCGGACCGGGCCGTAGGAGTCGAGGGTGAGCGTCAGCCACATCGACGGCCGGTAGGTCGACCCGTCCGCAGCGGTGTACGTCCTACCGACCGTGCGCCGTTCGACCTTCCGGCGTGGCAGCTCGGGGGCATCCTGCCGACGTCGGGTCGACCGCTTCCGGCGCGGGCCGGTGTCGTCGTCGCCCTGGTCGTCGTCGCCGGTCGCGTGCGGCGGGGCGACCCGGCCCCGGAGCCCTTCGGCCGCAATCGCCTCTTCCACCTCGCGGATCGCGTCGTCGAGGTCTTCGACCTGGTCCCACTGGCACGCCCGAGATGCCTCGTCACGGGAGAACTCCAGATGCCCGCGCAGCAGGATCAGCGCCTTCTGTTCCTCGGTCGCCGGTTCCGGCGGCGGCAACGGCTCGTCGTCGCGGTGCCAGCCCTCCCGGATCTGGGCCTGCCGCAGCCGGCGGTTCTTCTTCGCGCACGGGGCGCACTTGTCTTCCCGGGTGGCCCCACAGGGCAGGTCGATGACTTCGGTCAGGCCGGTGTCGAGGTCGGTGCGGCGCATGGCGAGGGGGCGCACGCAGACGCCGTACTCGGCGGCGATCTCCTTGAGCACGTCGACCGAGCGGGGTAGCGCCATGCGGGCCGCCCGCGACCCCGGCCGAGGAGGCGCAGCCGGGGTCGGGGCGGCGGGTTCGAGGCCCGGCAGGGTGGGGGCGGTCATCGGATGATCCCGACGACGTGCGGCCGGTTCGAGGGGACGACACGCGGAGGCAGCACGGCCGCCGGGGCAGAGATGGCAGCCGGAGCCGGGACAGCCGGCGGCACGGGGTCAGCCGGGCGCTCGGGTTCGGTGGTGGCCTGCTCGGGAACGTCGTACCAGTCGCCCGGGGGTTGGTCTGGTTCGAGAGCCGGCGGCACGGCGGGGGCGTTGGACAGGACGACCTTGACCAGGGCAAGGAACGCCAGCGATGGCACCGCCGCCACGGTCCAGCCCCACACCGACGGTTCCGCTTCCGCCACCTGGGCGGCGAGGGATAGCAGCGCGAACGCCACCAGGAGCGAGCCGACCAGGCCGACCGGCCGACCGGCACGACGGCGGGCACGCAGTTCTAGGCCGAGGTAGATCGCCATCAGCTCGACCGCAACGGCGTTGGCCCAGCCGATCCAGTCGGGTTGGCCGTGGGCGACGGACAGGTCGTGGACGTGGGTGAAGGCGGCAGCGCCGGCCATGGTGCCGATGGCGAGCAGGATCACCAGGCGTACGGCGGATTCGGTGCGTGCGGTCATTGCCACTCCTGCAACGGCTTCTCGCGGATGGTCAGGTCGATGCGGATGCGCCGGTCGGCCATGTCGGGGCGGCGGTTGACCATGTGCGCGAGGCCGTGCAGGGCGGCGGCGGTCTGGTCGGCGGGGCCGACGAGCCGGATGCGCAGCGGACGCCGGAACCGGTTGATGACGCGGGCGAGGGTGGTCATGGCGGTTACCTCCGGGCCGGTCGGATGTCGGTGCGGATGTAGTCGGGTGGGGTGCCGAGGGTGGCGACGGCTTCGGAGAGGCAGCGCCACAGCGCCCATGCCTCATCGGGGGTCAGGGACATCCGTCGCCGGCCGGCACCTACGGCCAGATAGACGGGGTACGGGTCGGGTCGGTCGGGGTCGACGCGGACGGACACGGCGGTGACCGGTTCGGGGGTCCGTAGCCGGTAGAAGCGCCGGCCGTCGGTGCCGGTCATCGGGGTTCGCCCTGGTCGGTGTCGAGGATGGTGCGCAGTGCGTCGGGCAGCAGTGGCCCGCGTCGGGGCCGGGGTAGCGCCGGCCGGAGGGGTTCCGGGGTGGACTCGCGGCCGACCTGGGCGAGGATGTCCGCCGCGTCGGCCGGGGCCGGGTACCGCTGGGCCAGGTCGCGGATGTCGTCGTCGGTGACGTAGGAGAATCGGACCCGCATCGGTTCCGGGGTGCCGTCGAGGATCACGTAGCCCACGCCTTTGGCCCATCGGGGCATCTGGTCGGCGAGGGCACCCCGGTTGCGGGCACCGTCACCCAACACGAGATCGACCTGAGCGGCTTCGGTGAGGCCGAGGGCGATGCGGGTCGGGAACAGGTCCCGGAACGGCAGCACCTCCTTGCGCGGGTCCTGCAACGCCGCCACCACCAGCACGCCGACCCCGGCACCCTGCGACAGCAGCAGCCCCAGCGAGCCCGCGATGCGCTTGCGCAGGTCGACGTCTTGCAGGTACGCGGTCAGTGCGGCCATCTCGTCGATGACAACCACGACCAGGGGGTCAGCCTCGGTCGGCGTATGCACCCGCACGGTGCCGGCGAGCCGGGTCTGACGCTCCCGCATCACCGTCACGGCCTCGTCGAGCAGATCCGCCATGGCCTCGAACGACTTGCAGGCGAACCGGGCGAACAACGGCCGACCCATGGCGAACTCCATCCCGCCCTTGGGGTCGATCACCCACAACCGCACCAGGCCCGACGTGATGCCACCGGCCAACGACCGCACCAGAGACCACAGCACCGACCCCTTCCCGGAGCGGGTCGCCCCACCGATCAGCACATGAGTAGCGAGCAGGTGCAGCGACCAGGTCCCCAGGTCCTCCCGCCGCGCCAACGGCAACGCCGTGAAATCAGGAACCGGCGGGATGTCGAACGGCGGCACCACCGGCCGCAGCGCATCAGTACGAACGAGCACCAGGTACACCAGCGTCGGCCGGTCCCGGAACCGCAGCCGATCCACCCAGCCCAGCGGCAGCGCCCAGTAGCCGGTACGGGTCGGCGGGGTGTCGGGTCGCTCGGAGTAGACGCGGGCGTGCCGTCGGCCGAAGGCGTACGCGAGGTTCGCGGTGACCTGTTGGAAGTCGGCCGGGGTCTGCCCCCGGACCATGCGGACGGTCAGCACGTCCAGGGCCTGATCCGAGCGCACCCGCAGCAACTGCGGCAGGACCGGCAGGTGGTCATACGTTGCGGCCAGGCCGCACAGGGTCATCGCCTCGTGCCAGGCCCGCCGGTAGACGAAGACCTGACGGAACCGGCCGAGCAGCGGCCCGGCGCACCACCGCCACCAGGACGCCTCATCGCGCCACCGCCACAACGCTGACACCGCCGACGCCAGCACCAGCGGCACCACCAGACCCGCCCATCCGTGCTCGATGTAGAGGACGACGGCGGCCACGGCCAGGCCCACGGCGACCGGGTGCCGCATGCACCACCAGCACACCCGGGCCAGCCAACGCAGCACCATGCCGAGCACGACCAGCCACATCGGCAGGACGAACCGCTTCGGCCGGACCACCATCAGATCCCCGGCGGTCACCATCACCACCCCGCCACGCGGCCGGCGCATCATCGCCCACCACCGCGCAGCGACACGAACCGGCCCGACGCATCCCGGACCGGAGGAAACGGAAGAACGAGCTGCCCGACACACCCGGCACACCGACCATCGGCACCGGTGGTCGGGTCGAACCGGGACTGACACACCTCGCACCGAGGCGAAGCCGGGGCAGCCGAACGCCTACGCTTGGACACGTCACTACCTCTCTCGACAGAGCAGGGGAAAGAGACACCAAGGGGGCGGGGCTGCCGTCCGCCAAGACCAGACAGCCCCGCCCCCAACCTTCAGCGGCTACGCCGCCGCCTTCTTCGCCACACCCGCCGGGGCACGCATCCCGGTCGCCCGCAGCGAGTACGCCATCCGGTTGTTGTTGGTCACGTACGGCGTGACCGTCATGCCCTCGAACTCCACCGCCTCGAACGGGGCACCCGTCGGCGGCACCGGCTGGTAATCGGCGGAAATCTTGACCGTCGTCTCCCGGGAACGCTTGCCCAACTCCGGGTCCAGGTCCATCACCCGCACCTGCCACACCCGCTGACCGGTCAACTTGTCCTTCGCCGGGCTACGCCGCCCGGTCTTCTCGTCGTAGTCCTCGACCTCACCGAGGGACTCGGGGACCAGGGCGCACCCCGCCGGGAAGACGTCCTCACAACGCACGGCGAACCTCGTACCGCCACGCAGAGCCATCGCTCAACCTCCAGGTTGTTGGCATGTCTGCCAAGTGGAGACTCCAAGGTAGACCCCACTTGGCAGACAAGTCAACAAGCTTGGCAATCCTCTGCGGATCAGTCGACATGCCAACTCCCGGCGGAACCAATTGACATCAATGTGACAGAACCTTGCTTTTCGCACTATGCGCGAGGGAGACTGACCGGCCTTTACTGTCAGCGTCCGACCATGTGCGGAGTGTTTGTGACCACCCCTGATGACCCGCAGAGCCAAGCCCGACACAATGAGACGGAGGCGCGGCCTGTCAGCGCTTTCGAGGCTCAGGAGAGATACCGAGAAATCGGTAAGAACTACGAACTGGCAATCGATCAGCTCCGCACGGCCAGATCCGCCCAGTTCGCATACTGGCTAATCCTGATTTCCAGCTTCGCGCTAATTGCGCTACTTGCCTACTCGGTAGTTGTCGGGCTATGGCACGAGAAGCCCGTCACAACCCGCTATGTCGGGCTGATTGCACTGTTGGTTCTGTGTATTGGCGTGGGTTGGCTCGTCCTCAAAAACCGTCGCAAGATAATTGAGTTCGATGTGACGGTGCGCAACCTCGGACATGATCGCCAGAGTGCCGCCACTCGAATACCATCAGAGTCTTTGGAGTCACTCCGCCTGTACCGGGAGGCGTCGCAGGATATTGTTGCACAGTTTCGCACCCGCGCTACTCGCAACCTCAGGGCACACAATACCGTTCAAGCCATTATCATCATCGGCTCCGTAATCGCCTCCACCACCACGGCAGTCATGGCCGGGGAGCACCCGTTGAGTTGGGTTTCAACAGGTCTCACCGCCTTCATCAGCATCACCGCAGGGCTGGCGGCCTACTTCAAGTTCCGCGAGCGCGGTTACAATCTGCAACTGACTGCGGATGAGATTGAGAAGCACTACAACGCAACACAGTTCCGGTTGAACGAATATGCAGAACACGGCGACGGAAAGGAAGCGTCAAGGCTGCGCCTGTTCGCACAGAATGTCGAGCGCTTGCGCGACGAACAGCGCAAGCGGGAACTTCAACTCGAACAGTCGCCAGGACAGAAAGAGGAGCGATAAAGGCCGGTCGGGAAGTAAAGCCCAGTGGATGATGCTCCAGCCCCCGGTTTGACCTATGCCGCTTCCGGCAGTTGATCCATCAAAGGCGGCGGCATCGGGCTACGTGGTGGCGCTGCCGCCGAAGCCGTTGGGGATCATCGAGGTCAGGGTGTTGGCTCTGGCCTCGATGATCTTCATGCGTGCTTGATATTCGGCGGGTTCGCGGTGTGCGGCTTGGCTGGTGACCTGGCCGGGCCATTTCCGGTACAGCAGGCCGTACTCACGGGTGAAGTAGCCGGCGGTGACGGCGCTGGCGGCCAGGAGCAGGCCGGTGTCTTCGGAGGCGGGTAGGGCCATCCAGCCGCCGAGGGCGAAGACGAGATCCCGGCGTAGGCACAGGGTCGCCGGGTGTACGGATGCGCGGTAGTCGTTGGCCTGCCAGAAGGCCAGCACCGCGCCCCGGTCGATGACCCCGCCCGCTGGGTCTTTGTCCCATCCGGCGGTCGACCCGTCGGGCAGCAGGTCGAGCACCCGCGAGGTGGTCCACCCGATCTGCGGATGCGCGTCGAACGCGGCGATATCCCGAGCCAGCGCGCCCGGAGTCAACTGGTCGTCGGCGTCCAAGACCTTGATGTGTTCCCCGGTGACCCGGGAAAGGGCAAGGGTCCGGGCAACACCAGGCCCGCCAGGACGACCGGTGCCGAGGCTAATCCGGGGGTCGTCGGGCAGTACGTCGGCCAGGGCTCCGGTCTGTCCGTCTTCCTGGACGAGCCATTGCCAGTCCCACCCCGGCGGCATCTCCTGCTTGGCCAGCGATGCGTACGCGCCAGCCAGGTACTCGATGCTGGGCGCGTGGACCGGGGTGATGACCGAAACGAGCTGCGTCAAGTTTTCCACCGCTGGAGTTTGTGGGAGTAAACAAGCTCGGTCCGGTCCCCCGGCATCACCACGTCCGCCACCTCGACCACCCGGCCGGTGGTGTCGACGGAAGTCTTCCGCACGGTGAGCACGGAGACACCCGGATCGATGTCCAACAGCTCAGCTTCATCCGGCGACGGGGGCCGGGCGCGGATCTCGTCGTCGATGCGGTCCAGCTCGATGCCGAGGGTGTAGAGCTGGTGTTGCGTGCCGCCGGGCCAGGGTTCCTTGCTGGCGTCGAGCAGGTCCGGGTTCGCGGCGACCAGGTCGTAGGGCAGGTAGGAGTACGACACGGTCAGCGGCGCGTTCTCGTGCCGCGAGGATGTCCAGTAGACCCGGCGTAGCAGCGGCGCACCAGGCTCGACCTGGAGGGCCGCCGCCATCTCGTCATCAGCATCGACGCGGGTGTACTCGGCGTGGAACTTGAGGTCGTCGACGGTCAGGCCGGTGTCGTGCTCGGTCGCGCCGGTCTTCAACCGTTCGTCCTCGTCGAGCAGGACCCGGTCCTTCTCCCACTGGTACCGCTCGGTGTTGCGGCGGCGTACCCGCTGGCGGGGTGCCCGCACGTAGGTGCCGCGTCCCTGCTCCGCACGGACCAGACCCCACTCGCGGAGCTGCCGGATGGCGTTGCGGACGCTCGTGCGGGACAGCCCGGACGACTCGGCCAGCTCGGTTTCGCTGGGCATCAGCGTGCCGGGGGCAAGCTCCCCGCTCATGATCTTCGCCCGCAACTCTTCGGCGAGTTGCAGGTAGCGAGGGCGCCAGTCCCGGCCATGCACACCGGTCACCGTACCCCCTAGACGTTCCAACGTCTGCCAGGTGGTCCCCCCAGCCGGCCGCTCCGGCACCGCCGGCACCACCACCGCCCCACGCGGAGCCTGCCCACGACGCCCACCAGGACCACGAACGGCAGCGGCCCGCCGGCCGTTGGTGTTCACCGCGTCTCTCCCGTCCGCCCGTGTCGCCCGGCCTGTGCCTGCATGGCGTGTCGGGCGTGGGTCAGTTCCTCGATGAGCCGGTCGACGTGGGTGAGCGTCAGGAGCACGGTTTGCGTGGTGCCGTAGTGGGTCGCGTCGAGCTTGATCGCCGGGTCGCGGCGGGTGAACCGGTCGATGAGCAGTTGCAGACTCACCCACCCGGTCCTCTCCCGCCCGATCGTGGCCAGGTACCCCCGGTGCATCGGATCGTTCGGCCCACAACCCCGGCACCACGGCGGACACACCACCGGCCGAGGCGACACCGGCCGCCGCCGGTTCATCATCGGGAAGCCGTCACTCATCGTCGGCCCCCTGCCCGCCGGCCTGCGCCAGCAACCCGCGCAACTGCTCCACCAACTCGGCCGCCTCCGACAGCGACAACTCCGCCCAGGCGTTCCCCGCCCGACACGACGCGTGCACGCACACCAGCGGAGTACCGGGAGTCTCCGCACTGATCAGGTACGTGACGACGAGTCCACTCGCCCGCTTCTCACCAACCCGCAGCATGTGGCCGCGATGACGACGGGCCATGTGCGCCATCACCGGCGGCACCAGGTAACCGCAGCGCTCCGGCGTGCACCAGTCCGGGTGACTCGTCACCGGGGCCGGCTTGCTCGGGCGGGTCATCGTGTCCACCGCCCGCCATGGCCCCGATGCGCCTGAGCCACCGTCATCAACGGCGCATACCGCAGCACGGGCAATTCCCGCGTGACGTCGACCGACCACCAGGGCGCAGGGCCGCCCGATCCGCCGGATGACGCCGAAGGCGTGTTGTTGCTGGTGGTCGGGATCGGCGTGCGTCGGCGGGGCCACCAGGACGACAACCAACCGCGTCGACGATGAGAGCCGGACATCGCACCTCCACAGGTAGACGAGGAACCGGCGGCCAACCACGAACGAAGGTGGCCGGCCGCCGGCCCGGATGAAGGCACGGCGCACCGTCCGACGCCGGACGGGTCGGGTATCACCGAGCCAACTTGTCTACGCGGCTACCGCAACCGGTCCCACAGGGACGCCGCGCATAGGTGCGGCCAGGGCCGACACCGCGACCACCCCTGACACGAGCCGTCACCCCGGCCGCACACCAGGAAACGTATCTACAAGTGGACGAGTTGTCTAGACGTCGAAACACGTCGCTTGCTTGGCACTTGGTACAACAAGTGCCAGGTACGGTGAACAGGTGCCCACCCCGCACTACGGCCAACCCCGCTACCGCACCATCGCCGACGAGCTCAGAAAGCGCATCGAGAGTGGTGCCATCCCGCCCGGAGCCCTCTTGCCGACCGAGAGTGCACTTACCGCTGAGTTCCGGGCAGCGCGCGGCACAGTTCGTCAGGCTATAGCCGCATTGCGCGAGGTTGACTTGGTGGTCACCGATCACGGGCGCGGGACATACGCCGCACCCCACCGAAACGCGCCAGAGCGGGACGGGTGTTTTGAGACGGAAACGGAACAGCGCCAGGTTTTTGCGGACGCAGAACTAGCAGCTCTTTTCGCTGTCGATGTGGGCACGGCACTCTTGGAACACCAAAGCCTCACTCGAACAAACGGAGTCGTCGGAACAGTCGTCAGAACCTACCGACTGCTCCAGGAGAAGAGCTAGAGCAGTTCACGCACGCTGGCTCTAGGATCGCGGGGATTCGTCGATGGGTCGCGATCTGGGGGTGAATGCCTGAGCCGCCCCGCCTGCCATCGACCCAAGCAAGTCGAGCAGACCACCGCCCAATCCACCAACGCTCGTGGGAGCCGTCAAAGTCCGATTGACGTGGTGGCCGGGCAGCTGCCAGATCCCCAGGAGGGCGGGCCGATGACAGCCGGGTCAGCAACGATCAAGTTCTATGTTTCATCATGGCCCAACTGTCGCAGCACTTGGCGGAGCTCATAGATAACACTTTGCACCATGGCCGCCATGAGGCCATCCACAAAAAGGTCGACTCGGGTTTCCGCGCCTGTCCCGACTGAGGGATAGACATCCTCGAACCTTAATGAAACGTCAGGCAGGTTCGAAAACCTGCTGCTACGATACTCGCCTGTGCGGCCGACAAGAATGAACGTAAAGCGAGAATCTAAGCGTTTAGCGTAACCCACCCCAAACGCCACCGATAGTGACACCTCGGCAGGTCTTTGCAGGTGGAGATCGACTTCTCGACTGAATACCTCATTGAAGTCGTCGGGGAACCCAAGGAAGCTTGGAATCGTCTCACCCTGAAAACGAGGGGACTCCATTTCGGCTTTCAGCCCAGCATCGCTAGGCAGGCTTCGCAGCCTTTGCCGCACCTCACTCTCAACGTACCTACCCAGCTCGATTCCCACCTTGCGGGCGCTGCCAATTGTCAACGTCGAGCGGGCAGCAACAAGAGATTGCAGCTGAACTATACTCGCAGCGAATGGCAGCGTCTGTGCACCGGTAGCCTCTTGCTGAGCGCGACCAAGGGTGTCTATCATTCGGTCCACAATATACGAAACGAACAGCCGGGTGTCACCTTTGTCTGCAGCCTCAAGAGCCTGAAAATACGCCTGCTTGCGATCCCCATAAACTATCAGCGGAAGCCCGCAAAGCTGATAACAATAGACAGAGCTAAGCGCTCTACACACCCTGCCATTACCATCAACGAATGGATGAATCTTCGCTACGGAATGGTGCACGTACGCCGCCCTGATTAGCTCATGGGCCGATGTGAATTCAACGGTCTGCATCTGCTCAATGAGACGACGCATCTCCGGACTGGTATCAATCGGAGGTGCGTATTCGGCATAGCTACCGTCCCTTAAATAGCGGAAGTTCGACGTGGTCTTGTATTCACCCTTTGGGAGGGGGCGATCAATCTGCCTCTGCTCCCCATTAAGGAGTGCGGTCGCCTTGTAGGTATCCTGCGCGCGACACAGAATGGCGTGCAGCTCCCGGATATCCGCCTCCGTGATCGGCGTATCCGTGTCAGCCCACTTACGAACCGCCTGGTAGGCACCAATCTGGGAATCAAACAGGCCAATTCCTCGCGGCGGGAGAGCTGATTCCCATCCTTCCGACTCCTCGGCAATCGTACGTGTAGCCCCTGGAGCGAGTTCGTAGAGGCCCTCAACCGCGCCGGTTTCTGCCGCCGCCTCACGGTCTAGCTTTCTTTGAGTCCCATGCAATATCTGTGGTGGCCAAAGTGCAGCTCGGCTCACGAAGTCATCATAGGCCGCCTCCCAGTCCGTCAAGTCGAAATGAGGACTAGACCAATCCGCGAAGTCGACGATGGGCTGGTAAGGGGCATCTAAGCTGTCAGCAGGAAGCCGCTGCTGAGGAAGTTGATGGATCGCGCCGGCCGGGGCGCTGCCCTCGTCAGTCATACCTCCATCCTTCCAGGTCTTTACATACCTAGCGTGACCCGCCGACACCTGGCTATTGTGAGGATTCCTCTCGTTCTCTGCTGTTGCGCGGAACCAGGCAAGGGCCATGACGTCGTAGGTGCCCGGACAGCAACGGTGCCGTCTGGCAGCAGATTGATGAGCCCTGGCGTGGGTGGCCTTCCGAGCGTTCAGCCCCGGCGCACAGAGCTTTGTAAGCGATTTATCGCTTCTGCGTACCCGCTACCACGCACCCTGCACTGCTGCTGAATTGTTCTGTTTTGGATCAAGGCACCGCGCTCCGCGCGGTGCGGGGCGGCAAGCCCGGCCGGCGGCAAGCCGCCCCGGACGCCTACGGCACCGGGGCGGTAAGCCGCCGACAGCCGCCGGGACACCGCCCCACCAACCAGAGGGACCAGGTTCAGCGAGGCCGTGACGGAAGCCGGCGGGTCGGCCTGGTCGCGTGGTCGGGGCTTCCGGCTGCCGCACCAGTCCAACCCCGGGACTGGCTTGCCACCGGGTATCCGGGTCACGCCAGCAGCTCGACCGCCAGGACGTACCCAGCCCCATCCCGCAGGCCCTCCGCCGTCGACGAGGACCAGGCCGCCACCGAGCCCTCAGCAGGCCACCGCAGAACGGGTCCAACTGATCCGAGAGTCAAGGATTCCTGGGCCGTCTCTGGGCCGTCTGGGCCGTCACCGGGCCGTCAAATGCCACCTAACGATGACCAAGGACGACCATCGACGCCCGAACATAGAACCAGCTCAGAGCCTTGATCACGGCTCTGAGCTGGTGGGCGACGGACGAGTCGACCTGTACGCCGGATTCTGTGCGCGGCGCGTACCCCTTGCGGGGCCCGCACCGGCGGCGGCCATCCATCTCGGCCTACCGTCGCCGGCAGGCTCCTGCGGCCTACCCGCAGACATCGGGCGGGCAGCCCTCAAGCGTCTGCGCCGGGTCGTCAGCTTGCGGTGACGGCCCTTGCTTGGCCTTGCTCCGGGTGGGGTTTACCTAGCCACCCCGGTCACCCGGGGTGCTGGTGGGCTCTTACCCCACCGTTTCACCCTTACCGTCCCCGAGTGGGGTCGGCGGTCTGTTTTCTGTGGCACTGTCCCGCGGGTCGCCCCGGGTTGCCGTTAACAACCACCCTGCCCTGTGGAGTCCGGACGTTCCTCGGCGGCGGGCCGCAGCCCGCCGACGCGACCGCCCGGTCGACTCGTCCGTCGCGTCCCCATCCTAACGGCGCGGCGTCCCGCGCCCATCTCACCCCGGGCCGGGGCGTAACAAACCCGAAAATGGTACGCGGTCGACGCGGTGGAGGGGCTCTGATCAGGGCGTACTAGCCTCTGGGCACCATGGACCTCTCCGATGCCGTACTGCTGATCATCGCCGGTCTCGCCGCGGGCACGGTGAACGCGGCGGCCGGCGGTGGTTCCCTGATCACCTTTCCGGCGATGATCGCGGTGGGCATTCCGCCCGTGGCGGCGAACGTCAGCAACTCGGTGTCGGTCTTTCCCGGTTATGCGGCGAGTGTGGCGGGCAGCCGGATGGATCTGCCGCACCGGCGGACGCTGTGGCCGTTGCTGCCGACGGCGGTGCTCGGCACGGGGGTCGGCTGTCTGCTCCTACTGGCCACCCCGGCGCGGGCGTTCGACCTGGTGGTGCCGTTCCTGGTGCTCGGGGCCACGGCGGTGTTGGCGTTCCAGGGGCCGCTGCGCCGGCTGGTCGGTCATCCGGCCGAGTTGGGCCCGCGCCGCCGTACCCTCACGGTGCAGGCGATGGTCGCGGTCGGCACGGTGTACGGCGGCTATTTCGGCGCGGCGCTCGGGGTGATGTTGGTGGCCGGCCTGGCCCTGGTGCTCGATGCGACGCTGGCCCGGGTGTCGGCGGTGAAGAACCTGCTGTCGGCCGTGGTGGGGTTGACCACGCTTGTGGTGTTCGCCCTGTTCGGGCCGGTCAACTGGGCGGCGGTCGCGGTGGTCGCGCCGGCCACGATGCTCGGCGGGTACGTGGGGGCGCGGGTGACCCGCCGGTTGCCGCCGGTGGTGCTCCGGACGCTGATCGTCTGCTTCGGTACGGCGATCGGTCTCTACCTGCTCTGGCGGGCGCTGGGCTGAGCAGCCCCGGGGCCGTTCAGTAGGCCTCCCCGACGGGTTCGTGCTCGGCCTGCCGGGCGGCCCGGTTCCAGTGGGACCAGCGCAGCCGTTCGCCGTAGCCGGCGGCCATCAGGTGGGCGAAGGTCAGGTAGACGAGCAGGCCGACGGCGAGCACCCCGGCGCCGACCCAGAACGGCAGCGTCAGGCTGTGCTCGGCGAGCTTGCCGGCCAGGATCGGCGCGGGTGCGGCGGCACCCCAGCGGACCAGGTTGAACGCGCCGGTGGCGACCCGGCGGTCGGCGGAGCCGAGGCCGAGGGCCAGGTCGGTGAGGTTGGCGTTGGCCAGGCCCATGCACAGGCCGGCGACGACGAGCACCACGAGCGACTCGGCGGTGCCGGCCGAGGTGGCGAAGAGGACCATGCAGGCCAGCAGGCCCACGAGGGCCACCCCGACGGTCTGCACCGCGCCGATCCGGTGGGCGAGCCGGTGGCCGATGAGCAGGATGCCGGCGGCCAGGCCGAGGCCCCAGCCGGTGAAGGCGAGGCCGAGGGGAATGACGTCGAGGCCGAGGAAGAGCGGCGTGTAGCCGAGCACCACGAAGAAGACGAAGTTGTAGGCGGCGGTGACCACGCAGAGGATGAGGAACGCCGGCCGGCGGTAGGTGGCGAAGATCTGCCCCAGTCGTACGGGCGGCTGCCGGTTGGTCGGCTCACGGAGCTTGCGGGCGGCGACCAGCAGGGCGAACACCATGAACATGCCGCAGACGAAGAACGGCAGTCGCCAGCTGATCTCGCCGAGTAGGCCGCCGATCAGCGGGCCGACGGCGAAGCCGAGGCCGAGTGCGGTCTCGAAGAGGCCGACCACCCATTCCCGGTCGTTGGCGAGGTTGACCAGGACCACCATGGCGGTGGCGAAGAACATCGCGTTGCCCAGCCCCCAGACGCCGCGCAGCACCGACAGTTGCACGATGTCGTTGCTGAACGAGGCGGCGATGGCGGCCAGCCCGACCACCGAGACGCCGGTGACGAGCACCGGTTTGAAGCCGAAGCGTCCGCTGGCCAGGGTCGCCGGGATCATCCCGACCGCCATCACCGCGATGTACGCCGTGAAGAGCAGCTCGACCTGCCAGGCGGTGACCCCGATCGCGGTGCCGATGGCGGGCAGGATGGGGTCCACCACGGCGATACCGGCGATGGCGAGGAAGGCCACCAGCGTGGTGGCGTAGATGGCACTGCGGTGGGGCTCGGTTCGCCGGTCCACTCCGCCTCCTGTCGGGCCGAAGCCACAGATAGCTGTATCATACAGTTAATTCTGTTGTATCATACAGCTATGAGCGACGACCAGGCGAAGCGAACGGAGTCGGACGAGGCCACCCTCGGCCGGATCGAGACCGAGGTCGCCCTGTTGATGCGGCTGGGCGAGGCCACCCGCCGGGCCACCGGCAGCGCCGAGCACCGGGTCCTCGACCGGGCGGCGTACGTGATCCTGCGCCACCTGGACACCACCGGCCCGCAGAACGTCTCGGCGCTGGCCGCCCGGCTAAACCTCGACGGCTCCACGGTCACCCGCCAGGTGTCGGCGCTGCAACGCGACGGCCTGATCGCCCGCGCCCCCGACCCGGTCGACGGCCGGGGCACGGTGATCTCTCCCACCCCCGCCGGCCTGCACCGGATGGCCGCCGTCCGGGCCGCCCGGACCCGGCTCTACGGCGACATCCTGGCCGACTGGACCCCCACCGACCGCGACACCCTGGCCACCCTCCTGACCCGCCTCAACCAGGCCCTGGACACCCGCACCCGCCGCCCCTAACCCCACCCCCACCCGCCCCCCCTCCACCCCCCGCCCGCCCCCGCCCCGCTCCCCGCCCACCCCCGTTGATCAAGAGGTTTGCGTCAACTTGAAGATCGAACTTGACGCAAACCTCTTGATCACCAGCCCCAGCCGGCCGACCCGGGGCACGGTGACCGGGCCGGTCGCGTGATCAAGAGGTTTGCGTCAGTTCTTGGTCGGATGTTGACGTAAAGCTCTTGATCAACAGGGGCAGGCGGGGGGGCGAGGCGGGGAGGCGGGGGCGAGGCAGGGAGGCGGGGAGGCGGGGTTAGGCGATTGGTTCGCGGGCCGGGTCGGTGGCGCGGGCGGGGTCGGGGGTGACGCGGGGGTCGCCCTCGTCGGCGAAGTAGTCGTCGGGGGTGGTGCCGTCCACTCCCTCGGCCACCTTCGCCGCCCGCAGTGCCAGCGTGACCAGCGCCGCCACCACCAGGTTCACCAGCACGGCCACGATGCCGACATAGATCGTCTTCTTGGTGTCGAAGCCGAAGTCGGACAGCGGGAACGCCGACCCGCCGAAGTGCGCGCGCTTCGACGCCGGGTTGGGGATCTGGTAGAGCATCCACATGCCCAACCCCATGCCGGCCGCCCAGCCGGCGATCAGCGCGCCCCGGTGGAACCAGCGGGTGTAGAGGCCCAGCGCCACCGCCGGCAGCGTCTGCAGGATGATCACACCGCCGATGAGCTGGAGGTCGATGGAGAACTGCGGGTCGAGGAAGACGATGCAGGCTACCGCGCCGACCTTGACCACCAGCGAGGTGATCTTCGAGACGTTCGCCTCCTGGGCCGGGCTGGCGTCCCGCTTCAGGTACTCCTTGTAGATGTTGCGGGTGAACAGGTTCGCCGCCGCGATCGACATGATCGCCGCCGGCACCAGCGCGCCGATGCCGATCGCCGCGTACGCCACCCCGGCGAACCAGTCCGGGAACTGCTGGTCGAACAGCACCGGCACCACCGTGTTGCTGTCGACGGTGCCCTCCTTCGCCCCGGGCAGCGGCTTCACCCCGGCCGCGATGGCCATGAAACCGAGCAGCGCGATCAGGCCGAGCAGCAGGCTGTACGCCGGCAACGCCGACATGTTCCGCTTGATCACGTCCCGGTTCCGGCTGGCCAGCACGCCGGTGATGCTGTGCGGATAGAGGAACAGCGCCAGCGCCGAACCGAACGCCAGGGTGACGTACTGGAGCTGGTTGTTGGCGTTGAGCAGGATGCCGTCGTTCGGATTGGGTGAGGCGGCGAACTTCGCGTCCGCCGCGTCGAAGATCGAACCCCAACCCCCCAGCTTGTACGGCAGGTAGATCACCGCCACCAGGATGACGATGTAGATCAGGGTGTCCTTGACGAACGCGATCAGCGCCGGAGCACGCAGCCCCGACTGGTAGGTGTAGGCGGCCAGGATCGCGAAGGCGATGATGATCGGCAGGTGCCGCGCCACCGCGCTGTCCCCGGTGACCCCCATCGTCTTGAGCACCGCCTCGATGCCCACCAACTGCAACGCGATGTACGGCATGGTCGCGACGATGCCGGTGATCGCGATCAGCAGCGCCAGCACCGGCGAGTCGAACCGGCGGCGGACGAAGTCGGCCGGCGTGACGAAGCCGTGCCGGTGCGACACCGACCAGAGTCGGCAGAGCACCAGGAACACCAGCGGATAGATGACGATCGTGTACGGCACGGCGAAGAACCCGGCCGCGCCCGCCCCGAACATCAGCGCCGGCACCGCCACGAACGTATACGCCGTGTAGAGGTCACCGCCGACCAGGAACCAGGTGATCCAGCCGCCGAAGCTGCGCCCGCCCAGCCCCCACTCGTCGAGGTGGGCCATGTCCTTCGGCGCCCGCCACCGGGCCGCCACGAAACCCATGCCGCTGACCAGCAGGAACAGCGCCGAGAAGACGATGATCTCGGTCAAGTGATCGCGCCACATCAGAGCACCCCCTCCGTTCGCGACTGCGGGGCTCGCAAACCCGGCTCACTCCTCGCGCTCACCGAGCCACCTTCCGTTCGCGACTGCGGGGCTCGCAAACCCGGCTCACTCCTCGCGCTCACCGGACCCTCTTCCGTTCGCGACTGCGGGGCTCGCAAACCCGGCTCACTCCTCGCGCTCACCGGTGCCCCCGCTTCTTGGTCATCTGGTAGACCAGCGTGGTGGTGGCCACGCCGAGCAGGATCCAGACCAGTTGCAGCCAGTAGAAGCGCGGAAAGCCGAACAACCGGGGCGAGTCCGCATTGAAGAACATCGGGATCAGCGGTACCACGATCGGGATGAAGAGCAACCAGTTCCAGGGGCTGTGGTCCTTCGCCCTGGACGACGCCGCACGCGGCGTCTCCGGTTCGGCAGCGGTCATCTGACCCACCTCCGGTAGTCGTGCCGGCCAGTAACGGCCGGACGCTACGACCCGGTGAACCCGATCACGTTCAATCGGCGCGCGACGATGCGCTCAACGGCCGCCCGGCTGCGCCGAACGGCGCGACGCACGGGCCGACACATCGACCCACGACGAACGATGCGGCGACTCACGACGAACCGGGAAACGACGAACCGGGAAACGACGAACCGGCCCGGGACGTCCCGGGCCGGCCGACGGACTATCCGTGATCAGCGGGTCGGGAGGTGGGCGGTGTCGTTGACGGAGCGGACGGCGACGCCCCCGTCGGGCCACATGTCGAGCACCGAGATGCCGGCCGCGTCCAGGTAGAGCCGGTGCAGGATGGCGTCGCCGGCCGCGAGGGCGTCGCGCAACGCCAGCTTGATCGGCGAGACGTGCGAGACGACCACCACGGTCTCCCCGGGGTACGCCTCCCGCAGCGCCACCATCGCCCGGTCGACCCGCTGCCCGACCTCGGTGAACGACTCACCGCCCGGCGGGGCCACCCGGGTGGAGGCGAGCCAGGCGTCCAGTTCGCCCGGCCACCGGTCGCGTACCTCGGCGAAGGTGTGGCCGTCCCAGTCGCCGAAGTCGCACTCGACCCAGTCGGCCTGCCGACGGACCGGCAGACCGCCGAGCGCCCCGGCTATCGCCTCGGCGGTGGCCGTACACCGGGACAGCGGGGAGCTGAGCACGGCCGCGACGGACGGGGCCAGCGCGGCCACCCGGGTGGCGGTGGCCCGCGCCTGGGCCTGGCCGGACTCGGACAGCGGCACGTCGGCGCGGCCGGCGTAGCGGTGCTGCACGGTCCACTCGGTCTCTCCGTGCCGGACCAGGATCAGCCGGGTGGCGGTGAAGCTCGGCCTCGGCTCCCAGGACGCCTTGGCGGTCGCCGGGTCGGTCCCGGCGCTGCGGGTGGCGGCACGGGCGGCCACCTCGCGGGCCTGCGCCCGGCCCGGCGAGTCGACGCCCGCCACCGACCGGGACGGCTCGTCACCGGGAGACCGGGACGCCTCGCCGCCGGCCGGTACGGCCACCGCGCGGGACGGTTTGCCGACGGCGGCGTCCATCGCCGCGTTCGCCAGGGCATCGGCGTGCCGGTTGCGTTCCCGGGGGATCCAACTGAACCGGACGGTGTCGAAGCGGTCCACCAGGGCGGCGGCCCGCGCGGCGAGCGGACGCAGCCCGGGGTGCTTGATCTGCCACCGGCCGCACATCTGCTCGACGACCAGCTTGGAGTCCATCCGGGCGTCGACCTCGACCGCGCCCAGCTCGGCGGCGGCCTCCAGCCCGGCGATCAGCCCCCGGTACTCGGCGACGTTGTTGGTGGCCGTCCCGATCGCCTCGGCGCGTTCGGCCAGCACCTCGCCGGAGGTCGGGTCCCGGACCACGGCACCGAAACCGGCCGGCCCGGGGTTGCCCCGCGACCCGCCGTCGGCCTCGATGACGACCGCGCGTACCGCCACCGGGCTACAGCCCCGACTCGTTGGTACGCACCATGATCCGCCGGCAGTCCTCGCAGCGGACCACCTCGTCCGGGTCCGAACTGCGGATCCGGGCCAGGTCCGCGCCGGACAGCTCCAGCCGGCAGCCACCGCAACGGCCCGCGGTGAGCAGCGCCGCACCGAGGCCGGTGTCCGCGCGGATCTTGTCGTAGAGGGTGACCAGGTCGGCGGGGAGGTCCGCGGCGAGCGGCTTGCGCGCGCCCTGCTTGAACTCCTCCTCCTTGGCGATGGCGGCGAGGCTCTCGTCGCGGCGCTGCTCGGCGGCGGCCCGCCGGTCCCGGGTCTCGGCGAGCCGGGACTCGATCCCGTCGAGGGTGGCTTGCGCCGTCTCCCGCTGCTCCATCAGCTCCAACTCGGCGTCCTCCAGGTCACCCTGGCGGCGGTTGAGGGAGACCAGCTCGTGCTGGAGCGCCTCCAGCTCGCGGGCCGGCCCGCTGCCGCTGGCCAACCGGGACTCGTCCTTGCTCTTGCGGGCCCGGACCTGGTCGATGTCCTTCTCCAGCCGGGCGATGTCGCGGTCCAGGTCGTCGACGGCGACCTGGGCGCGGACCCGCTCGTCCTCCAGCGCGGACAGCTCCCGGGCCAGGCCCTCCAGTTCGGCCCGTTCGGGCAGCGACCGGCGGCGGTGGGCGAGCTGGGCGAGGGTGGTGTCGATCGCCTGGAGATCGAGCAGGCGGCGCTGGACCTGGGGTTCAGCCTTCACGGTCGGGGCTCCTTGTCGTCCATCGCGGGTGCGGCGGCGTGCACGGTCCACGGGTCGGTGTCCAGATCGGACACCACGGTCTCGACGCCGAAGTCGGCCCGCAGGTGGGCGGCCACGTCGTCCAGCCAGGGTCGTTCGGTCGCCCAGTGCGCGGCCTCCAACAGGGCGGGCCCACCGGCGGCGAGGTGCTCACCGGAGGGGTGGTGCCGCAGGTCGGAGCTGAGGAACGCGTCCACCCCGGCGGCGGACGCGGCAGCCAGGAAACCTTCGCCCGAGCCACCGCTGACCGCGAGGGTACGCACGATACGCCCGGGATCGCCTCCGGCGCGAACCCCCCAGACCGTGGCGGGCAGGACGGCGGCGGCGTGCCGGGTCAGCTCGGCCAACGTCAGCGGGGCGGGCAGCTCGCCGATGCGGCCGATGCCCCGACCACCACCGGCGGACGGGGCACCGGGGGCGGACGGCGCGAGGGGACGCAGGCCGGTCAGCCCGAACCGGGCGGCCAGCGCGTCGGAGACACCCGGCGCGGCGATGTCGGCGTTGGTGTGCGCCACGTAGAGGGCCACCCCGGCGCGGATCAGGTCGTGCACGATCCGCCCCTTCCAGGTGGTCGGGGCGACCGAGGACACACCACGCAGCAGCAACGGATGGTGCGCGACGATCAGGTCGGCCCCGGCGGCGAGGGCCTCGGCGACCGTCTCGGGAACGACGTCCACCGTGCCGTAGACCCGGCGGACCGGGTCGGTGGGCTCACCGAGCACCAGACCGACCCGGTCCCACTCCTCGGCCCAGGCCGGCGGGTAACGCCGGTCCAGCTCGGTGACGACGTCGGCGACGGACGGCGGGGACGCGGTTGTGCTCACGGCCGGTCAGCTTACCGGCGCGCACTGGCGGCCACGCCCACGCCCGTCCGGCGGGTCAGGCGGCCGAGGCGGCCCGGGACCGGTCGGGCAGGGCCGCCACCGCCGCCTCCCACGGGAAGGTGTGCAGGTGCCGTTCCCCCGTGCCGGGCGGGTGCAGCGGGTAGACGTGGTCGCCGAAGAGCACCGTGGCACCCCACTCGCCCAGCCGTTGCAGACCGGCCCGGAACGCCGGGTGCGCGGCCATCGCCGCGTTGGTGAACGGCACCACCACCACCGGCACCCCCCGGCCCTGCCCCTCGACCAGCAGGCCCAGCGCCAGGGTGTCGGTGATCCCGGCCGCCCATTTGTTGACCGTGTTGACGGTCGCCGGGCAGACCACCATCGCGTCCGCCGGGGGCAGCAGATCCGGGTCGCCCGGATTCTTGTAATGGGTACGCACCGGGTGCCCGGTCTGCCGGGCCAGCTCGGCCCGGTCCACGAACTTGGCCCCGTCGGGGGTGGTGACGACGCAGACCTCCCAGCCGTCGTCCTGGGCGAGGCCGACGAGTCGATCGAGGTGACGGGCCAGCGGCGAACCGCAGGCGATGACGTAGAGCACTCCGCGGTGCTCACTGCTCTGGTGGGGGCTGCCGCTCATCCGGCCGCCGCCGTGTTCATACTCCGACTCCCATCTGCTCAGCCAACTCCGCTATCGGCGCGGGCAACGCACCCCGTGTGCGACGCAGCACGTCGGACATCACTTCGTGGGCGATGGGTCGGCAGCGGATCTCGGACGGGGCGAGCCGGTCACCGCGCAGCAGCATCTCCCCCGCCTTGGCGACGTCACCGAGCTGGGCGTAGCCCCGGGCGATGTCGAGCAGGTGGTGGGCCCGGCGTTCGGGCAGCAGCCCGTTGAAGCTCGGCTCGGGGATGCGCTGGTGGATCTCCACGGCCCGCCCGCCGTCGCCCAGCTCCACGGCGGCGGCGGCCCGGTGCAGCTCCAGGTTGGTCGGGCCGAACGAGGTCCAGTAGTGGTTCTCGTCGCCGCCGAGCATCAGGGCCGCCTCGTGGGCCCCGTGCAGCAGGTCCTCGACCGTGTCCGAGTCGCCGAACCGGGCCGCCGCCATCGCGCCCTGCAACAGCAGCATGCCGTAGACGGAGAGCCGGTCCGGCGCGCTGTCGTTCATGCCGCCGGGGGCGAGCCGGTTGGCGATGCTGACGTTCAGCTCCAGGGCGGGCCGGGCCCGGCCCATCGCCACCAGCGCGTTGCAGACCCGGGCGGTGGCGACGCCGGCCAGCAACTGGTCGTCGGCGCGCTGGGCGACCGCCATCGACCGGTCGGCCGCCAACCAGGCCAGCTCGCACTCGCCGAGCTTGCGTAGGACCGAGGAGGCGATCTGGTAGACCTGCCCGAGCAGGTGGGCGGCTTCCTTGCCCTGCTCCCCGCCGTAGCCGGCGTCGGCCGCCTGGGCCTCCCGCAGCAGCTTCGGCAGCGCCCGGGTGAGCATCCCGTAGCGGCCGTACTGGTAGGTGAGCCAGGCGTGCGTGACGGCCTTGCGCATGTCGGACAGCGGCGGCGGGTACGCCACGGCGTCGAAGTAGACGGTCATCGAGGCGTACTGCTCCAGGGCGGCCCGGATCTCCTGCACCTCGACCTGGTCGATGCAGCTGAACGCGTCGCTGCGCCGTTCCGGGTCCTTGCCGAGCAGCAGCTGCACGTCGATCCGGAGGATCACGGCGATCTCGTACAGCACGGAGAACTTGTCCAGCCGGCGGACCCCGCGCTCGACCTTGTCGACCCAGCTCTTGGACTTGCCGAGTCGGTCGGCGAAGACCTGCTGGGACATTTTGCGCCGTCCGCGCCAGTAGGCCACCCGCCGCCCTATCGGAAGCTCGTCCATCTTCTCCCGTTCCTCCCCCTCGTGGGTCGTCCGACCGGGCTCCGGACGACCCGCACTGGGCGCCTCCGATCCGTCCGTCCCAGGTATTCGCTGGTCGCACAGGGTGTACGTCGTTCGTACACCTGCTTTTCGTACCTTCGTGCAAGTTGCATGAGCCGTTCGTCAGGTCAACGATCCCGGATCACGACAGTGACGGCGCTCGACGTGAGGGGTGGCGGGTGACCGGTCGAGGCCAGAGGAGAGCACGGGACATGTGGGGGAACGTCGGGCCACGGGTCGCCCAGCTGTCGCCGATCGAACGGGTCCGGCTGCGCCGGATCGCCGTGCGGTACG
This sequence comes from Micromonospora sp. NPDC049257, assembly GCF_040678915.1. Lineage (NCBI taxonomy): Bacteria > Bacillati > Actinomycetota > Actinomycetes > Micromonosporales > Micromonosporaceae > Micromonospora > Micromonospora sp. NPDC049257. The sequence goes on from NZ_JBFAQU010000002.1 coordinate 439,339, forward strand.
CGGTGCACGGCTGGGAGGTGACCCCCGGCGCCTGTTTGGCGCGCAGCCGCTTCGTGTGCGGCCGGGCCGGCTGTCCCACCGTCGGCTGCCATCCCGCGCTGGAGAACTGGGAACGGGGGGCGAGCACCGACCCGGCCCGGGTGGCCACCTGGTGGCGCAGCCGCCCGCACGGGGTGCTGCTGCCCACCGGTCGGGCGTTCGACGTGCTGGAGGTGTCGGCGCACCTGGGCCGCCGGCTGCTCGACGCCGTGCCCGGCCACCCCGCCGGCCCCGGGGCCCGGGGTCCGGTGGTGGTGACCCCGACCGGACGGTGGATGTTCCTGGTCCGCCCCGGTGACCCGCTGCGCCCCGAGCTGGAACACTGCTTCCACGTGGTCCGGCACGGCACCGGCTCGTGGATCCCCGCGCCCCCCACCAGGCTGCCCGAGGGACCGGTGCGCTGGGCGGTCGCCCCCGAGCAGGCCCGCTGGCAGCTGCCCGACTCGTACCTGTTGCAGAACACTTTGATCGGGGCGTTGCGGGCCGACGGGGTGACGCTGACCCCGGAGCTGCTGCCCGGCCAGCTCCCGCTGCCCCGCCGCGGCCACTGACCGCCGGGGCGCGACGGGACGGGCGTCGGCGGGGTCGGGTTCCCGCCAACGTCCCCGCCGACGCCGGACTCGTTGCACACCACGACGGCGCGCACGCGCCACCGGAGCGGGGGTAGGACATGGCCAGGGACGACGAGATGCGGCACACCGGCGGCACCGAACCACCCCACCGGCGACGGCCCCGACACTGGTCGGACACCCGGCCCGCCGGTTCCCGACCCGGCCGCCCCCGGCCGACCGGCTCCCGTCCGGCCGGCACCCACCGCACAGCCCGGTGAACGCCCGCACCGGGCACGCTCGGGTGAGAGCCCACACCGCGCCCGGCCGGGTGAAAATTCGCACCCCACACGGCCCGGTGAACGCCCGCACCCCACACGGCCCGGAGCACCCCGGACTGCGGGCCGCCGACCTGTGCGTCGGCGCGCGTCGTCCACCGACCTGGTGACACTCGGCACGGGCGGTCAGTCGGCCAGCGGCAGGGCGGTGGAGCGCAGCAGCCGACCGTCGTCGGTGACCACCGCGTGCAGGTGGCCGGGCAGCCGGTCGAGCCAGCCGATCCCGGCCACGCCCATCGCCACCGCCGCCGTGGCGTACGCATCGGCGACGCCCAGGTCCGGGCCGACCACGGTGACCGAGCGCAGCCCCCGGGCCGGGCCGCCCCGCCGGGGATCGACGACGTGGTGGCCCCGCTCGTAGACGCCCGAGGTGGCGACCGCCAGATCGGTGCCGGTGAGCACCAGGCAGGTGGCGTACGCGTCCCAGGGGTGCCGGACGCCGATCCGCCACGGCCGCCCGGACGACGAGTGCCCGCGTACCCGGACGTCACCGCCGGCGTTGAGGCAGTGGTCGACCGCCCCGGCGGCCACCAGCCGGTCAGAGGCGACCTGCGCCGCCCAGCCCTTCACGTAACCGGAGGGGTCCAGCCGCCCGGTGGCGTACGCGTCGAAGAAGCCGTCGGTGTCGCCCCACAGGTCGGCGCAGCGGGCCAGCACCGCCCGCAGGTCCGCCGACGCCCCGGACAGCGGCAACTCCCCCCGGTCGACGCGGCGCACCTCGCTGTCCTCGGCGTAGGTGGTGAACCGGGCGTCGACCTCGCGCAGCCAGTGGAACGTGTCGTCGGCCAACTCGCGCAGGATGGCGGCGGGCAGGTCGTCGGCGAGGTCCAGGCTGATCGCCGTACCCATCACCTGCTCGACCCGGCGCAGGCCGGGCCGGGTCACCGGCGCGGTCATCAGCGCACCTGGTCGAGGGCGGCCTGCAACGACTGCCGGTAACCGTTGCTGGTGGCGGTCGCCTGGGAGACGGTGTCCAGGTTGGCGTCCTGCTGGCGTACCACGGTGCCGGAGGTGCCGCTGTAGGTGTCGTCGACCCGGTTGCTGCGCAGGTCGGACTGGCCGCCCTGGGGCAGTTCCAGGGCCACCGCGTTGACGATCTTCGTGCCGGTGACGGTGATCTGCACCTGCACGTTGCCGAACTCCGTGACGACCACCGGCCCGGTGACCTTGCGGGTGGTCGACTTCGGCGCGGCGGCGCTGGTCCTCGGGGCGGCCGGGGTGCTGCGTGGGCCGGCTCCGGTGCCGGTCCGGCCCGCCCCCGGGGTGCGGGCCGCGGTGGTGTCGGGTCGGCCGGTCGGTCGGGGTTTCGCGGCGGCCCGCTCCGGAGCCGCGCCGGGTGTGGCCGCAGTGGTGCCGCCCGGCGCACCGGCCGGCAGGTCCTGGGCGACCTGGCGGGCGTCCGGTGCGCCCTTGAGCACCACCAGGGCGGTGGTGCCGGCGGCCAGCCCGGTGATCGCGAGCAGCGCGCGACGCATGTCAGGTGCCTTCCTACAGCTCGAACGGGGCGAGGTGGATCTGCCGGCGGGGCACACCGGCCTGGCGGAGCACCCGCATCGACGACTCGACCAGCCCCTCCGGCCCGCACAGGTACACGTCGCGGCGGATCAGGTCGGGCACCAGCCGGCGCAGCCCGTCCGGGCTCATCACCTGGCGGGGGCCGGGGTCGTCCCGGGAGCCGATGACATACCAGACCGACGTCTGCCGGGCCTCGGCCAACCAGTCCAGCTCGTGGTGCAGCAGCACGTCGGCCGGGGTGCGGGCCCGGTAGATCAGGGCCGCGCCGGGTGGCAACTCCTCAAGCATCGCCCGCAGCGGTCCGATGCCGCTGCCACCGGCGATCAGCAGAGCCCGGTCCCGGGTCCGGTGCGCGGCGGTGAACGTGCCGGACGGGCCCTCCACCCAGACCCGGGTGCCGGGGTCGAGGTCGCGCAGGTCGGCGGTGTGCCCGCCGACCACCTTGACGGTCAGCCGCAGCCAGCGGCCGTTCGCGGCGGCGGAGAGCGAGAACGGGTGTGACTGCCACCAGCAGCCCCGGGTCAGGAACCGCCAGCGCAGGTACTGCCCGCCGAGCAGGTCGAGTTGCTGGAGCCGACGACCGGTCAGATAGAGCGACACCGTGTCGGGGCTCTCCGCCACCACGTCGGCCACCCGCAGCCGGTGCCGCAGGTTGAGCAGCAGCGGCGCGACCAGCCGGCCCCACACCAGGGCGGCGGCGACCAGCAGGTAGCCGGTGATCCAGCCGGTGCGTACCGGGCCGGGTGGGAAGAGCTGCGCACCGTTGCTGAACTGGTGGCCGAAACCGAGCAGCAGCGCCAGGTAGCTGGTCAGGTGCAGGTGGTACCAGAGTTCGTAGGGCACCGCCCGGCGGACCGCCCGGATGCCGGTGCAGCCGACCAGCACCAGGATGCCGGCCGCGACGAACGCGGACACCATGTCGTCGAAGTCACGCAGCAGCACCCCCACCTGGGCGGTGACCGGGTTGCCCTGGGTGCGCGCGTAGCCGACCACCAGCAGCGACAGGTGGGCCAGCACCGCCACCAGCAGCGTCGCGCCCAGGTCCCGGTGCACCCGGGACAGCCGCTCGCCGCCGACCCCGCGTTCCAGCACCCCGAGCCGGCTCATCATCAGCACCTGCACCAGCAGCAGGTAGCCGGCGACCAGGCCGGTGACCCGACCGGCGGCGGTGAGCACGTCGGCGGTGCCGGCCAACGAACCGGCCGGGGTGTCGAGCCACCACGGCAGCACCGCGGCCACCAGGCCCACCCAGAACAGCCCGGACACCACCCGCCGACCGGCCGACCCCCGTCGTGGCAGGGCGGGCGGCGGGCGTACGGACGCAGCCGACCGGCCGCCGGACCGGGACGGTTCCCCGGTGCGACGGCCGGCGGCGTGCATGTCCTGATAGGTCACGCGTAGAGCTTCATCGGGGTGTACTTCTTCCTCGGGAAGATCTTGTCGACCTGGGCGGTGGTCAGCCCGAACCGGCCCTGCGCCACCGCACCGTAGACGTCGAACATGTTGTTGTACTCAGGTACGTCTCCCGAGTCCAGATCGCTCAATCCGTCCCACCTGCCGAGCAGCGAGCCGGCGAGCCGACGCCCGGACAGGATGGTGACCACCCCGCCGTGGCCGTGGTCGGTGCCGCCGCCGTTGGAGGCGACCCGACGGCCGAACTCGCTGGACACCATGATCGTGACGTCGGCGGCCCGGTCGCCCAGGTCGGTGAAGAACGCCGCCATCGCGCCGGCCAGTTCGCCGAGCCGACGGTGCAGCTGACCGCCGGGGCGGGTGCCCTGGTTCTCGTGGGTGTCGTAGCCGCCCATCCCGACCGTGGCGACCCGGACGTTCGCCCCGCCCTTGATCAGCTGGGCGAGCTGCTGGAAGGCGTACCCGACGCCCTGGTAGGTCACGCCCTCCGCCGGCTGGTACGGCTTGGCGGCGAGCTGCTGGGCGGTCGCCAACGCACCCATCCCCTCGATCACCGCCTCCTCGACGGGGTGGTTGATCCCGGTGAACAGGCCCCGGATCGCCTTCTCGGTGGCCGCCCGGTAGCGGTCGTCGCCGTTGAGCCGCAGCGAGCCGACGCTGTTGAGCGACAACGCGCCGTTGGTGCCGACCAGCGAGCGGGGCAGCGTGCTGCCGATGCCGACGCTGCGGAACGCGGTGCCCTTGCCGAGGGCGTCGACGAGGCTGTCCAGCCAGCCCCGGCCACCGGTCTCGCTGGGCAGACCGCCCAGGTTGCAGGCGTCGGCGGCCTGGAAGTGGCTGCGCGACAACCGCTCGTCGGAGACCGCCGGGACGAACCCGAGCTGACCGGCCCTGAGCCACTTCTCCAACGGGGCGAACGCGCTGGTCAGCGTGAAGCCCCGGCCCAGGGCCAGCGAGTCGCCGCCGAGCAGCAGGTCGGGGCGGGCCCTGGCGAGCACCGGGTCGTCGGCGGGGGCGACCAGGCTGAGCCCGTCGAGCCCGCCGTAGAGGAAGACGTGGATCAGGGTGCCGGTCCTCGTCGCCGCGAACGAGGCGGAGGTGGTGACGAACTGGGCGGTGGCCAGCGTGGTGGCGGTGGCGGCGGCCCCGGCGACGAACGTCCGCCGGGTCACCCCGCGCCCGTCCTGCTGGGCCTCCTCCAGGTCCTCCAGCCGGCGGTAGCGGTCGGCCTCGGCGGCGTTCTCGGCGGCGACGACGTCGGCCTCGGCCCGCAGCAGCGCCTCGGTCGGGTCGTCGGCGAGGCGGCGCAGGTCGGGGCACTCGGGGTGCAGGGGGAACGCGGGCACGGTCTTCTCCCTCGGGTGCGTCACCGGCTTGTCCATCGTCTGCCTCACCGCAGGTGGTGCTGGGGGGACGCGAGGATCGCCCGCGCGACGGCGGCGATCGCCCCGTTGAACGTGGCGTCGACCCGTGCGGTGGCGGACACCCCGGCCACCCCGAGGATCAGGGTGCGCTCCCGCGCCGACAGCTTCTGGTGCACCAGCCGCAGGGCCAACGCGTCCACGTACGCCCCGGCGGTCGGCGGCGGCTTCGCCACCAGCTTCTCCGGCCGGGTGTACGTGAACTGGGTGCGACGGCCGGCGATCAGCTCCGCGGCCTCGTTCCAGCCGTTGACCATCGTGCCGGCCGACGTCCAGGCGACGTAGACGTCCGGGTAGCCGTCGGGGGTGGGTTGGCCCATCGGGTACTGGCCCAGCTCGCGCAGCTTGTCGTGGATCTGGCGCAGCCCCTGGGCGAAGGCGGTGCGTTTGCTGTCGCCCTGCCGGAAGCCCGGCCCGGCCTGCGGCCCGACGCCCAGCGTCCGGTACGTGGCGACCAGGTACTCCATCGGTCGGCGCACCTTCTGCCCGACCGCCGCCCAGAACTCCGACGAGCTGAACAGCGACATCAGCAGCGGCTTCACCGAGCCCCTGTTGACCGTGTAGATGTTGGCGAGCCGGTCCACCAGGGACTTCGGCGGGGTGTCCGAGACGAACCGGGTGGCCAGGCTGCGGGCCACGTACCTGGCGGTCGACGGGTGCAGCGCGAGGTACGTGAGGTACGCGTCGATGACCTGGTCGGCCTTCTTCGGGTCGGTCGAGTCGTTGGGGTGGCTGAAGCCGAGGATCTTCACCTTGCCCCGGTAGTGCCGCTCGGGACGGAAGACGTACCGCCCGTCGTCGACGCCCCGGCCGGTCTGCAGCAGGGCGGCCTGCCGGACGTCCTTCTCGGTGTAGCCGCCGTCGACCCCGACCGAGTACAGCTCCAGGTTCTCCCGGGCCAGGTTCTCGTTGACCGCGTCGGCCCGGGAGTCGTTCTGGTTGAGGTAGAGCAGCAACGCCGGGTGCCTGTTCGCCGCCACCAGCATGTCCGGATAGCTGCCCATGGCGTGCTTGCGGACCACGTCCCGATCGAACGAGTTCCGGTACGCCTCACCGCCGTCGAAGTCCGCCGCGACGTGCAGGAAGTCGTTCCAGAAGTCGACCATCACCTCGTACAGCTGCCGTTCCGACCAGATCTGCCGGGCCAGCGTCCCGTCGACCATCTCCCGCTCCGGCTGCGCGCCCCGCGCGTTGAGCTGTTCCCGCTGGTCGCGTAGCTGCTGGCTGGTCAGTTTGAGGGTGGGCAGCTCGGCGAGCTTCAGCTCGGCGGCGCTCGGCGCGATCTTCTCCGGGTCGAGCTGCTGGCGTACCCAGGCGTCGATGCCCATCCGCCTGATGTCGGCGAGCACCTTCGGGGTGGCCCCGAAGGTGGCCCGGCCGGCCAGGTGCCGCACCGGGTCCTTGGCCAGCACGGTCTGCACCGTCACCCGGGTCTGCGCCGCCGCGTCGGCCGGGCCGGAGAAGGTACGCCCCCCGCTGGGCGAGTTCTTCTTCAGCGCCGCACCGGCCCGGGAGCCCATGTAGCTCTCGTTCTGCTCGGTGTAGGTGCGTACCGTGCTGGGCTGCTGGCCGCTCGGGCGGGCCGGGGTGCCGTCGGTGGCGGTGACGCCGGTGGCGTCCCCGGCGGCGTCGTCGCCGAACAGGCCGCGCACCTGGGGGCTCATCGCCAGCGCCGCGCCGCCGGCCACCACGGCGGCGGTGCCGCCCAGCGCGACCAGTGCGCGCCGCCGGCCGACCCGGTCGCGGGCGTCGCCGTCGTCGTCCAGGTGCGGTAGTCCGGTGCCGGCCGGCTGGTGGAACGCCTGCCGACCCAACCCCTCGGGCCCCACCCACTGTGGTCCCCGGGACACCGGCGGGGGTCCGGCGGTCGGCTCGCCGTAGGGTGCGCCGGAACGCCTCTCGTCGGTGGCGTGCGGTCGGCGCGGTGGCACCTTCTGGTCGGCCATGTACCGGTCCCGTTTTCTTTCGATGCGTCGTACCACTGCGGCCGGGGGCGGGCAGGGGTGCGGCGGCGGCTGCCGGAGGAGTCGTTGCGGGGAAGGTAGCCAAGGGTTGCGGCGCCTTCAAGGCGGGTCGCGGCGGCCCCGGCGGGCACTTAAGCCGCAGCTCAGCACCCCGATCAGCCGGGCTGCCACACCCCGGTCGGCCGGCGGCGTCCCCAGCAGGGACGACGTGTCCGTCGGCAGCCCTGCCGTCACGACGCAGCGGTACGCGTCACCGCATCCGACGTTCACCGGCACAGCGAAACTTAAGCCACCGGTAAGCCTGGGCGAAGAGTCACCGCACGCCCCCGCAGCCCGGTTTCACCCGGCCCGCCCACCCTCAGGCCGGGCCGGGCCACCCGCAGCCTCGCCGCGCCCGTCCGCCAGCCGGGCCCGGTGTCGGCCGGTCTGTCGCGGTGCCGTCGACCGCTCTGCGTCGTTCGGTCGGCCGGGTGCGCCTTCGGTCGGCCTGTCCCCTTCGGCTGGTGGGTGGGACCGAAAGTAGCAGCAGCAGGAGGGCGTGACCCGCAGCCGGAGCGGGTAAGCCGCCGAACCGCTGACAAGCCGCCGAACCGCTGACAGCCGTGAGGGGAAGGCACCGCCATGCTCAGCAAAGAGGATCAGCGCAGATTCGAACAGATCACCCGGCAGCTCCGGGAGAGCGACCCGAAGTTCTTCGCGAGACTCGACCATCGGATCCGGGCCCGGCGCGGACGCTGGCTGATGTTGCTGACCGTCATCCTGTGGGCGTCGCTGCCCGCGATGACCGTCGTGGCCGGACGGACGGCCGGTGCCGCGTGCGTCGTGCTCGTGGCAGCCAACACCGGCCTGATGTGGCATTTCCGGCACCGCTGGCGTTGACCCGCGTCATGGTCGACACCAGGGTGGCGATGGTGCGGGGTCGACGCGACGGGGACACCCCGACATCGCCCCACTGGTGTCGACCATGAACCGTCACGGGTCGGGGCGGACCACTGGTCAGGACGGGCCGAGGGCCTGGTAGGCCCGGCGCAGGCGTTCCAGCAGGCCGGGGCCGCCGATCGTCGCAGCGGGCGAGCCGAGTTGCCGCAGCAGCAGTTCCGGACCGGTGGCCAGGATGGGCGGCCGGTCCGGCAACGGCACCGGCGGCAGCCAGAACCGGTCCACCGCCTCGGTGAGCGGCGCGTCGGGCAGGTCGGCGAGCACCCGGGCCGCCCCCGCCACAGCGCTCGGTGGCCCGGATGCCACCCCTTCCACCACCGACGACCCGGGCCCCGACGTCCGATCGGGCGTACCGGCGTCCGGCCCACCGTCCGGTACGCGCGACACCGGAACACCGGCCGGCCCGCTCGCCGATCCGACACCCTGCCGCCCGGCGGCAGGGTCGACGACGGCGGGCGGAGACGACCCGACCGCCCCGGCAGGCAGCGGCCGGCCGACCGCCTCGGCGCGCAGGGAGCGGAGCCGGCCCAGCAGGGCGTCGCGACTGCGGCCCCGCCAGTGCAACAGTTGGAACGGGTCGGCGTCGAACGCCTCGGCGAGCAGATAGAACGTCGCCGCGAGATGCTTGCACGGCACCGCGAAGTCGGGGCACCCGCAGCGTTGGGTCAGCTCCCCCACCGAGTCGGGGAACAACGGCGCACCGGCACCGGCGAACAGCTCCTCCAACTCGGCCGGTAGGTCACCGGCGAGCAGCCGGGCGCTGAAGAACGCCTGACCGGCAAGCTCGCGTTCGACCCGGGCCCAGAGCGCCTCCGGAAACGGCGGCAGGGTGATGACCACCGGGTAGGGCCGGGGGCGGGAACCCTGCACACTCGCCTCGACCCGCCCGGGTGACACGTCGAGCCGGAGCACCTGCCCCCGGCGGGCGTACGCCCGGCCCCGGGTGAGTCGAGTGCCGAGCGCGAACGACTCCAGCACCTCCAGGAACCGCCGGGACCACCAGGAGACCCCGATCGCCCCCCGGGTGCTGCGCGCCCGCAATCCGCCGTCGACCCGACGCGGCGGGCCGAAGTCGGCGAACGCGCCCCCCACCCCGGAGCCCTCCGCCGCCGGACCAGTCGGCCCCGACCCGACCGGGTCAGGATCAGCCGTGCCGGGGCCGTCGGCGGGGGGTCCGGCACGCCGGGGGGTCATTCGACCACCGCCCCGGCGTCCAGCGTGAACAGTTCCCGCAGCTGCCCGGTGGACAGCTCGGTGACCCACTGTTCGCCGCTGCCCACGACCGATGCGGCCAGGGCCCGCTTGTCGGCGATCATCGCGGCCACCTTCTCCTCGACGGTGCCGGCACACACGAACTTGCGGACCTGTACCCGTCGCCGTTGGCCGATCCGGAACGCCCGGTCGGTGGCCTGGTCCTCCACCGCCGGGTTCCACCACCGGTCGACGTGTACGACGTGGTTGGCGGCGGTCAGGGTGAGCCCGGTACCGCCGGCCTTGAGGGAGAGTACGAACAGGGCCGGTCCGTCCGGGGACTGGAAGCGGGTGACCAGGTCGTCCCGGTCGGCCTTGCCCACCCCGCCGTGCAGGTAGAGCACCTCGCGACCGAAGCGGGCCGACAGGTGGCCGCGCAGCAGCGCGCCGAACTCGGCGTACTGGGTGAACAGCAGGGCTTTCTCGCCGGCCGCGAGCACCTCGTCGACGATCTCCTCCAACCGTTGCAGTTTGCCCGAGCGGGCGGCCAGCGGTGAACCGTCGCGCAGCAGTTGGGCGGGGTGGTTGCAGACCTGTTTGAGCCGGGTCATGGTGGCCAGCACCAGGCCCCGCCGTTCCATCCCGTCGCTGGACTCGATCTTCGCGAGCATCTCGTCGACGATCGCCCGGTAGAGCGACGCCTGCTCGGCGGTGAGGTTGCAGACCACCTCCATCTCCAGCTTCTCCGGCAGGTCGGAGATGATCGAGGAGTCGGTCTTGAGCCGGCGCAGCACGAACGGGCCGGTGATCCGGCGCAGCCGGGCCGCCGCGTCGGCGTCCCCGTGCCGCTCGATCGGCACCGCGTAGGACTGTCGGAAGCTGCTGGCCGGGCCGAGCAGGCCGGGGTTGGCGAACTGCATGATCGACCAGAGGTCGGCCAGCCGGTTCTCCACCGGCGTACCGGTGACGGCGACCCGGTGCCGGGCGGGCAGCGCCCGGACCGCCTCGGCCTGCCGGGTGGCGGCGTTCTTGATCGCCTGGGCCTCGTCGACAACCAGCCGGTGCCAGCCCACCGACGCCAACGCGACCGCGTCCCGGGCCGCCACCGAGTACGTGGTGAGCACCAGGTCGGCGGCGTGCACCGCAGCTTCGAACTCCGCTCCCCGGGCCCGGTCCGCGCCGTGGTGCACGTGCACCCGCAACCCGGGGGTGAACCGGGCCGCCTCCCGCTGCCAGTTGCCGACCAGCGACATCGGGCACACCAGCAGGGTCGGCCCGGCGTCCGGTCGGTCCCCGGCGAGCAGGGCGAGCAGCTGCACGGTTTTGCCCAACCCCATGTCGTCGGCGAGCACCCCGCCGAGCCCCAACGACTGGAGGAAGGCCAGCCAGGCCAACCCGCGCCGCTGGTAGGGCCGCAGGGTTCCCTGAAAGGTGGGCGGCGGGTCCAGCGGGACGAGCCGCCGTTCGGCCTGCCCGGCCAGCAGGTCACCGAGCGGCCCGTCGGCGGTCACCTGAAGCACCGGCAGCGCCTCCGGGTCGTCCGCCCCGGTCAGACCCATCTTGAGCAGGTCGGCGACGGTCAGCTCGCCGGGGGAACGCAGCAGCCGCAGGCCGGCGGCCAGCCGCTTCGGGTCCAGCTCCACCCACCGGCCCCGCAGCCGCACCAGCGGGGTCTTCATCGCGGCCAGGGCGGCCAACTCGTCGGCGTCGACCGTCTCGTCACCGAGCGCCACCTCCCATCGGTAGTCGACGAGCGCGTCCAGCCCGAGCCCCCCGGAGGTGGCGGCGACGGTGCCCGGGGCGGTCCGGCTGCTGGCCCGCAACCGGGTGCCGAGCCGCGCCGACGGCCGCCGCCACCACGACGGCAGCAGCACCCCGAAGCCGGCGGCGTGCAGCACCGGTGCGCCGTCACGCAGGAACCGGTGCGCACCCTCGACGTCCAACTCCAACTGCTCCGGGGTGGGGCTGCGCAACGCCTCGTCCAGCTCCGGCCAGAGCCGCCCGGCCCGGCCCAGCTCGGCCAGCAGGGTCTCCTGCGGGTCGTTCCACCGGCCGGCGAGCGCCGGCAACCGCTCCGGCGTCCGCCAGATGTCACCGGCGGCCACGTGCAGGCCCGGCTCGTCGGCGGCCTGGAGGCCGAACTCGATCCGCCACCGTCCACCCTGCCCGATGACGGTCGACGGGTCGGCCGGCACCACGGTCAGGGTTTCGACGATCTCGTCGTCGGCCGGCTCGACCAGCCGGAAACTGGCCCGGACCGGGCCGCCCACCGCGTCGCGCTGCCAGGCGTCCAGCTCGGTGCGGAGGGTGGCCAACGCGGTGGGCTCGGCGGTGAAACGCCGCTGCGGGCCGGTCAGGGCCGCCAGCCAACCGGCCGTCGCGCCGTCGCGCCGACCGCCCCGGACCAGGTCGGTGTCGGCCAGCACCCGGCGGGCGGCGGCATCCGTGAGCAGGTCCACCGCGTCGGCGACCAGACCTGCCGACCCGACCACGGCAATACCGGACCGCGCGCCCGCCACCGCGTCGGAACCGGACCAGGCCCCGGCCGGCACGTCGACACCGGGTCGGGCCGCCGTGGTGGTGCCGGAACCGGGCGACACCTCCCCGGGTTCGGACCGCAGGCCGGTCGGCCGGCGTGACCCGGAACGGGAGCGGGAAGTGGGCGTGGGGGTGTCGACGGCGGCCCGGGTGGCCGGCGGCAGGGCCAGGGCCAACGACCGGGCCCAGGCGGCGTCCGCGCCGGTGAGCAGGGGTCGCCACACCGCCCATCCGACCGCCGCTCCCGCCGACGGCACCGACCGGCCGCCCGCCCGCCGGCCCGCCGGTGACCGGGGCACCTCCCCCGGCGGGCGGTCGGCCACACCGGGCAGCAACCGGCCGCGGGCCACCAGGTCGGCGGCGAAGTCGGCAAGCTCCGCGAGGTGCCGCAGGCCCGCCCCGACCACGGCGTCGAGCCCGTCGAGGGTACGCAGCAGGGCGAACGCGTCGTCCGGGGCGTACCGGAGGGCGGGGGTCCGCCAGGCGGCGAGGGTGACCGGGCCGCGGACCGGTTCCCCGACGGTGGTCGGGACCAGCTCCGGGGAGTGCAGCGGCGCACCGGCCCGGGTGGGGAGGGTGAGCAGCACGGCGTCGGCCGGGCGGTCACCGAACAACGCGCCCAGGGCGGCCGGTTCGGCGGCGAAGGGGTGGGGGCGTTCGCGCGGGGCCCGGCCGGGGCGGCGCGGCACCTGCGTCGGGCGGGTGGAATCCTCCGCCCACACCGCCAGACCGGCCCCGACCAGCCACACCCCGTGGATGACCAGCACAGTTTCCCCCTCGTCGACGCCCGGGGGCCAGGATAGGCGGCGGCGCCCGGTTACCGTCGACGCCATGGTGGACCTGCTCGTCGTCGGTGGGCTGGGCGTCGACATCCGCACCCGGGTGCCCGCGCTGCCGCTGCCCCTCGCCGATTCCGTCACCGTTCCCGGGATCGAGCTGCGGGTCGGCAACACCGGGTCGGGGGTGGCGCTGGCCGCCGCAGCGCTCGGACTGGCGGTGACCGTGGTCGACGTGCTGGGGGTCGACCCGGCCGGCGACGTGGTCCGCGCCGCGCTGGCCCGCACCGGCATCCGGTCGGTGTTGGCCGACGATCCCGGGGGCACCCGCCGGTCGGTCAACCTGGTCGACCCGGCCGGCCGCCGGATGGCGCTCTACGACCCCCGACCGTGGCGTGGGGAGCCGCCGTTCCCGCGCGCCGAACTGGCCGCGCTGGCCGGCGGCGCGGCCCACGTCCACGTTTCGATCATCGACTGGGTCCGGGGCCGGTTGCCCACGCTGCGCGCCGCGCTGGCCCCGGGCGTGCTGCTCTCCACCGACCTGCACGACTGGGACGGCGACGACCCGTACCACCGGCCCTTCGCCGAGGCGGCGGACCTGGTCTTCGTCAGCGGCGTCCGGCTGGGCGACCGGGCCCCGGCGGTCGCCGCGGCGCTCGCCCCCCGGACGGTGGTGGTGACCCGGGGAGCGGACGGCGCGGACGTCCACCCGGGCGACCGGCCCCCGGTGCGGGTGCCGACGACGACACCGCCCGGTGCGGTGGTCGACACCAACGGGGCGGGCGACGCCTTCGCCGCCGGCCTGATCGCCGCCCGGCTGCGCGGGGCGGCGCTGCTGCCGGCCACCGGGTACGCCGCCAGGGTCGCTGCGGCTGCCTGCACCCACGACGGGATGGAGTATCCGACCGGGCTGTTCCCCGCCACGCCCGGCCCACACCGGCCCGGCTGACGTCGTGCTCCGGCAGGGGGTCAGACCGCGCCGGTGCTGCCGTCGGTCAGCTCACGGAGGATGTCGGCGTGCCCGGCGTGCCGGGCCGTCTCCTCGATCATGTGCACCATGATCCAACGCAGCGACACCTCACCGAGCTGCGGCTGCGCGACCACATGGTCCAGGGGAAACCGGGCGGCCAACTCTCGGGACCGGGCACACGCCCGCTCGTAGCCGTCGGTGAGCTGGTCGAGGGTCTCCCCCGGCATCAGGGCGAAGCTGGCCGCCGCGTCCTCCTCGGAGGTGGGGAAGACATCGCCGGGGGCCGGGGCGAGCAGGAACGGGAACCAGTTCCGCTCGACCAGGGTGAGGTGCCGCAGGATGCCGGCCAGGGTGGTCGCCGACGGCACCAGCCGACGGGACGCCTCGGCGTCGGTCAAGCCCCGTGCCTTGCGCAGCACGGCCGCGCGGTGGAAGTCGAGGAACGCGTCGAGCACCGCCCGCTCGTCACCGGTGCGGGCCAGTACCGGAGCGAGCGTCGGGTCGATCTGGATCTCCGCCATCAGCGGACGATACCCGCACCCCGACCCTGCCGGCCGACCGGCGCGGCCCGGACCGTCGGAGCCGTCCCGCTGTCCCGGCAAACCCTGCGGCCCGGCGTCCGGCTTGGCAGGATGGGCGCATGTCTTCGACGGTACGGATTCCCCTGGCGGACGGCCCGGCTGACGGCGAGGCGGTCGACGTCGAGCTGGACAGCAACGACCGGCCCCCGCTGACCCATCACCACCTCGGCCCGCAGGGGCTGGCCGACGCCCACATCTACGAGCTGGAGTCGGCCGGCGACCAGTGGCGCTACCGCTGGCGCGGCCCGGTGCTCTGACCCCGCCCCGGTTGCCGGGAACCGACCTGCCCGCCGATCAGGCAACCATCCGGGCCGCGTGCCCGCCGATCACACAACCATCCGGGCCTCGTGCCCGCCGATCACACAACCATCCGGGCCGCCTGCCCGCCGATCAGGCGGCCATCCGGGCCAGGGTGCGTGAACGCAGGCCGTCCAGCACCGCCCGGGTGACCTGGGAGGTGCCTCGGGCCTGGTCGCACACCTCGGCGACGCGGCGGGCGGTGGCCTCGCGGCGGGAGTCCCGTTCGTCCCAGAGCCGGTCGACCTCCGCCAGCAGCGGACCCTCCACCTCACGTTCCACGCCGCGCAGCGCCGGCACGCCGAGCCGCTGGGCCAGGTCGAAGACCTTCCCCGCGTACGGCAGGGGCAGGAACGGGGTGCCGACCATCGCCGCGAAGATCAGGAAGTGCAGCCGCATGCCGACCGCCAGGTCAAAGTGCTTCATCAGGCCGAGCACCTGCCGGGGCGAGTAGTCACCGTGCAGGATGCGCCCCCGGTCGGCGGCGATCATGTGGGACAGCACCCCGTGCGAGTGCCGGATGTCGTCGCGTTCCATCGGTACGAACAGCACGTGCGCGTCGATCCGTTGCACCAGGAAGTCGCCGATCTGGGCGAGCAACCGGTGGTACCCGTCGACGTCGAGTCGTTCCGCGGCCCGCCCCGGCTCCCGGACGCTCAGCCCGACCAGCCGCTTGCCGGCGGGCACCCCCTCCTCGCGCAGCAGCCGGGCCGGAAAGTCCTCCGGCTCCAACAGGAACGCCGGGTCGGCGGTGACGGTGATCGGGTTGAGCAACCCGGCCTCCTCCAGCACCATCCGGGACTCCTGATCCCGGACGGTCACCTCGGTCGCCCCGGCCAGCGTCTCCCGGACCATGCCGGTGTCCACCCCGTCGCTGAGCGGCCCGACCCCCACCGCGTACGTCAGCAGGGGCAGCCCACGTTCCTGGGCGACCCGCACGACGCGCAGGTAGCGGCGGGCCTCCTTGTCGTACAGGATGCCGCCCCCGCCGAGGATGAGCAGGTCGAGCTGGGCCAGCACCTCGGCCGAGTCGACCCGGCTCACGCCCTCCCAGGGCACCGCCTCGACGTCGGGGTGGGCCAGCGCGGTGTGCGCCGGATTACGGGAGAACACGATGATCCGGGCGTTCGGCTCCTGTTCCCGCAGGTCAGCCAGCAGACCGGTGAGGATCGCCTCGTCACCGAGGTTCCGACCGCCGTACGAGCCGAGCACACCGATGGTCAATCCGGTGGGACCCCTCATCCGTCACTCCTCCCCAGAACCGTCCCGCCCGCATTCCCCCCCAACCCCAACCCATGCCCCAGCCGAGCCCCCGCCCCTCCCCCGTCCCCGCCCTCCCCCGTCCCCGCCCCGGTGATCAAGAGGTTTACGTCAACCCACCCGGGCGGAATGACGTAAACCTCTTGATCACCGAAAACAGCGGTGGGGGTGGGCGGGTGATCAAGAGGTTTGCGTCAGGTCGGGCCGGTGGGGTGACGCAAACTTCTTGATCACCGGGACGGGGCGCGGGCGGGGACGGGACGAGGGCGGGGACGGGGCGGGGACGGGGACGGGGACGGGACGAGGGCGGGGACGGGGGCGGGGACGGGGCGGGGGCGGGGACGGGACGAGGGCGGGGACGGGGACGGGGGTGGGGCGGTACGTGGGGTGGGTGGGGTAATCGGGTTGCCTGGGGTGTGGGGTGCTCGCCAGGGTGGGGGGATGGCGGATGCGAACGCGGGTGGGGGCAGGATCGGGTGGGATGAGCTGCCCGGGCATGTCCGGCAGGCGGTGGAACGGATCATCGGTGACCGGGTGGTCGAAGCGGTCTCCCAGCCCGGTGGATACTCCCCCGGCACGGCCGACCGGGTGCTGACGGCCGACGGGCGACGGGCGTTCGTCAAGGCGGTCAGCTCGGCGCAGAACCCGGACACCCCCCGGATGCACCGCGCCGAGGCCCGGCACACGGCCGCACTGCCCCGGTGCGCCCCGACGCCCCGGCTGCTCGGCTGTCACGACGACGGTGAGTGGGTGGCGCTCGTACTCACCGATGTCGACGGCCGGCACCCGCACACGCCGTGGCGGCCCGCGGACCTCGACCCGGTGCTGCGCGCGTTGGAGGCGCTGGCCGACACGCTCACCCCGAGCCCGGTGCCGGACGTGCCGACCGCCGCCGAGCGGCTGGCCCACGATTTCGCCGGCTGGCGGCGGATCGTCGCCGACCCGCCGCCCCGGCTCGACCCGTGGGTCGCCGCGCACCTGGTCGAGTTGTGCGCGGCGGCCGACCGGGGGCTGGCCGGGCTGACCGGCGACACCCTGTGCCACCTGGACGTGCGGGCCGACAACCTGTTGATCGACGCGGACGGTGCGGTCACCGTGGTGGACTGGCCGTGGGCCTGCCGGGGGCCCACCTGGTTGGACACGGCGCTGCTGCTGGTCAACGTGCGGCTGCACGGCGGGCACGACACCGAGGCGCTGCTGCGCCGGTTGCCACTCACCGCCGATGTCGACCCCGCCACCCTGACCGGCTTCTATGCCGGCCTGGCCGGTTTCTTCACCGACAGCGCCCGCCGCCCGCCACCGGCCGGCATCCCCACCGTCCGTGCCTTCCAACAGGCCCAGGCCACCGCCCTCGTCCCCTGGCTCCGCCACCGCCTCGAAACCCCCGGAGCAGTCCGGTGATCAAGAGGTTCACGTCAGCCTGCACCGCTTTTCTGACGAATACCTCTTGATCACCGCACCGGTGGTGGGGTGACCTCGGCGGGTCGGGGTCAGCGGAGCTGGTGGGTGAGGAAGGGGACGACCAGTTGGGGCAGGAGGGGGGTGGTGAGGATGTCGTGATGGGTGAGGCCGGGGAGTACCGCCAGGCGGGAGGTGGGGCGGCCGGTGCCGTCTGCGCCCGGGTGCCGGTGGCCACCGCCGAGCAGCCGGTAGAACTCGGCCATGTGGGTGACCGGGATCGAGTCGGCGTCGGCGAAGACCAGCAGGGTCGGTACGGCGAGGGCGGCCACCTCCGGCGACCAGTCGTACTCGTGGCGCAGCAGGGCACCGGACTTGGCCCACAGCTGCGGCCAGTCCTGGGGCCGGGGGGCGATCCGTTGGTAGAGCTGGTGCGGGGGCGTACCACGCATCTGCTCGCCCGCCCGTTCGTCCTGGCCGGCCATCATGGTCAGCACCTCGGGATACCAGCCCCGCCGCCGGCACGGGGTGGAGATGAGCACCAGCCGACGCACCAGTTCCGGGTGTTGGATCGCGGTACGCAGCGCCACCCCGCCACCGAGGGAGTAGCCGAGCACCTCCGCCCCGGGCAGGTCGAGGTGGCGTAGCAGCGCGGCGACGTCGTAGGCCATCGACTCGTACCGCAGGGGTCGGTCCACGTCGGCGGTCCGGCCGTGGCCCTGGAGATCCACCGCGATCACCCGGCGACGCTCGGCCAACGCCGGCAGGATCGGGGCGAACGTCTCCGTCGAGCCGTAACCACCGTGCAACAGCACCAGCGGCGGTCCGTCGCCGTGCTCCTCGTACCAGAGGCGCAACCCGTTGACGTCCGCGTAGCTCACCGGTGTCTCCCCGCCTCGGGCCCGGGGGCGTCGCCCGGGCCACCACGACGGCAGCGCCTCACGCCTCGGGCCGGTCGGGGGCGGCCTGCGGCTTCGCCGACAGGCCCCACAGCTCCACGATCCGGTCGTCGCGGAAGGTGAACATCTCCAGCATCGTCGCCGTCGAGCCGTCGGCGAGGCCGACCATCTCGGTCCGGGTCGCCACGCGCTCTCCGTCCGCGACCAGATCCTTCAGGGTCACCCTCAGGTCGGGATGCTGCGCCCACATCTGCTGCCAGGCCTGCTGCACGCGCCCCCGGCCGGTGGCCCGCAACGGATGGCTGTAGAAGGTGCCGGCGAAGATGGTCTCGATGGCCGCCACGTCCCGGCGGTTGAACGCGTCGTACATGCGCTCGGCGATCCGGCGTCCCTGATCCACCAGGCGAGTATGCCCGATGTACGTCTCCACGGGAGGCCGGTCGGGACCGTCGCTGCGGTCAGCCGCCGGATCCCCGCTCTACGGGATCGCCACGGTGCCTGTGGTGCGGGGTGGGCGCGGCAGGTTTCGAACCTGCGACCCCTCGCTTGTAAGGCGAGTGCTCTCCCACTGAGCTACGCGCCCGGAACGCCCGTGCGGGCGGGCCGGTGGCTGGCAAGCTTACCTGCCGGCCGCCGGCCCGTCGCAACGGTGTGCCGATCGAGCGGTGTGCCGCCGCACCGACGGAACCGGTACGACGGCACGCGCGGTCGCCGCGGGAACGTCAGGCGGCGACCGTGTCGGCGAGCGCCTTGCGCCAGCTCTGCTGGTCACGCGCCTCACCCGGCATGTTCATCTCGGCGAACCGGACGATGCCCGCCTTGTCGATGACGAAGGTGCCCCGGTTGGCGATGCCGGCGAGGTCGTTGAAGACGCCGTACGCCTGGGCGACCGCCCCGTGCGGCCAGAAGTCGGCCAGCAGCGGGAACTGGTAGCCCTCCTTCTCGGCCCAGATCTTGTGGGCGTAGATCGAGTCGACGCTGACGGTGAGCACCTGCACGTCGTCGTTGACGTAGTCGTTGAGGTTGTCCCGCACCTCGCACAGCTCACCCTGGCAGATGCCGGTGAAGGCGAGCGGGTAGAAGACCAGCAGCACGGTGCGGTTGCCCCGGTAGTCCGAGAGCCGTACCTCCTGGTTGTTCTGGTCCTTCAACAGGAAGTCGGGCGCCTCGGCACCAACCTCGATCGGCATGCGAACTCCTTGGGTCGACTCTGAGGTGGGTCCAGCCTGCCACACCCGGCGCGGACGCCCCGGGTGCGGGATTGCTCAGTTGGGCCACGGCCCGGCCGGGGAGCCTACTTACGCCCCTTGGACCCCCGGCGCAGCACGAGCCGGGCGGCGCTCCAGTCCAGGCCGGCGTTGAGGGTCGAGGTCTGCTGGAGCCCGGCGGTCTGCGCCGACTCGGCGACCTCGCTCGGCTCGACGTGCCCGTCCCGGCCGGCCTTCGGGGTCAACAGCCACACGACTCCGGCGTCGGCCAACGGACCGAGGGCGTCGACGAGGAGCTCGAAGAGGTCACCGTCTCCGTCGCGGTACCAGACGAGCACCGCGTCGACCACCTCGTCGGTGTCCTCGTCGACCAGTTCTCCACAGCGGTCGGTCAGGGCGTCCCGGAGATCCTGGTCGACGTCCTCGTCGTACCCCATCTCCATGACGACCATGCCCGGTTCGATCCCGAACCGGTCCGCCAGGAGACGTACCCCGTCGGCGGCCTGACCAGCGGTCGCGCTCACTGTCGCGTGCCTCCTCATCTCGTCCCTGCCCAGCGGCGTCGCGGTGACGCCGTCAGGCAGAGTCCACACAGTTGTGGTCCGTCGCGCAAGTGGCGCACCGGGTGGAACGGAATTTACCGTGCCAGCAGCGTACGGGCACCCTGGGTAATGGCATCCTCGGAGACCAGCACCTGACGGGCAGCCGGACCTAATGGTACAAACGAGTCGACTGCGGCCACCCGCCGCGCCGCTCCCACAAATCCGGCGTCGACAAGCGTCGCGAGGATCCCCTCACCGACCCCGCCGGACCGCCGGGTCTCATCCACCACCAGCACCCGACCGGTCGCGGACGCCTCCCGGATCAGGTCCGCCACCGGCAGCGGTGCCAGCCACCGCAGGTCCACCACCCGGCAGCCGATCCCCTCGTCGGCCAGGGTCGACGCCGCCCGCAGCGACATCCGCACCCCGTTACCGAACGTGACGATGGTGACGTCCTCGGCCGAGCCGACGCCGTACACCCGGGCCCGGCCGATCGGCGCGTGACCGGCCGCCCAGTCGGCCGGCTCGGCGTAGGACCCCAGCCACTCGCCGTCACCCGGCTCGTACAGGTCCCGGGTGTGGTAGAGCGCGATCGGCTCCAGGAACACCGAGACGGTGCCGTCCACCACGGCGGCGGCCAGGCAGGTCCGCAGCAGCGGACCGGCGTCGTCCGGCCGCGCCGGCACCGCGACCACCAGACCAGGCACGTCCCGCAGTACGGCCACCGAGTTGTCGTTGTGGAAGTGCCCGCCGAACCCCTCCTGGTAGGCCAGCCCCGGCACCCGAACCACCATCGGGTTGCGGAACGCCCCCTGCGAGAAGAACTGCAACGTGGCCGCCTCGCCCCGCAGCTGGTCCTCGGCGTTGTGCAGGTACGCCAGGTACTGGATCTCCGGCACCGGCAGCATCCCGGCCAGCCCGGCGCCCAGCCCCAACCCCAGCACCGACGTCTCGTCCAGCAGGGTGTCGAAGACCCGGGCCGCCCCGAACCGCTCCCGCAGCCCCTTGGTGACCCCGTACACCCCGCCCTTGGCCGCGACGTCCTCCCCGAAGACCGCCAACTGCGGGTGGCTGAGCATCCCGTCGGCGAGCGCGGCGTTGATGCTCTGCGCCAGGGTCAGCGGGCCGGCCAACTCCGGGGGCTTGCCACCGAACGCCGCCACCCGGTCGGCCGCATCCGGCCCGGCCGCCCGCTGCGCCGCCTGCGCCACCGTCGTGGCGACCCGCTTGGGCCGGCGGGGCGACAGCGGGGCCACCACGTCGACCGGGGCAGCCAGCTTCGGCTCGTCGAGCACCTCCTCGGCGGTCCGCCGCACCTGCCAGCCCCGCTCGTCGTAGCGGGCCAGCAGTTCCTCGCCGGTGGCCACCCCCGCCTCGACGAGCAGCCGGGCGGTGGCCAGCACCGGATCGCGCGCCTCGTCGGCGGCGATCTCGGCGGTGCTGCGGTACGCCCGCTCGGCGTCCGCCCCGGCGTGCCCCAGCAGCCGTACCGTCCGCAGGTGCAGCACCGCCGGCCGCCGGTGCCGCCGCACCCAGCCGGCGGCCTCGGCGGCCACCACGTGCACGGCCACCGGGTCGGTGCCGTCGGCGGTGAAGTAGCGCACCCCGGGCCGGGCCCGCAGGACCCGCTCCACCCAGCCGTCCGGCGACCGGACGCTGATGCCCAGGCCGTTGTCCTCGCAGACGAAGAGCACCGGGATCCGCAGGCCGGTGTGGTCGTACCAGCCGGCGGTGTTGAACGCGGCGGTGGCGCTGGCGTGGTTGACCGAGGCGTCGCCGAACGAACAGACCACGATGGCGTCGCGGGGCCACGGCGAGCGCGGCGGACCGGCCGGGTCGTCGCGCCGGCCGGCGGTGTCGATCCGGCGCAGCCGTTCCAGGGCCAGGCCCAGGCCGACCGCCCGGGGCAGGTGCGAGGCGATGGTGGAGGTCGTCGGCACCACCGCCAGGTCGGCCCGGCCGAAGACCTTGTGCCGGCCCCCGGCGATCGGGTCGAGGGTCGAGGCGACCATCCCGCGCAGCACGTCCCGGGCCGCCCCGGCGTACGCCTCCTGCCACCCGTCGTCCCCGCCCGGTCCCGGGTCGACCGCCGTTGCCGGGGACGTCCCGGTCACCGGGAGCCCGGGGCCGGCCGGACCGGGACCGGCGGAGACGGGACCCCCGGAGACGGCATCGGTGGCGGTGGGGACGGCATCGGCGGCGGTGGGACTGCCCGGGGCGGGGTCCGGGGCGGCGGTCACCGGGGCGGCGGCGGGGGCGGCGGGGGTGCCCTCCGGGGCGGCGGGCCGCTGCCGGGGCACCGGCTCGGTGGTGCCGTCGCTGCCCACCCGGTAGGCCACCGGGCCGACCGGGACGGGCTGGCCGACCGGGCCGGCGTCACCGTCGAGGGGGTCGGTCGTGCCCACCGGCGCGGGGCGTTCGTCCCCGGCGTCGGCCGCTGGACCGGCTGCCGGCGACGATCCGGCGGGGCCGCTCCCGGCGGCCGACGACGCACCTGTGCGGTCCGGTGCCCCGACCGGGTGGAGGGATTCCGGCTCACCGGCCCCCGGGGCGGTGCCGTCGTCGGGGTCACCGCCGGCGGGCGGGGAACCGATCGCCGCCACGCCGTCCCCGCCGGTGCGGTCGACGGCCGGGCCGTCGCCGTCCGGGAAGCCGACAGCCACGGCGTCGCCGCCCGGGAAGCTGCCGGCCGGGCCGTCGCCATCCGGGAAGCTGCCGGCCGGGCCGTCACCGTCCGGGAACCTGCCGGCCGAACCTTCGCCGCCCGGGGAGCCGACAGCCACGGCGTCACCGTCCGGGAAGCTGCCGGCCGAGGCGTCGCCGCCCGGGAAGCTGCCGGCCGCCTGGGCAGCGCGCAGACAGTAGAAGGCGCCCGAGCGGTAGTGCAGCAGGGCCGGGTCGGTGGGGCGCAGCGCCGCGGCCACCGCCGCGTTGGCCTCGTGCCCGGCGGAGCCGATCGTGTAGAAGCCCTCGTCGAAGCTGCGCAGCCAGCGGCCGGCCAGGTCGAGCTGACGGCTGGTCACCTGCGCGTCGAAGAGGGCGAGCAACTGCCGGCCGGTCAGCGCGGCGGCCGGCCGTAGCGGTTGCCCGGGGTCACGCCGCCGCTCGGGCTCGGGTAACGCGCCCAGGGTCTCCCGGAACCGGTCGTCGAGATCTTGCGGGGTGGTCACGCGATCAGCATTACCGACGGAGGCCACGGTCGCCCACTCAGACACGACCCGACCGGGGTGAGTCAGTCCACCGCGCACCGCTGCGGGCAGTCCCCGTCGGACACCTTCTCCACCAGTTCCCGCAGCGTGGACAGCTCCTCGACGGTCAATCCGACGAGCAGCCGGGAACCCGACAGCGCCTCGCGCACCCGTTCCCGCACCCGGCGGCCCTCGTCGGTGACCAGCAGTGTCTTCTGCCGCCGGTCGATCGGGTCGACCCGGCGGGTGACCAGCCCGGCCTGTTCCAGCCGGTCGACCAGGGCGGTCACGTTGGACCGGTCGCACGCCAACCGGACGGCGAGGTCACGCGCCGGCGACGGCCGGTCCGGGTCCAATTCGCACAGTGCGCGGGCCGCCGCCGGGGTGAGTCCCAGCGCACCGAGAGCGGCCTCCTGGTCGTGCCGGATCGCGTCGGCGACGTGCAGGAACCGGCGTACCGTCTCGCCCGTCAACCCGGCGCGGTCGCCCCGGTCGGCCTGCGTGCGGCCGGCACCCTGCGTCATCCCCCGACTGTACGGCCGCGCCTACCGCCCACCGCACCACCGGGCCGATCGACACCGCTGCCCGCCGGATGCCGACGTCGGGCTGCGCCGCCCGACCAACGGCCGCCCGACACGCCGCCCGGGGCGGTCGCCGGCCGCTGTTCGGCTGGCGGAGACGACGACGGTCTCCAGTCGTCACCTGACGGTCACCGTGGGTCGCGACGCTGCCGGGGTCAGGTACGCACCCCGTCCCGGGAGGTTCCCATGGCACTGTCCCGCCGTACCGTCCTGCTCTCCGGCGCGGCGCTCGGCGCGGCCGGCGCGACCGCCGGTCTGCCGACGTCCGCCGACGCCGCCGACGGGCGTCCCGCCCGCCCGGTGGGCACCGCCCGCCACCGACCGTTGATCTGGCCGTTCACCCTCGGGGTGGCCTCCGGCGACCCGGACCACGAGGGGGTGGTGCTGTGGACCCGGCTGGCCCCGCAGCCGCTGGCCGAGGACGGGTTGGGCGGCATGCCCGACCGGACGGTCGAGGTGCAGTGGGAGGTGGCCGCCGACGAGCTGTTCCGGCACGTCGTCCAGCGGGGTACGGCGATCGCCCGGCCCGAGTCGGCGCACAGCGTGCACGTCGAGCTGACCGGGCTGCTGCCGGGGCGGGAGTACTTCTACCGGTTCCGGGCCGAGGGGCACCTCTCCCCCACCGCCCGGACCCGCACCGCGCCCGACCCGGCGTCCCTGCCCGCCGCGCTGGCGATGGGTTTCGTCTCCTGCTCCCACTACGAGCAGGGGTACTTCACCGCCTACCGGCGGCTGGCCGAGAGCGCGCCGGAGCTGATCCTGCACCTCGGCGACTACCAGTACGAGTACGCCCGGGAGTACGGCCCGGACCGGCCGCGCGGGCACGAGGGGCCGGAGACCCGGACACTGGCCGGCTACCGGCAGCGGCACGCCCAGTACAAGACCGACCCGGATCTGCAGGCGGCGCACGCGGTGGCCCCCTGGGCGGTGGTCTTCGACGACCACGAGGTGGAGAACAACTGGGCCGGCGCGGTGCCGGAGGAGCCGGACCCGAACTTCCTGGCCCGGCGGGCCGCCGCCTTCCAGGCGTACCACGAGAACATGCCGCTGCGGCGGGCCTCGGTGCCGCGCGGTCCGGACATCGCGCTGCACCGGCGGTTGCGCTGGGGGCGGCTGGCCACCTTCCACCTGCTCGACACCCGGCAGTTCCGGGACGACCAGGCGTGCGGGGACGGCTACCGGGACTGCCCGGCGGCGGCCGACCCGGGCCGCACCATCACCGGGACGGCACAGGAGCAGTGGCTGCTGGACGGGTTCCGCCGCTCCGACACCCGCTGGGACCTCCTCGCCCAGCAGGTGTTCTTCGCCGCCCGGGACCGCGACCCCGGGCCGACCCGGCTGACCAGCATGGACGCCTGGGACGGCTACCTGGCCTCCCGGGACCGGATCACCCGGGGCTGGGTGACCGCCGGGGTACGCAACCCGGTGGTGCTCACCGGGGACGTGCACGCGCACTGGGCGGCCGACCTGAAGCTGGACTACACCGACCCGGGCGCGCGGACGGTCGGCACCGAGCTGGTCTGCTCCTCGGTCACCTCGGGCGGGGACGGCTTCGACTCGGCCAGCGGCTCGCACCCCTGGTTGCGCACCAATCCCCACCTGCGGTTCCAGAACGACCTGCGCGGTTTCGTCCGGACCACGATCACCCCGGCGCAGCTCAGTGCGGACTTCATGGTGCTGCCGTACGTGAGCCGGGCGGGCGCCCCGGCGTACCCCCGGGCGTCGTTCGTGGTCGAGGACCGGGTGCCCGGCCTGCACCAGACGGGCGACCGCCCGCCGACGACGGCCCGCGCGCTGCCGCCGGGCGTGGACCGGGACCGGTACACCGTCGAGACGGAGACCGGGCTGCGCTGAGCCGCCCCGACGCGGCGGCCGGGACGCGCCGGGGGCCGGGACGGCCGGGCGACGGGACGGCCGGGCGACGGGACGGCCGGGCGACGGGACGGCCGGGCGACGGGACGGCCGGGCGACGGGACTCGGCGCCCGGGTGGCCGGCGGCGAGGGCGGGCGGGGCGGGGTCAGCCGGGGAGGAAGGAGAAACGGAGCTGGCGCGACGGGTTGTCACCGTTGGGGTCGACCAGGCAGACCGACTGCCAGGTGCCGAGCTGGAGTCGCCCGCCGAGCACCGGCAGGGTCGCGTACGGCGGCACGAAGGCGGGCAGCACGTGGTCGCGGCCGTGGCCGGGCGAGCCGTGCCGGTGCCGCCAGCGGTCGTCGGTGGGCAGCAGGTCGTCGAGGGCCCGCAGCAGGTCGTCGTCGGAGCCGGCGCCGGTCTCGATGATCGCCACCCCGGCGGTGGCGTGCGGCACGAAGACGTGCAGCAGGCCGTCGCCCTGCCCGGCGACGAATCGCTCGGCCTCGGCCGTGACGTCGACGACGGTGGGTCGGGAACCGGTCCGGACGGTGATCACCTCGCTGCGCATACGGCGCATTCTGCCGCATCCGACCCGTTACCGCCGCCGTCCCCGGCCGCCGGGGCCGGGCCCCCGGTGGGCCGACCCCGGCGGGGCGACGGCGGCCGGCCCCGACGCGGCCGACCGGGCAAAGTTACCGGTGGGTACCTGTGTTCAGCGTCGCGTCTGGGGGAGCTAGAGGTGACGACGGGTGCCACCAGAGGGCAGGATGGCGCTAGAGACCTATCCCACACACAACCGAGGGAACGCCTGTGGCTACGGAACGCAAGCGCCCGGTGATCACCGCTGGTCTGCCGAGCCAGCTTCCGGACATCGACCCCGAAGAAACCAGCGAGTGGGTCGAGTCGCTCGACGGTGTCATCGACGAGCGCGGAACCAAACGCGCCCGGTACGTCATGCTGAGCCTGCTGGAGCGGGCCCGCGAGCGGCAGGTCGGGGTGCCGTCCCTGACCACCACCGACTACATCAACACCATCACCCCGGAGCAGGAACCCTGGTTCCCGGGTGACGAGCACATCGAGCGGCGGATCCGGGCGTACGTCCGGTGGAACGCGGCGATGCTGGTGCACCGGGCGCAGCGGCCGGAGATCGGCGTCGGTGGGCACATCTCCACCTTCGCCAGCTCCGCCTCCCTCTACGAGGTGGGCTTCAACCACTTCTTCAAGGGCAAGAACCACCCGGGCGGCGGCGACCACATCTTCTACCAGGGGCACGCCTCCCCCGGCATGTACGGGCGGGCGTTCCTGGAGGGTCGGCTCTCGGAGGACCAGCTCGACGGGTTCCGGCAGGAGCTGTCCCACCCGGGCGGCGGACTGCCGTCCTACCCGCACCCGCGGCTGATGCCCGACTTCTGGGAGTTCCCCACGGTCTCCATGGGTCTGGGCCCGCTGAACGCGATCTACCAGGCCCGGTTCAACCGCTACCTGCAGCACCGGGGCATCAAGGACACCTCCCAGCAGCACGTCTGGGCCTTCCTCGGCGACGGCGAGATGGACGAGGTCGAGTCGCTCGGCGCGATCGGCGTGGCCGCCCGCGAGGAGCTGGACAACCTCACCTTCGTGATCAACTGCAACCTTCAGCGGCTGGACGGCCCGGTCCGGGGCAACGGCAAGGTGATGCAGGAGCTGGAGGCGTTCTTCCGGGGCGCCGGGTGGAACGTGATCAAGGTGGTCTGGGGCCGGGAGTGGGACCCGCTGCTCGCCGCGGACACCGACGGCGCGCTGGTCAACCTGATGAACACCACCCCCGACGGCGACTACCAGACCTACAAGGCGGAGTCCGGGGCGTACGTGCGGGAGCACTTCTTCGGCCGGGACCAGCGGACCCGCAAGATGGTCGAGCACCTGTCCGACGACGAGATCTGGAACCTCAAGCGGGGCGGGCACGACTACCGCAAGCTCTACGCGGCATACAAGGCGGCCACCGAGCACACCGGGCAGCCGACCGTCATCCTGGCCAAGACCATCAAGGGTTGGACGCTGGGCTCGCACTTCGAGGGCCGCAACGCCACGCACCAGATGAAGAAGCTGACGCTTGACGACCTCAAGCTGTTCCGCGACCGGCTCTACCTGGACATCCCGGACAAGGCGCTGGAGGACAACCCCTACCTGCCGCCGTACTACACCCCGGGTGAGTCCTCGGACGAGATGGCCTACCTGCGGGAGCGGCGCGAGCAGCTCGGCGGTTACCTGCCGTCCCGGCGGACCAGCCACAAGAAGCTGTCGATCCCGGGGCCGGAGCGGTTCTCCGACGTCAAGCGCGGCTCGGGCAAGCAGAAGGTGGCCACCACGATGGCCTTCGTCCGCCTGCTCAAGGACATCATGAAGGACAAGGAGTTCGGCAAGCGCTGGGTGCCGATCATCCCGGACGAGGCGCGTACCTTCGGCCTCGACTCGATCTTCCCGACCGCGAAGATCTACTCCCCGCACGGCCAGCGGTACACCTCGGTCGACCGGGACCTGTTCCTGTCCTACAAGGAGTCGACGACCGGGCAGATCCTGCACGAGGGGATCAACGAGGCCGGTTCGGTCGCCTCGTTCACCGCCGCCGGCACCGCGTACGCCACCCACGACGAGCCGATGATCCCGATGTACATCTTCTACTCGATGTTCGGGTTCCAGCGCACCGGTGACGGCTTCTGGGCGGCGGCCGACCAGATGGCCCGGGGCTTCGTCCTCGGCGCGACCGCCGGGCGGACCACGCTCAACGGTGAGGGCCTCCAGCACGAGGACGGCCACTCGCTGCTGCTGGCCGCGACCAACCCGGCGGTGGTCGCCTACGACGCGGCGTTCGGGTTCGAGCTGGCGCACATCGTGGAGCGCGGCCTGCACCGGATGTACGGCGAGGACCAGGAGAACATCTTCTACTACCTCACCGTCTACAACGAGCCGATCCACCAGCCGGTCGAGCCGTCCGAGCTGGACGTCGAGGGGCTACTCAAGGGCATCTACCGCTATGCGCCGGCCCCGCAGGTCGACGGGCCGCGGGCCAACATCCTGGCCTCCGGCACCGGCATGCAGTGGGCGCTCAAGGCGCAGCAGCTGCTCGCCCAGGACTGGGGGGTGGCCGCCGACGTCTGGTCGGTGACCTCGTGGTCGGAGCTGCGCCGCGACGCGGTGCTCTGTGAGGAGCACAACCTGCTCAACCCGGGCGCGGAGCAGCGGGTGCCGTACATCCAGGAGAAGCTGGCCGAGGCCGACGGGCCGAAGGTCGCGGTCAGCGACTGGATGCGCGCGGTACCGGACCTGATCGCCCGCTGGGTACCTGGTGACTACACCTCGCTCGGCACCGACGGCTTCGGCATGTCGGACACCCGGCACGCGCTGCGTCGGCACTTCCACGTCGACGCCGAGTCGGTTGCGGTGGCGACGCTGCGGCAGCTCGCCCTGCGCGGGACGATCCCGGCCGGTGTCCCGGCCGAGGCGGCCAAGAAGTACGCGATCGACGACGTCAACGCCGCCCCGGTCGGTGAGACCGGCGGCGACAGCTAGTTCCCGGGTACGACGAAGGGCCCGGCGCCTCGCGCCGGGCCCTTCTCGTGTCCTCCGCCCGCTCCGCCCCTGCGTGATCGAGCGTGATCTTGACCGGATCCGCAGGTGGTGCCGACGGGGTGTCGGGTCAGCCGACGACGGCCAGGTCGGTCAGCCGGGCCAACGAGTCCTCCAGGTCGGCGCCGACCCGACGCAGCCCGAGGCGCAGCAGGGCGCCCTTGACCGGGCCGGCCGGCCAGCGGACCACGATCAGTCGGACGATCGTGCCGCCCTCCTCCTCGTCGGCGGTGAGCTGCACGTAGATCTCGGTGCGTGCCTCGGCGCGGGCACCGGCCCCCCGGGCGCGTTCCCGCCAGCCGATCAGGTTGGGCTCCTGGTAGGCGATCACCTCGGCCTCGTGCGCCGAGCCGCGCCCGGCCTGGACGAGTTGTCGACGGCCGAAGCCCTCCCCCGAGAGGACCTCGGCGGCCCGGACCCCGGCCAGCCAGGCGGGCAACTGCTCGGCCCGCTGGACGACTTCCCAGACCGCTTCCACCGGCGCCGTCACGTGCGCACTGCGTTCGACGAGGATCATTCTGTTTCTTCCCCCACTGAGGACATCCGCGATATTCCGCACTCTATGCGCTAAATCGGACTTACTGGGACGTGTTCGGAAAAAGACACGCCGGAAGCCCTTGCGCCCGCATTGCCCCGCACCTATGGCGCTCCCGGGCTTCGCGCCCTAGAGTGCGAACACGTTTCGCGTTCTGGGAGGGTGGATGACGACCGCACCGATCCCCGGTTTCCCCGCCGGCTTCCGTTGGGGGGTGTCCACCTCCGCGTACCAGATCGAGGGAGGCGCCACCGCCGACGGCCGGGGACCGTCCATCTGGGACACCTTCGCGCACACCCCCGGCCGGATCATCGACGGCAGCACCGGCGACGTGGCCTGCGACCACTACCACCGGCACCGGGAGGACGTCGCGCTGCTGGCCGGGCTCGGGGTGTCGGCGTACCGGTTCTCGATCGCCTGGCCCCGGGTCCGCCCCGGCGGCACCGGCCCGGTCAACGCCGCCGGCCTGGACTTCTACGACCGGCTCGTCGACGACCTGCTGGCCGCCGGCATCGACCCGGTCGCCACCCTGTTCCACTGGGACCTGCCGCAGCCGCTCCAGGACGCCGGCGGCTGGCTGAACCGGGACACCGCCGCCCACTTCGCCGAGTACGCCGACGTGACCGCCGAACGCCTCGGCGACCGGGTGAAACTCTGGATCACCCTCAACGAGCCGTTCATCCACCTGAGCCTCGGCCACGGCACCGGCGAACACGCCCCCGGCCAGACCCTGCTCTTCGACTCCTTCCCCGCCGCCCACCACCAACTGCTCGGGCACGGGCTGGCGGTGACCGCGCTGCGCGCCCACAGCACCGCCCCGGTGGCCATCGCCAACAACTACTCGCCTGTCGTCCGCCACGGCGACACCGACGCCGACCACGCCGCCGCGGCGGCGTACGACGCCCTGCACAACCACCTGTTCACCGACCCGCTGCTGGGCCGGGGCTACCCCGACGGCTTCGACCCGGGCGTGGTACGCGACGGCGACCTGGCGGTGATCGCCGCGCCGCTGGACGTGCTGGGGGTCAACTACTACAACCCCACCGGGGTACGCGCCCCCGAGGAGGGCTCGCCGCTGCCGTTCGAGCTGGTCCCGCTGGAGGGCTACCCGCGTACCGCGTTCGACTGGCCGGTGGTCCCGGACGGGCTGCGTACCCTGCTCGTCGGCCTGCGCGACCGGTACGGCGACGCGCTGCCGCCGATCCAGGTCACCGAGGGCGGCTGCGCCTACGACGACGTCCCGGACGCCGACGGTCAGGTGCCCGACCCGGACCGGATCGCCTACCTCGACGGGCACCTGCGCGCCGTCCTCGCCGCCATCGACGAGGGTGTCGACGTGACCGGGTACTTCGTCTGGTCGCTGCTGGACAACTGGGAGTGGGCGGAGGGCTTCACCAAGCGCTTCGGCCTGGTGCACGTCGACTTCGCCACCGGCACCCGTACCCCGAAGTCCTCGTACGCCTGGTACCGGTCCCAGGTCGGCCGGGGGTGACCACCGTCGACCCGACGCCGGCCTCGCTGCCGGCGGCGCTCGCCGACCCGGTCGTCCCGGTCCGGCGCAGCTGGATCGCGTTGATCTTCGCGGCCAACCTCGGCGTGTGGATGGCCTTCTTCACCCCCATCCAGGTGCTGCTGCCCCAGCAGGTGGAACGGATCTCGCCGGACCACAAGGAGGCGATGCTGGCCGTCGTCACCGGGCTGGGCGCGCTCGCGGCCGTGCTGGCCAACCCGCTCGCCGGGGCGCTGTCGGACCGCACCTGCCTACGCGTCGGCGGGCGGGAGTTCGGCCGCCGGCACGTCTGGACCGCAGGTGGGGCGGTGCTCGGCGCGCTGGCGCTGGTGCTGCTGGCCCGGCAGCAGACCATCGCCGGGGTGGCGCTGGGCTGGGTCGCCGCCCAGGTCTGCTTCAACGCGATGCTGGCCAGCCTCACCGCCGGCATCCCCGACCGGGTGCCGGTGGTGCAGCGCGGCGGGGTCTCCGGGTGGGTGGGCATCCCGCAGGCGCTCGGCCTGGTGCTCGGCGCGGTGCTGGTCACCGCCCTGGTCAGCGGCACCGTCCCCGGCTACACGGCGATGGCGTTGGCGGTGCTGCTGCTGTCGCTGCCGTTCGCGTTCCTCACCCCCGACGACCCGCTGCCCCGGGAACACCGCCCACCGCTGCGGCTGCGCGCGCTGGTCGCCTCGATGTGGATCGACCCACGCCGGCACCCCGACTTCGCCTGGGCCTGGATCACCCGGTTCCTGGTGCAGATCGGCAACGCCCTGGGCACCCTCTACCTGCTGTACTTCCTCACCGACGGGGTGCGCTACCCCGATCCCGAGGGCGGGCTGCTGGTGTTGATCCTGCTCTACACCCTGGGCATGATGCTCACCGCCGTGGTCTCCGGGATGCTGTCCGACCGCTCCGGCCGGCGCAAGGTCTACGTGATCGTCTCCGGGGTGGTGATGGCGGTGGCCGCGCTGCTACTGGCGGTCGCGCCGACCTGGTCGATGGCGCTGGTCGCGGCCGTGCTGCTCGGTGCCGGCTACGGCGTCTACCTCTCGGTCGACGCGGCGCTGATCACCGAGGTGCTGCCGCGCGCCACCGACCGGGCCAAGGACCTCGGGGTGATCAACATCGCGAACTCGGCACCCCAGGTGCTCGGCCCGGCGCTGTCCGCCCCGATCGTGGTCCACCTGGGCGGCTACCCCACGCTCTACGCCGTGACCGCCGTGGTCACCCTGCTCGGCAGCGCCCTGGTCCTCAAGATCCGGGGCGTGCGCTGACCCCCGGCGGCGACCCGGCCGGTCCGGGCCGGGTCGCCGCCGCCCGCAGGTCGGGAACGCCCGTCGGTGGCCGGCCCGGCAACGGCGTCCGGCCCCCTGGGGAAACCGGGTCGCGGCCGGCCGTAGGCTGGACGGCGTGACGGTACGTGTGCGCTTCGCCCCTTCCCCGACCGGTATGTTCCACGTCGGCGGCGCCCGCTCGGCGCTGCAGAACTGGATCTACGCCAAGCAGCAGGGCGGGGTGTTCGTGCTGCGCGTCGAGGACACCGACGCCGCCCGCAACAGGCCCGAGTGGACCGAGGGCATCCTGTCCGCGCTGGACTGGATCGGCATCGCCCGCGACACCTACGAGGGCCCCTACTTCCAGTCCGCGTACGCCGGTGAGCACCGGGCCGCCGCCCAGCGGCTGCACGACGCCGGGCGGGCCTACTACTGCGACTGCACCCGGGAGGCCGTGCAGGCGCGTACCGGCTCGCAGTACCAGGGCTACGACGGCTTCTGCCGGGACCGGGGCCTGCCGCCGGGCGAGGGGCGGGCGTTGCGCTTCCGGACCCCCGACGAGGGCACGACCGTGGTGGTCGACCTGATCCGGGGCGAGCCGACGTTCGAGAACAAGCTGATCGAGGACTTCGTCATCGCCCGCGGCGACGGCTCCCCGGTGTTCCTGCTCGCCAACGTCGTGGACGACATGACGATGGGGATCACCCACGTGATCCGGGCCGAGGAGCACCTGCCGAACACCCCGAAGCAGCAGCTGCTCTGGGACGCGCTGGGCGTCAAGCCGCCGATCTGGGCGCACGTGCCGGTGGTGGTCAACGAGAAGCGGCAGAAGCTGTCCAAGCGGCGCGACAAGGTGGCCCTGGAGGCGTACCGGGACGAGGGTTATCTCGCCGCCGCGATGCGCAACTACCTGATGCTGCTCGGCTGGGCGCCGTCGGGCGACCGGGAGATCGTGCCCTGGTCGGTGATCGAGGAGGAGTTCCGGTTGACCGAGGTCAACCCCTCCCCCGCCTTCTTCGACGAGAAGAAGCTGCGCGCGTTCAACGGCGAGTACATCCGGGCGCTGCCGGTCGACGAGTTCGTGGCCGCCTGCCAGCCCTGGCTGACCGGCACCGACACCATCGCGCCACCGCCGTGGCAGCCGGCGGAGTTCGACGCCGACGCCTTCGCGGCGGTGGCCCCGCTGGCGCAGACCCGGATCGCGGTGCTCAGCGAGATCGTGCCGAACGTCGACTTCCTCTTCCTCGCCGAGCCGCTGATCGACGAGGCGGCCTGGGCCAAGGCGATGAAGGAGGGTGCGGCCGACCTGCTCGACGCGGCCGTCGCCGGCTACACGGAACTGGCGTCCTGGGACGCGGCGTCGCTGAAGTCGACGTTGGAGGCGGTCGGCGCGGAGCGTGGCCTCAAGCTGGGTAAGGCGCAGGCCCCGGTCCGGGTGGCGGTCACCGGCCGCACCGTCGGGCTGCCGCTGTTCGAGTCGCTGGAGGTGCTCGGTCGGGAACGCACCCTGACCCGGCTGCGCGCCGCCCGACTCCGCCTGGTCTGACCACCACGGCACCCGTCAGGGCCCGCCGTTTCCCGGCGGGCCCTCGCCGCACCCGGTCAGGGGCGGGCCGATCGGTCATCGGCGGGGCCGGTCAGGGGCGGGCGGAGCGGCGTCGGCGCAGGAACAGGCCGGCGGCGAGCACGGCCAGCAGCACCAGGCCGCCGGCCGCCCAGAGCCAGCCCCGACCGGTGTCGTCGGTGCCGGCAGCGGCGACCGGGGTGGTCGACGGGGAGGCGGGGGCGGGGCTGCTGCTCGGCGTCGGGGTGGTGCCGGCCGTCGGGGTGGTGCCGGCCGTCGGGGTGGTGCCGGCCGTCGGGGTGACCGACGGGGGTGCGGCGGCGGTGCCGGTGGTGAGGGTGAACCGCACCTCCCCCTTGACCGGGTGCCCGTCGTTGGAGGGCAGTTGGTATCCGACGATGTAGAGACCGGCCGCCCCGGGGGAGAACGGCACGCTGACCCGGCTGCCGGAGAAGGCCGGTGCGCCACCGGCGGCCGGGACGTTGTCCGGTCCGACCACTGTGATCTTCGTCCGTTCGGGGTCCAGTTTGGCCAGAAAGCGCAGCTCGACCTTGGCCGGCGCGGTGGCCACCTTGGCACCGTTGACGGGATTGCTCCCGGTAAGCGAGTTATGCGCGAACGCCGGCGTCGCCGGCAGCAACGCCACGCCGAGCGCCACGCCGACGAGCACTGGCACCGCCCGCGTCAACCGTGGGACCCTGCCCCCCATGAAGCCCTCCGCAAAGGTACGATCCGCCCGCTGATCACGCGGCTTCCCATTGGTCGTTCCAGGATCACAGATAGTTCCACATATTGTTCCCAGAGCTGCATCCGCGCGATGTTCCATGAAGTCTATGAGGTGGGCCGGTGTCGTCCGGTCGATCACCGACGTCGACCGACCCGCACGTGACCCGCAGCACAGCCATCCATCGAACGGGGCGAGGAGGCGGCTATGGTCGACAGGGTGAGGCGGCTACTCTCAGTGGTCACCACGGTCGTGACGGCGGCGGTGCTGGCCACCGGCGTGTCCGCGCAGCCGGCCGGGGCACACCGGGCGGCGCCGAAGACGCCACCCGCCGGAGTGGACATCACCGGCGTCGGGTTGACCGAGCCGTTGCGCCTGCGCACCGACACCGCTGCGACCCAGGTGGTCGCGGTCATCGACCAGGTCAGCTGGTTCGGCCGCACCGGTGAGGCCAAGGGGCCCAAGCCGGCCGACCTCGGTCCGAAGTACACCATCGTGGTGCTCGCCGGGGACGTCCCCAAGCAGACGTACGACCTCTATCCGCTGGCCAAGGGCGGCCCCCGGGCCTTCCGGCCGGCCAAGCAGCCCGACGCGCGCAAGACCACCGCCGGGTGGTTCCTGGGCCGGCTCAACATGTCCGAGACGCTGCGCGCCGCCGGGGTGCCGCTGGAGCGGCGACCCGACACGGTCACCGGTGGCGTCGGTGGCGGCGAGCGGACGCTCCCGGAGGAGGCCCTGAACCCGGGCCGGGGTTTCGACGACGCGATCGACGAACTCCAGCGGCTGCTGCTGCTCAACGTCGGCGTGATGCTGGTGATCACCGTCGGCCTGGCGGGCATCGCCCTGCTGGTCCGCCGCCGCACCCGCTGATCCACACCGCCGCCCTCCGCACCCTCGGGGGGCGGGGGGCGGGGGTTGCGTGCCCGCTCGGCACAGCGGTCGGCGAGACGCCCCTCGGCACCTACGGTCGGCGAGACACCCGCTCAGCGTGGCGACCGGCGGCGACGCAGGTCGCGCCGGACGCCGCGTCAACACCAGCGGCGGCAGTCAGCACCAGCGTTGTGGCGGGCGGTCAACAGCAGCGGCGAGCGGTCAGCACCAGCGTTGTGGCGGGCGTTGGAGACGCTGCGGACGCCGGCCCGGCCGCACCGGCCCGTGCCGGTGGGCACCGGCCCATCCGGCCAGGTCGCTGCGGCAGTGCCGGGTCGGCGCGTCGGGCTGACCCGGCGGACCGGGTTCCACCGCCGCCGGTCGGGACACCGGCGCGTCGGCCGGCTCGGTGCCCCGCTGGCGGGGCAGCGCCACCTCGTCGTCGGCCCGCTCAGCCACCCGACAGACCTGTTCCGTCGCCAGCCGGCGGTGCGGTCGGGCCGCCCCCGGCTGGTCGTGCTGGCCCGGCCGGCAGGGCTCGCCCTGGGCGCAGCCGTGTTCGGCCTCCCCGTGCGCCATCCCGGTCTCCTCACGTTCGCGTCGCGCGCCGCGACGACACCCCGGCGCGGCAGTGCCACCGTACTGGCCGGCACCGACGCGTCGTGCAGCGCGTACCCCGGTGTCAGGACTTGGGGCGACGCGGGAAGATCGTCTCCCAGACCGGGAACGCGACCAGCCAGATCAGCAGCCCGACGGTGAGGTTACGGATCCAGTCCGACAGCTCCCGGGTGCGCTCGTCGTCACCGACGATCACGATCGCGGTGACGAGCAGGGCACACGCGACGGCCCAACCGAGCAGCGCCTTCCCCCACTCCCGCCACTCGTACCGGGTCCGCGCCCAGCCGTACCGGGGCGGCTTCACCGGCGGCGGGCCGCCCGCGAACCGGTGGGCGAAGCGCTGGTCCGCCCAGCGGATCAGGGAGTGCCCGAACGCCACCGAGA
Organism: Micromonospora sp. NPDC049257; assembly: GCF_040678915.1. Lineage (NCBI taxonomy): Bacteria > Bacillati > Actinomycetota > Actinomycetes > Micromonosporales > Micromonosporaceae > Micromonospora > Micromonospora sp. NPDC049257. The sequence goes on from NZ_JBFAQU010000002.1 coordinate 475,867, forward strand.
AGCCGAGGTAGATGGCGGCCAGCCCGTGGGTGGCGTCCGCGGTGGCGCCCCGGCGCAGGTCCACCGCCGCCGCCACCAGCAGCACCAGGTCGACCAGCGGGCCGCAGACCAGCAGCGCCGCCCCGAGTCGGGGTCGACGCAGCGGGTACCGGGCGATCAGCCCGGCGACGAGCAGCACCCAGAATCCGATCTCGCAGCCGATGATGATCGCCAGCAGCATGCACACCTCCCCGTTCGGTTCCAGCGTGCCGGGGCGGTCCGGCACCCACCTCACCGGCGGGGACGAGTTGCGGGTCCATCGTTCGACGGACCGGCGGCCCGGCGTACCTCCTTCGACGGACGGCCGGGCGCACGGTGTCCTGCCCAGGTCGGAGGGGACCGGGCCGGGGGTGTGATGGGATCGGGAGCATGCGGATGCCGGGCTGGGCCGGCTCCGGCCGGCCGGGACGCGACCTGGCCCTGGCCGGGGCCTCCCTGATCGGCGGCCTGGCGGTGTGGGGTGCCGGCCTGCAACCCCAGTTCCCCTGGGCGCCGGACGTGCCGAGGGCGTGTTTCCTGCTGCCGCTGCTGGCGGTGAGCGTGGCCGTCGGGCTGCGCCGGGTGGCGACCCGGACCGGTCTGGCGGTGGGCACCGGGGCGGTGCTGGCCGACGCCGCGCTCGGCGTCTCGGTCGGCAGCACCGTGATCTACACCCAGGTGTTGTACGACACGTGCGTGTACGGCCCGCCCCCGTTGCGGCGCTGGCTGCTGCGGGTCACCGTCGGGCTCAGTGTCGGCAGCACCGCCCTCGGCCTGCTGGTCTGGGGTTTTCGGGGTGCCGCCGTCGGGGTGCCGTTCGCGCTGCTCGGGGTCCTGCCGGTGGTCACCGGGGTCAGCGTGCGGCAGTACCGGGACCAGGCGTCGGCCGAACGGGCCCGCGCCGAGCAGACCGCCCGGCTGGTCGAGCTGGACCGGCGGCAGGCGGTGCTGGCCGAGCGGGCCCGGATGGCCCGCGAGCTGCACGACGTGGTGGCCAACCACCTCAGCGCGGTGGCCCTGCACGCCACCGCCGTGCTCGCCGCGCCCGGGCTGGACCGGCCCCGGGTCGACGCAGCGCTGCGGGTGATCCGGGAGAGCAGCGTGCAGGGGATGGCCGAGATGCGGCAGGTCATCGGGTTTCTGCGGGAGCCGTCCGTCGATGCGGCGCAGGAGGCCACCCGGGTCCGCCTGGACGAGTTGGACCAGCTGCTGGACCGGATGGCTGCGGCCGGTCTGCGGGTCCGGACGACGGTCGAGGGTCGGTCCCGGGAGCTGCCGGTCGGGGTCGACCTGGCGGCGTACCGGATCGTGCAGGAGTCGTTGACCAATGCGCTGCGCCACGGCAGGGGCACGGCGGAGCTGACCGTGGCGTACCGGCCGACGGAGGTGGTGGTGACGGTGGAGAACCCGGTCGGTTCCGGCGGGGCCGGTGCCTCGGCGGCGGTCGGTGCGGGGCTGCCGGGTGGCGGCGCGGGGCTGATCGGGATGCGGGAGCGGGCCACCCTGCTCGACGGGCAGTTCACCGGTGGCCTGCGGGACGGGTGTTGGCGGGTCCGGGCGGCGTTGCCCACCGGGGCGTCGGGGTGACCGCCCCGGTGCGGGTCGTGCTGGCCGACGACCAGGCGGCGGTGCGGGCCGGTCTGGTGTTGATCCTGGCCGGTGCGCCGGAGATCGAGGTGGTGGGCGAGGCGGCCGACGGGGAGGCGGCGGTCCGGCTCTGCCGGGAGCTGCGCCCCGACGTGGCGGTGCTCGACGTCCGGATGCCCCGGTTGGACGGGGTGTCGGCGACCCGGGAGATCGTCGCCGCCGGCACCGCCGAGGTGCTGGTCCTGACCACCTTCGACCTCGACGAGTACGTCTTCGGCGCGCTGCGGGCCGGGGCGGCCGGTTTCCTGTTCAAGGACACCGACGCAGCCGGGCTGGTGGCGGCGGTGCGTACGGTCGCCCGGGGTGAGGGGGTGATCGCCCCGACCCTGACCCGGCGTCTGATCGCGGCCTTCGCGGCGACCGCGCCGGGCGTCGGTGGGGCGCAGCGGGCTGCCGTGGCCGCGTTGACCCCCCGGGAGCGGGACGTGCTGGCCTGTCTGGGTGTCGGCCTGTCCAACCAGCAGATCGCCGACCGGCTGGCGGTGGCGGAGAGCACCGCCAAGACCCATGTCAGCCGGATCCTGGCGAAGTTGGCGCTGCGCAGCCGGGTGCAGGCGGCGATCCTGGCCCAGGAGTTGGCCCTGCCGGTGCCGCCGCCGTGACCCGGGCGGCCCGGTCGACCTCCCCGACGACGTGGCACCCGGTCCGTCAGCGAGGGGCACGCAGGGAGCTTCACATGCATTGATGCAAATCTATTGACTGCTCTCCCGGGCGGTCATATGGTGCGTTACCAGGGGCTTGCCGGCCAGCACCTGCCGTCCGACGCCGCGCCCGGCCGGAGATCAGCCGGATCGGAGGAATGGCCATGATCGCTTCCAGGCGGTCCGTCCTGACGGCGGGCGGCATCCTCGCCGCCACCACCGTCGCCGCCCTCGGTATGACCACGATCGCCCGTGGCACGCCCGCCACCGCCACCCCGGCCGGCGGGTGCACCGCCACGGTCCGGGTCGACTCCCGCTGGGGCAGCGGCGAGAGTGGCGGCCAGATCGTCACCTTCACCGTCGCGAACACCTCGTCGACGACCGCCAACCGGTGGACGGTCACCTGGCCGCTCGCCGACGGCCAGCGGATCGTGTCGTCCTGGAACACCTCGATCGCCGCGACGGGCGGCACCGCGACCGCGACCAACGCTTCGTACAACGGGGTGCTGCCGTCGGGCGCGTCGACCACCTTCGGTGTCCAGCTCGCCGGCCCCACCACCGCACCCACGCCGAGCTGCACCAACGACGCCGTCCCGCCGACCACCACCAGCCCGCCGACCGGGGCCGACGTCACCGTCCGCGAGGTCGACAACCAGCGCACCGTCACCCTGTACGTCGGGCAGACGCTGGGCGTGGCCCTGGCGGCCGACTACCTGCCGGTCACCACCACCGGCAGCGCGCTGACCCCCGTGTCGACCAGCGGCGGCTTCCCGACCGGGCAGCCCCTCGTGGCGACGTTGCGGGCCGTGACCCCGGGCACCGCCGAGTTGACCACCCGTACCGACCACGCCTGCCAGCACGCCACCCCGCCGTGCACCCTGCCGAGCGTGCTGTGGCGGGTGCAGGTCGCGGTCATCGAGCTGCCGCCGACCGACGCCGGGCGGACCGTCGTCGTCTCCGCGCCCGACAACCAGCGCGACCTCACGCTGCGCGTCGGTGACACGCTCGTGGTGAGCCTGGCCAGCAACTACCTGCCCCCGACGCTCTCCCCTGCCGGGGTCGTCGTGCCCGCCGAGGTGACCGGCGGCTACCCGAGCGGCCAGCCGCTCAGCGCCCGCTACGTGGCGACCGCCCCCGGCCGGGTCGACGTCTCCACCATCACCGACAACCTCTGCCGGCACCAGCCGACCCCCTGCCCGTCCCCCCAGGTGCGCTGGGTGGTGCACCTGACCGTCACCAGCTGAACTCGGCACCGCCGACCTGCACCCCGACCCGCCGGTGGCCCGCCCCCGGCGGGTCGCCCCGGAGCCGGCGTCGAGTCCCTGCTCAGGGCATGTCACGCTGGAGCGGTGAGCGAGCCGGACGGGATGGAACTGACGGCCACCCTGCGCCGGATCGAACGGGCGGCGGGGGCGCTGGCCACGGCCAGCGTGGCCCGGATGGACGAGAGTCTGCCCTGGTTCCGTGAGCTGCCGGCCGAGCAGCGCTCCTGGGTGATGCTGGTGGCGCAGGCCGGGGCCCGGTCCCTGGTCGAGTGGCTGGGTTCCGGCGGTGGCACCACCGACAGCACCCAGGAGGTGTCCGACGAGGTCTTCGCCACCGCGCCGCTGGCCCTGGCCCGGTCGATCAGCCTCCAGCAGACGGTCGCGCTGATCAAGGTGACCATCGACGTGGTCGAGGAGCAGGTGTCGCACCTGGCCGCGCCCGGCGAGGAGCAGCAGCTACGCGAGGCGGTGCTGCGGTTCTCCCGGGAGATCGCCTTCGCCGCCGCCCGGGTGTACGCCCGCGCCGCCGAGTCCCGGGGCTCCTGGGACGCCCGGTTGCAGGCGCTGCTGGTCGACGCCCTGCTGCGCGGGGACTCCCCCGACGTGCTGGCCAGCCGGGCCGCCGCACTGGGCTGGGCGGACGCCCCACCGGTGGCGGTGGCCGTCGGGCGGTCCCCCGGCGGGGAGGTGTCCGCCGTGCTGCACACCGTCTACCGGTACGCCCGCCGGATCGGGGTGGAGGTGATCGGCGGTGTGCACGGCGACCGGCTGGTGATCGTGCTCGGTGGCGCGGCCGACCCGATGGCCGCCACCGAGAAGCTGCTCCCCGGGTTCGGTGACGGGCCGGTGGTGGTCGGTCCCGCCGTACCCAGTCTGGACGAGGCGACGGACTCGGCACGGGCCGCGTTGGCCGGCTACCGGGCGGCGCCGGCCTGGCCGACCGCGCCCCGGCCGGTGCCGGCGGCGGACCTGCTGCCCGAACGGGCCCTCGCCGGTGACGCCGAGGCCCGCCGCCGGCTGCGCCACGACGTGTACGCCGCCCTGGTGCGTGCCGGCGGCGAACTGCTGGAGACGTTGGACGCCTTCTTCGCCGCCGGTGGGACGCTGGAGAGCGCGGCCCGTGCCCTGTTCGTCCACCCCAACACCGTGCGTTACCGACTGCGTCGGATCGCCGAGGTGACCGGATTCTCGCCCCTGACCCCCCGGGACGCGTTCGCCCTCCAGGTCGCGCTGACGGTGGGCCGGCTGGACCCGATCGCGCCGGCCGGGATACCCGGACCGAGCCAGAAATGACCCCGGGTAGCCTGAGCAGCACCGCTGAACGACGATCACCACCGATGTTTGTAGGAAACCTCCAAGACTTCTAGTGCGGTTTGGTGTCAGCCCGCACAGCGCTTACCCGGGGGTATCGGGAAGAGTCATAGACGTGCTCGCCGTCCTCTCTCCCGGCCAGGGTTCCCAGAAGCCCGGCTTCCTGACGCCCTGGCTCGCCCTGCGTGGCGTCGAGTCACGGCTGCGTTGGTGGTCGGTGCCGGCCGGGGTCGACCTGGTCCGGCTCGGCACCGAGGCGGACGCCGACGAGATCCGCGACACCGCCCGCACCCAGCCGCTGCTGGTGGCCTCGGCCCTGCTGGCCGCCGAGCAGCTGCCGCTGCACGACGTGGACCTGGTCGCCGGGCACAGCGTCGGCGAGCTGGCCGCCGCCGCACTGGCCGGGGTGTTCTCCGCCGAGACGGCGATCACCCTCGCCGGGGTGCGCGGCCGGGAGATGGCCGCCGCCTGTTCCCTGGAATCGACCGGGATGGCCGCCGTCCTCGGCGGCCATCCCGACGAGGTGCTCGCCGCCCTGGCCACCCACGGGCTGCACCCGGCCAACCGCAACGGCGGTGGCCAGGTGGTGGCCGCCGGCACGCTCGACGCCCTGGACAAGCTCGCTGCCGAGCCCCCCGCGAAGGCCCGGATCATCCGGCTCCAGGTCGCCGGGGCGTTCCACACCCCCTACATGGCCTCCGCCGAGCAGGCGCTGGCCGTCGTCGCCGCCGGGATCACGCCGTCGGCCCCGGTCCGGATCCTGCTCTCCGACCTCGACGGCACTGCCGTCCCGCACGGCCGGGAACTGGTCCACCGGCTGGTCCGGCAGGTCACCGCGCCGGTGCGCTGGGACCTGTGCATGCGGACGCTGGCCGACCTGGGGGTCACCGGCGTGCTCGAACTCCCCCCGGCCGGCACCCTCGCCGGGCTGGTCAAGCGGGAGCTCAAGGCCACCGGCGCACCGGAGATCGTCACCCTGAACACCCCCGCCGACCTGCCCGCCGCCCGGGACCTGATCGCCCGGCACAGCGGTCCGCCCGGTCGCCGGCCGACATCGCGCTCCCGGGTCGTCGTCGCCCCCGCCGTGGGCACCTTCGCCCCGGTGGAGGGTCTCACCGAGGGCGCCGAACTGAGCACCGGCCAGGTGCTCGGGCAGATCACCACCCGGCAGGGGCCGGTCGAGGTGACCGCCCACGACAGCGGCCCGCTCACCGAGTGGCTCGCCCACCAGGACGACCCGGTCGCGCCGGGCCGCCCCATCGCCCGCATCGGAGGCCAGGCATGAGCGGCAGTCGGATCGTCGCCCTCGGGCACTACCAGCCTTCCCGGGTGGTGACCAACAACGACATCGCCCAGTTCGTCGACACCAACGACGAGTGGATCCGGGACCGGGTCGGCATCGCCAGCCGGCGCATCGCCGACGGCGAGACGGTGGCCGACATGGCCACCGCCGCCGCCGACAAGGCGCTTGCCAACTCGGGTCTCACCGCCGCCGACATCGACCTGGTGGTCGTCGCCACCTGCACCTCGATCGACCGCAGCCCCAACGTGGCCTGCCGGGTCGCCGCCAAGCTGGGCATCACCGCCCCGGGCGCGTTCGACCTCAACACCGCCTGCTCCGGCTTCGCCTACGCGTTGGGCACCGTCGACCACGCCATCCGGGCCGGCGCGTCGCGCAACGCGCTGGTCATCGGCGCGGAGAAGCTCTCCGACTTCACCGACTGGACGGACCGCTCCACCTGCATCATCTTCGCCGACGGCGCGGGTGCCGCGGTGGTCACCGCCACCACCGGCGACGAGCCGGCCGGGATCGGCCCGGTGGTGTGGGGCTCCGCACCGGACAAGAGCGACGCGGTACGCATCGAGGGCTGGCGGCCGTACATCGCGCAGGAGGGGCAGTCGGTGTTCCGCTGGGCCACCACCGCGCTGGCCCCGCTGGCCCTGCAGGCGTGCGAGAAGGCCGGCGTCGACCCGTCCGAGCTGGCCGCGTTCGTGCCGCACCAGGCCAACTCGCGGATCATCGACGGCATCGCCAAGCGGCTGAACATCCCGCAGGCGATCATCGCCAAGGACATCGTCGAGTCCGGCAACACCTCGGCGGCGAGCGTGCCGCTGGCCCTGTCCAAGCTGGTCGAGCGCCGGGAGGTGCCCTCGGGCGCACCGGTGCTGCTGTTCGGCTTCGGCGGCGGTCTGACCTACGCCGGTCAGGTCGTCCGCTGCCCCTGAAGACCCGCCGTGGTCGGCGACCGCGGCGCACCGCCATCCGGCGGAGAACAAACCCCGATGAGAGGAACCCACCGCAATGACCCGTGACGAGATCACCTCCGGCCTCGCCGAGATCCTCGAAGAGGTTGCCGGGGTGAACCCGGACGACGTGGCCGAGGGGAAGTCCTTCACCGACGACCTCGACGTCGACTCGCTGTCGATGGTGGAGGTCGTGGTCGCCGCCGAGGAGAAGTTCGGCGTCAAGATCCCGGACAACGAGGTGCAGAACCTGAAGACCGTCGGGGACGCCGTCAGCTTCATCGAGGCGCAGTCCTGAGATGAGTCGCATCGACGTCGTCGTCACCGGGCTCGGCGCGACCACCCCGCTGGGCGGGGACGTCGCGTCGACCTGGGACGCCATGCTCGCCGGCCGCTCCGGGGTGGGTCCGCTCACCCAGGAGTGGGCCGGCCAGCTCCCGGTCCGGATCGCCGCCCAACTCGCGGTGGAACCGACCGAGGTGCTGGACCGGGTCAAGCTGCGCCGGTTGGACCGCTCCGAGGCGATCGCGCTCATCGCGGCGCAGCAGGCCTGGGCGGACTCCGGGCTCGCCGACTCCGGGCTCGACCCGGAGCGGTTGGGGGCCAGCGTCGGCTCGGGCATCGGGGGCGCCCTGACCCTGCTCGCGCAGGACGACATCCTGGAGGCGTCCGGCCCGCGCCGGGTCTCCCCGCACACCATCCCGATGCTGATGCCCAACGGTCCCGCCGCCTGGGTGGGGTTGGAGCTGGGCGCGCAGGCCGGGGTGCACTCGGTGGCGAGCGCCTGCGCGACCGGCGCGGAGGCGATCGCACTCGGCCTGGACATGATCAGGTCCGGTCGGGCCGACGTGGTGGTGGCCGGCGGCACCGAGGCGGTCATCCACCCACTGCCGATCGCCGGGTTCAGCTCCATGCGGGCCATGTCGACCCGTAACGACGAGCCGGAGCAGGCCTCCCGGCCGTGGGACAAGAGCCGCGACGGCTTCGTCCTCGGCGAGGGCGCCGGCATCCTGGTGTTGGAGCGCGCCGACCACGCCGCCGCCCGGGGCGCGCACGTCTACGCCCGGCTCGCCGGTGCGGGCATCACCTCCGACGGGTACGACATCGTCCAGCCGCACCCCGAGGGGGCCGGCGCGATCCGGGCCATCGCCAAGGCGATCGCCGACGCGGACGTGGCCAAGGCCGACATCGTGCACGTCAACGCGCACGCCACCTCGACGCCGGTGGGCGACCTGGCCGAGATCAAGGCGCTGCACCGGGCGCTCGGTGACCATCCGGTGCTGACCGCCACCAAGTCGATGACCGGGCACCTGCTCGGCGCGGCCGGCGCGTTGGAGTCGATCGCCACCATCCTGACCATCCGCGACGGCGTCATCCCGCCGACGATCAACCTGGACGACCCGGACGACGGCCTCGACATGGACGTCGCCGCGAACAAGGTCCGCCACCTGGACGTGCCGGCGGCGCTGAACAACTCGTTCGGCTTCGGCGGCCACAACGTCGCCCTGGTCTTCACCCGCCCCTGACGGCAGCAGCAGTCCGACGGCCCGGCCCCCTCGGGGTGCCGGGCCGTCGGCGTCCAGCGTGGTCGGACGGCGAGCGGTGGGGCGGATCTGCGGCAACCGCACAGTGATCATGGGCTTGGTCGCCGCAAACGGTCAGCAGGGCCAGCCATCCGTCGGCTAGCATCCGTCGGCCACCGCAACCGACGGCGGCAACTCCAACGGGGAAACGGGACGATGATCCGACGTACGACCGCACTTGCCGCGCTCACCCTCACCCTCACCGCCGGCTGCGCCGGTGACACCACGGAGCGGGCGACGACGCCCGCGCCGTCGACCAGCCCGACCGCCTCGCCGGTCGCCGCCGGTCCACCGTGGTACGACGACGTCGCCCCGGCCGCCGCCGCCACCACGGTCGGCCCGAAAGGCAGCGCCTGCACGCTGTCGATGACCTTCTCGGTGCCGGCGAAGTGGAAGGTCAAGGCGGTGAAGGGCGGGGCCGATCTCAAGCTCGGCCCGGCCGTGCCGCTGTGCGAGATCGACGCGAAGCCGGCCGGGAACATCGGTTTCCTGCGGGTCTGGCAGATCACCGGGGCCGCACCGCTGAACCCGCAGGTCACCGTGGACAAGTACCTCGCCGCGTTCAACAGCCCGAAGGAGCAGCAGTACCGGCGGACCAAGGCCGGCCCGCTGGACGCCTTCGAGGCCACCTGGACCGAGGACGGCGAACCCAACCGGGCGATCCTGGTGTCCACCCTGTACGGCACGCTGATGATCACCCTCGACGGCCTGGACACCGAGGAGTTCGAGGAGATGCTGCCGGCGTACCAGCTGGCGAAGTCGAGCGCCGACCTGCCGAAGTGACCGCGCCGTGCGTCCGGCCCGCCCGAGGGTGGGCCGGACGCACGGGCCGACCGGTCCGCCCCCTCGCGGCCGGACGCACAGGTGGCCGGTCAGCGGGGTGCCGGCACCGCCTCCCGGGCCAGGGTGACCGCGCCGAGCAGCGCCGCGTCGTCGGCGAACCGGGACAGCACCACGTCGGGGCGGTTCGGGAGCACCTCGGCCAGCCGGTCGACGAGCAGCCCCCGGATCAGCGCGCTGCCGGCCACCCCGCCGACCAGCACCACCCGCTGTGGATCGAGCAGCAGGCAGCAGGTGACCAGGTGCCGGGCCAGCTCGTCGACCCGGGCGGTGAGCGCGTCACGGGCCACGCCGGGCACTTCGGCGGCGGCGGCCAGCCCGGCCGCGTGCCCGGCCACCCCCAGCTCGTCGGCCAACCGGTCCAGCGCCCGGCCGGAGAAGTCCAGCTCCAGCATGGTGCCCGGCCAGGGGCCGCCGGCCACCGCGTACCCGATCTCGCCGGCCGCCCCCCGATGCCCGGCGAGGACCCGGCCGCCGACGGTGACCGCCGCCGCCACACCGGTGCCGATCCCCACCACCAGCCCGGGGTCGGCGTCACGCAGCGCGCCGAGGCGCAGCTCGGCCAGGGCGGCGGCGTTCAGGTCGTTGTCCACCGCCACCCGGGCCACCCCGAGGGCGGCGGACACCGCGTCGGCCAGTCGCAACCGCTCCCAACCGGGCACGTTCGGGGCCAGGTCGATGCCGTCGGGGCGGACCACCCCCGGTGAGGCCACCCCGGCCGCCACCAGCGGCCCGCCGACCTCGGCGACCAGCGTGGCCGCCAACTCCAGCGCCCGGTCCAACGCCTGCGGGGCACCCCGCTCGGCGTGGGTGGCGATCCGCCGGTGGGCCAGCAGCCGACCGGTGCCGTCGGCCACCCCGACGGCCATCTTGGTGCCGCCGAAGTCGATGCCGAGCAGCCGCTCGTCGGTGCGGGTGCCGGCGGCGGCCCGGCCGGCCAGTCGCATGCTCACCTGGTCCACCGCCCGGTCACCACCGTCGACCGCGGTCGCGCCGGTGCCCCGCCGGACAGCCGGGCCGGACCGGAGCCGGATCGTCGGATCGACGCGCTCACCGGCCGGCCACCTCGGCGGCGACCGTGTCCAGCGCCTCGTCGGCGCGGGCCAGCCGGTCCCGGGTCGCGGCGAGCCGGTCGGCGACGGCGTCGAACGCGACCCGCAGGGTGCCGACCTGGGCGCGGACGGCGGCGGCACCCGGCCCGTCCACCTGCACCCGGTCCAGCACCAGGTCGGGCTGGACGGCGGCGGCGATCAGGTCGGCGACGGCGTCGTCGGTCAGCCCGGCGGTCAGCCCGGCGGCGGCGGCCCGGACCCCCTCGGCGGTCCAGGTGTCCGGCGCACCGGCCCGGACCAGCCGGCCGACGACCGAGTGGGCGGCCCGGAACGGCACCCCGTGCCGGGTCAACGCGTCGGCCGCCGCGGTGGTGGTGGCCCCGGACGCGACGATCTCCTCCCGGGTCGGCGGGTGCAGCGGCTCCAGTTCGGCGAGGAAGCCGCCGACCAGGGCGAAGAACCGGTCCGCCCGGTCGTTGCTGTCCCAGAGCCGGACCTGCACGTCGGTGGTGGCGTTGTTGGAGTCCTCCCACCAGGCCGCCCCGACGTTGTTGAGCACCGACGCGGCGTCGGCGGCGCTCGCGCCGGCCATCGACACCAGGTGCTCCAGCACCACCGGGTTGCGTTTCTGCGGCATGATGCTGCTGCCCTGGGTGAAGTCGCCGGGGGTGGCCACCCACTGCCAGGTCAGCCAATCCATCAGGGTACGGGCCAGCCGGGCGCCGGTGGCCAGGGCCTGGGCGTTGAGGGTGCCCACCCGCACCAGGTGGTCGGCCCCGGCGACCGCCTCGTAGGAGTTGGTCACCAGCCCGTCGAAGCCGAGCAGCTCGGCCACCCGGGCCGGGGCGATGTCCAGGTCGGTGCCGGCGAACGCGCAGGACCCCAGCGGCGAGACGTTGAGCTGGTCGATCACGTCGGCGTACGCGGTGGCCTCACCGGCCAGCGCCTCGGCGTAACCGGCCAGCGCGTGCCCGATGGTGGTGGGCTGGGCGGGCCGGCGGTGGGTGTAACCGGTGATCACCACGTCGGCGTACCGGTCGGCGACCTCCAGGGCGGTCCGGCCGGTGGCCAGCACCCGGTCCAGCACGTCGAGGAGCTGGCCGCGCAGCAGCATCCGGAACACCCCGGCGTCGAGGTCGTTGCGGCTGCGGGCCATCTGCACGTCCAGTTCGGACGCCGGCACGCCGCACGCCTGCGCGAGCGTGGACTCCAGCAGGTAGTAGGTGTCCTCGAAGCTGCCGTCGAACGCCGGGGCCGGACTGTCGTCGGCGCGCAGCGTGGCCAGCCCGCGCAACAGTCGGGCCCCCCGCTCGGCCGGGACGAGGCCCTGCTCGGTCAGCATCACCACGTGCGCCTGGCTGGCGCGCACCATCGCCGGGTAGAGATGCCCGACGTGGTGGTCGTAGGTCGGGGCCAGGTGGTGCCGCTGGTAGGTGGTCAGCTCGCTCATGGCGGTTCCTTACTTCCTTCCGGGCCGGGACGCGGCACGGGGGCCGGCTCCCGGGTTCTCGGCTGGTCGGTCGGTCAGGCCCAGCAGCCGTTCGGCGTTACCGGCGAAGATCGTCCGGAGGTGGTCGTCGGGCATCCCCAGCTCGCGGCAGACCCGCAACTGGTCGTCGAGGTAGCGGGTGACGTAGCCGCGCGGGAACCACGACGAGTCGCTGCCGTACACGATGCGCTGCGGGCCGATCGTCTCGTAGCAGCGGCGGAACAGGTCCTCCAACGTCAGCTTGTACGGCATCCAGCGCACCCACTGGTTGGAGCCGGACGTGTCGACGTGGATGTTGGGGCAGCCCCAGGCGGCGAAGAGCAGATCCTGCACGTGCTGGACGCCGAAGTGCGGCACCACCACGTTCAGCTCGGGGAAGCGGCGGGCCATCCGGGCCAGCTCGTCGGGGCCGCCGTACCGGCCGAAGGAGAGGCCACCGGCGCTGCCGTAGTGGCCGATGTGGATCAGCACCGGCACCCCGAGGCGCTGGGCGGTGGACCACAGCGGGTCCAGGTCGGCGTGGTCCAGCGGGCCGCGTAGCAGCGGGGCGAACAGCTTCAGCCCGCGCAGCCCCCGTTCGGTCACCGCGCGTTCCAGCTCGGCGGCGGCCCCCGGCGAGTACGGGTCGTGGTGGGCGAAGCCGAGCAGCAGGTCCGGGTGCCGGTCGACCACGTCGGCGACGGTGTCGTTGCCGCCGCCGGTGACGAAGACCGCCCGCCGTACCCCGACCGCACGCAGCTCGTCGGCCCACCGGTCGGCCTCGTCCTGCCAGCGTGGGGCGGGCGGCTCGGGGTCGGGGAAGCTCCACGCCTGCCGCCACGCCTTCGCGTACGGGGCGGAGCCGGCTGCCCGGACGGCCCGCTCGTGTTCCCCGCCGGGGTGCATCCCGGCGGCGTCCTCGCAGGCGTGGATCGTCTCGTCGGTGCCGATGCGGAAGTGCAGGTGGAAGTCGACGATGTCGAGTCCCCGGTCCACGCTCACCGCTCTCCCCCGGTCACCGTCGTAGGGTCACCGGCCGCCGGGGCCGGCCCGGCCGTCGGTGCCGGGCCGTCGGCCGCCGCGTCGGGTAGCGGGTCGGCGGTGGGCGGGGCGGGCGGTGGGGCGGCCACCCAGGCGGCGACGATCTCCCGCAGCCGCGCGCCGGCCGTGGCGCGGACCTGCCGGCCGGCCGCCTCGGAGGCCAGCGAGATGTGCCCGGACCAGCCCTGCCACGGGTCGGGACGGGACTCGACCAGCACGTAGGGATGGCCGACCGGCAGCTTCGGCTTCGGCGGCAGGTCGGTCACGGCGTCGAGGCGGACCGCGCCGGGATCGAACCCGAGCACCCCGGAGGTCTCGTACGCGCCGCCGTGCCCCCGGGCGGTCAGCGGCCCGTACAGCTCGGTGGTCTCCGCCGGGGTGACCAGTTGGAACCAGTTGACCAGCAGCAGGCTGGCGGTTCGCCGGCCGGAGACCCATTCCATCGCGGCCCGCACGGTGGACATGTTGGCGTCGTGGCCGTTGACGATCAGCAGCCGGGGGAAACCGGCGGCGACGATCCCCTCGATCACGTCGGCGAGGTAGCCGACGGCGATCTCCGGCCGGATCGACACCGTGCCCGGCCAGGGCCGGGTCTGCCCAGGGCAGGCCGCATAGGGCACCGCCGGGAAGAGCACCCCGCGCGGCCCGGGGGAGCCGGTGGTCGTATCCCCCGAGGAGCTGGCGGCCGACGCGGACCCGGCGGCCGACGCGACAGCGCCACCGGCCTCGGCGGCCGGGCTGGACGTGCCGCCGGCTTCGGCGGCCGGGCTGGACGTGCCGCCGGCTTCGGCGGCGAAGCCTTCGGCGAGGATCAGGTCGGTGCCGAGCGGCAGGTGCGGGCCGTGCCACTCGACGGCGCCGACGGGCAGCACCGCGTAGTCGGCCGCCGCCGCGACGGCGGCCAGCTCGCCACCGGGAATCCGGGTGGCGGGCAGCAGCCCGCCACCGGTCGGCCAGGTCACGCCGTCCACTTCGCCGCCTCCCGGGTGGCCCGGCCGCCGTTCTGCAGGCGGCCGGAGAACACCATCACCAAGAAGATCAACACCACCTGGAGCATGCCGTACGCGGCGGCGGTGCCGACCTCGAACGAGTACATCCGGTTGTTGATCTCGACCGAGATGGGTGCCGTCTCCGAGGTGTAGATCAGCACCGAAGCGACGAACTCGCCCACCCCGTTGACGAAGGCGAGCAGCGCGCCGGCCAGCACACCGGGCAGCATCAGCCGCAGGGTGACCGTGCCGAACGCCCGCCACCAGGGGGCGCCGAGGTTGCGGGCCGCCTCCTCCAACGACGGGTCGATCTGCGCCAGCGTCGCCGAACTCGACCGGAACACCAACGGCAGGAACCGCACGAAGTACGCCAACGGCATGATCCAGAAGGTGCCGATCAGCACCTGGCCGAAGCTGAACGCGTTACCGGTGCTGAACGCGGAGATCAGGTTGATCGCCACCACCGTGCCGGGCAGCGCCCAGGCCAGCATGACCGCCACGTCGAGCAGCCCCCGGCCCCGGAAGTCGAGCCGGCGCACCGCGTACGCGATCAGCACGCCGACCACCACGCAGCCGACCGTGGCGAGCACGCTCATCCGCAACGAGTTGAGGATCGGCCGGTACGCCCCCGGGTCGGAGAAGATCGTGACGAAGTTCTGCATCGTGTACTCCGACGGGATCACCTCCGTGGTCCACGAGCCGTCCCGGGAGAAGGCGACCAGGGCGATCGTCGCCACCGGGGCGAGCAGCACCATGGTCGCCAGCACCGAGGCGACCAGGGCCAGCCACTTGCCCAGCGGGTTGGTGATCTCCCGGCGGTGCGAGGCGACGCCCTTGGACTGGGAGCGGTAGCTGCGCCGCCCCTCGTACCAGCGCATCCCGAGCAGGAACAGCACCGAGGACACCGCCAGCACCGACGCGTAGGTCGAGGCCATCGGCAGGTCGCCGTTGGTGCGGTTGATGTAGATCTGCATGGTCATCGTGCGGTCCACGCCGAACAGCAACGGCGCGGTGTACGACGCCAGCGACGTCATGAAGACCAGCAGCGACGCGGAGACCAGCGCCGGGGTGAGCATCGGCAGCAGCACGGTGCGCCACACCCGGACCCGGCTCGCGCCCAGGTTGTAGGCCGCCTCCTCCACCGACGGGTCCATCCCGACCAGGGCGGCCGAGGCGGCGAGGTAGAAGAACGGGTACATGGTGAAGGTGTGCACCACCAGCACCCCGGCGATGCCGGTGAACGGCAGCACCGGGTTCTCCGTGCCGAGGAGCTGTTGCAGGCCGCGCGGCAGGATGCCGGTCTCGCTGTAGAGCAGCTGGAACGAGATCGCCCCGATCAGCGGCGGCAGCGCCGCCGGCACCAGGATGATCGCCTCGATCAGCCGCCGGCCGGGAAACGAGAAGCGCTTGAGCAGGAAGGCCATCGCCACCCCGACGATCCCGCAGAGCAGCACGCTGGCCGCCGAGATCATCAGCGAGGTGAGCAGCGCCGACCGGGCCACCCCGGAGCCGGTGACGAACTCCGTGTAGTTGGCCACCCCCTCCACCCCGACACTCTCGGCGAAGGTGGCGAACATCGGCTGCACCACGTAGCCGAAGAGGATCAGCGCCAGCGGGAAGACCAGCAGGTACGGAAACCAGGGCGAGTTGGCGTTGAGGCCGCGCCGGGGCCGGTCGGCACGCGGCGGGGCAGGGTCCTTGGTGACCGGCGGCACGGTGGCCGGACTCGGCGTGGCGGGAATGGTACTCACGGGCGCACCACCCACATGCGCTGGCGGTTGAGTCGCAGGCCGACCTGGTCGCCGACGGCGATGCCGGCCGGGACGTCGATCGCGGCGACCTGGACCGGCTCGCCGGCCACCTCGACCACGAGGTTGGTGGCCATGCCGGTGAACTCCACCTCGGTCACCCGGCCGGTGAGCGCGCCGGCCTCGGTGGCCGAGGTGAGCCCGAGGTGCTCGGGGCGTACCGAGACCAGGGCGGTGTCCCCGGCGCGCAGGCCGTGGTCGGCGGGGGCGGTGACGGCGGTCTCGCTGCCGTCGGGCAGGCCCACGGTGACCGTCTCGGCGGTGGCGGTGACCACCGGCAGGTTGAGCACGTTGCTGCGGCCGATGAACCGGGCCACGAAGGCGGTCGCCGGCCGGTGGTAGATCTCCTGCGGGGCGCCGATCTGCCGGACCCGGCCGGATTCCATGACGGCGATCCGGTCGGACATCGCCATCGCCTCGGCCTGGTCGTGGGTGACGTAGATGGCGGTGGTGCCGGCCTCCTGCTGGATCCGGCGGATCTCCACCCGGGTCTCCTCGCGCAGCTTGGCGTCGAGGTTGGACAGCGGCTCGTCGAGCAGCAGGGTACGCGGCCGGATGACCAGCGCGCGGGCCAGCGCCACCCGCTGCTGCTGGCCACCGGAGAGCTGGTCGATCCGGCGGTCGCCGTAGCCGGCGAGGTGGACCTGGCCGAGGGCCTCCTCGATCCGCCGGGCGGACTCGGCCCGCCCCACCTTGCGGATCTTCAGCCCGTACGCGACGTTCTGCGCGACGGACATGTGCGGGAAGAGGGCGTAGTTCTGGAACACCATGCCGGTGTCGCGCTTGTTCGGCGGCCGGTGGGTGACGTCCTCCGTGCCGAACCGGATCCGCCCCGAAGTGGGGAAGTAGAACCCGGCCACCATCCGCAGGGTGGTGGTCTTGCCGCAGCCGCTCGGCCCGAGCAGGGTGAAGAACTCCCCGGCGGCGATGCTGATGTCGACGTCGTCGACGGCAGCGGTGTCGCCGGCACGCGCGAAGCGCTTGCTCACCGACTCCAGCGTGACATCGATCATGATGTCCTCTCCTTCATGCGGTACCGGACCTGGCCGGGCGGGGTGGCGGGACCGGGCCCGTGGGCACGGGGAAACGGATGACGGTTGCGAAGACGGGCCGCCCGGGTGGGCGGCGCGACGGGCGGTGCCGGGGGCGGGACGACCCCCGGCACCCGTACGGTCAGCCCTTGTTCTTGATCTGGCTGTTCCAGTGGTTGATCCACTCGGTCTCGTTCTTGCCGATGATGTCCCAGTTGACGTCGAGCGGCTTGAGGTTGAGCTGGGCCAGCCACTCCGGCTGCTGGGCGATCTCCACGGCCGGGATCTGGTAGTAGTCCTTGGCCAGGTCGGCGCGGAGCGTGTCGTCGAAGAGGAACTCGATGAACTTCTGCGCGCCGGCGCTGTTGCCGCCCTTGACCGCGGCGAGCCCGTCGACCAGCACCGGGGCGCCGGAGGCCGGCATCACGTAGCCGAACGGCATGTTGGACTGGTTGGCCTGGAGCAGGATGTCCTGCAGGTTCCAGGCGCTCAGCGTGCCCTGCTGGCGGGAGAGCTTGAGGTAGAGGTCGGCCGGGTTGGCCGCGTACGAGCCGGTGTTGGCGTCGAGCTTCTTGAGCCAGTCGTAGCCGGGCTGCGGGTTGCTGCCGTCCGGCGACTGCCGCATGATCATCGCGGCGTAGATCGACCGCATGGTGCCCGAGGCGGCCACGTCCCGGATGACGATCTTGTCTTTCCACTCCGGCTTCAGCAGGTCGTCCCAGTCCTTCGGGGCCTGCTCCGGGGTGAGCGCCTTGTTGTTGTACATGATGACCTCGGGCAGCAGGATCTCACCGAACCAGCGACCCTCGGCGTCCTTGTACTTCGCGTCCATCTTGCCGGCGAACGCGGGCTGCCAGGCGGTGAGCAGGTCCTCACCGGCACCGGCGGACAGCCCCTGCTGGGTGCCGCCCCACCAGACGTCGGCCTGCGGGTTGGCCTTCTCGGCCCGGACCCGCTCCAGGATCTCCTGGGCGCCCAGGTTGAGGATCTCCACCTTCCCCTTGTACTCGGGGTACTTGGCGGTGAACTTGTCCACCACGAAGGTGGAGACCTTCTTGTCGCGGGCGGTGTAGATCGTCAGCTTCTCCGTCTCACCCGCAGCGGTGTCGTCCGAGCCGCCGCCGCAGGCGGTGCCGGCGGCGAGGACGGTGGCGAGCGCTCCGGCGAGCAGAAGTCGACGTCTCATGGGATACCTCCGAGGGGTTGGGGAGAAGTGAGGCGGGGCAGGTCAGGGGGCCGGCAACAGGGTGGGCAACCCGGCTGCGGCGGCGGAGAGGGCGTAGCTGACCGCGCCGTGCAGCACGGCCCGGTCGCCGAGCACGGCCCGGCGCACCTCGGTGGTGCTGGGTGCGGCGGCGGTGACCAGGTCCTGGAGCCGGCCGACGGCGGCGTCGTCGAGGTCGGCGGCGGCACCGCTGAGCAGCACCCGCCCCGGGTCGATGACGCAGACGCAGGAGACGATCAGCCGGGACCAGGCGTGCAGCAGTTCGTCGAGGTAGCCGGCGGCGCGCGGATCGGTGACGGCCAGGGCGACCAGCGCGCGTACCGGCGAGTCGGGGCGGCGGCCCGGGGCCAGTGCGACGACCCGTTCGGCGATCGCGTTCTCCGACCAGCGGGCCTCGAACGGGCCGATCCCGTCGTGTCCCCGGCCGGCCGGGTCCAGCGGCAGGAAACCGACCTCGCCGGCCGCGCCCCGGGCCCCCCGCCGGACCTGGCCGTCGAGCACCAGGCCCGCGCCGATGCCGTCGGCGACGTGCAGCAGCAGCAGGTCGGCGACGTCGGTGCCGGCCCCGGCGGCGTGTTCGCCGGCCGCCATCAGGTTGACGTCGTTGTCCACCACCACCGGCACGCCCAGCGTCCGCTGGACCGACTCCCCTATCGGTCGGCCCTCGATCAGGCCGACCGAGGGGGCGAGTCGGACCGCGCCGCCGGAGATGACGCCGGGCGCGGCGATGGCCACCCCGCGCAGCGCCGGCAGGCCGTCCCCGGCCAGCTCGGGCACCGAGCGGCAGATGGTGTCGACGATGTCGCCGGTCAGCCGGATCGCGCGGTGGGCGACGACCGCGCCGTCGCTGTCGGCGATCTCGCAGCTGATCCGGGACGGTTCCAGCGAGACGGCGGCGACCAGCTCGGCGCGCGGGTTGAACTCCAGCATCGCCCGGGGGCGGCCGGCCCGGGAGGTGCCCGGCCCGCGTTCGATCAGGTAGCCCTCGGCGATCAGGTCACGCACGAGCGGGGTGAGCGTCGCGGGGCTCAGGCCGGTCAGCTCGGTCAGCTCGGCCCGGGAGAGCAGCCGGACCTGGCGGGCGGTGGAGATCACGGAAAGCCGCTTGATCTCCTTCGACCGCTCCCGGCTCACCGGGCTCGTTGGTGGCGTCACCACGTCTGTCACACTTCCTTCCTACGGCGAACGAATTAAAGAGTCAAGTAACAAGTCCGTCTCGACCAGCGCGCAGACAGCACCGGAGCAGCGACGACATCCGCGCCGGGGCCGACGCCCGGGACGGGCCGGCCGTGGCGGAATATCACCGGACATCCCGGACAGGGCGTACTTTATTTCTTCTGCAAAGAAAGAAATACCTTCCAGAACATTGACGTGCCGCCACGCTGGTCCCTAGCGTCACCGGGCGAAGGCCTTCCAGTGTGTACGGAACCCGTACCGCTGCCGTACCCGGTGCACCGCGTCCAACGACGCCCACCGTTCCCGTTCCCGCCGCCTCACCGTCCACCGACGACCGCTCGTCGGACGCCCCGCGTCCGACGAGGACCGTCGCTGCCCGGACATCGTGGTTCCGGAAGGATCTGCATGCGCATCAAGGGTTTCCTGCTACCCACCGCACTCGCCCTGGCCGTGGCCGGGGCGCCCGCCACCGCCGTCGCCGCCCCGGCCGACGTCCGCCCCGCCAAGGCCGTCGACCTCGACGTGCTCTTCGTCAGCGCCCACCCCGACGACGAGGCCGGCAGCCTCGCCACCCTCGGCCAGTGGAAGGAGAAGTACGGCGCCAAGGCCGGCGTCGTCACCATCACCCGCGGTGAGGGCGGCGGTAACGCCGTCGGCCTGGAAGAGGGGCCACCGCTGGGCATCATCCGTGAACGCGAGGAGCGCACCGCGATCGGCAAGGCCGGCGTGGAGAACCTCTACAACCTCGACCGGGTCGACTTCTGGTACACCGCGTCCGCCCCGCTGTCCGAGCAGATCTGGGGCCACGACGACACCCTGGGTCAGATCGTCCGGGTCATCCGGACCACCCGGCCCGAGATCATCATGACGATGAACCCGTCGCCGACCCCGGGCAACCACGGCAACCACCAGCAGGCCGCCCGGTTCGCCGCCGAGGCGTTCGCCGCCGCCGCCGACCCGAACGCCTTCCCCGAGCAGCTCAGCGCCGAGGGCCTCACCCCGTTCCGGGCCGCGAAGTTCCTGCGCAGCGGCGGCACCGGCAGCTCCGCCGCCGGGCCGCAGTGCGCGACCAGCTTCACCCCCACCGTCCCCACCGACCAGGTCTTCGGCGTCTGGGAGGGCACCGCGAGCGCCAGCGGGAAGACCTGGGCCGAGATCGAGGTCGACGCCCGCCGGGAGTACGTCACCCAGGGCTGGGCCGGCACCGCCGCCGCCCCCACCGACCCGACCAAGATCCGGTGTGACTTCTACACCCTGATCGACAGCCGCGTCCCGTACGACCCGGCGGACACCTCCCCGGAGGCGATCCTGCGCGGCTCGGTGCTGCCGCCGGTGACCGGTGGCCTGCCCAAGGGCACCGAGCTGTACCTCACCACCGACCGGTTCGACCTGGCCCCCGGCGCGACCGTCGAGGTCACCGCGCACCTGCGCGCCCCGCACAACCGTGCCCTGGTCAAGCCCCGGATCGACCTGCGGCTGCCGGCCGGCTGGAAGGTCAAGGGCTCCGGCGTGCTCAACAGTGACGTGCCGTCGGGCAAGGAGCGGACCCGGAAGTTCACCGTCACCGTTGCGGCCGACGCCGCCACCTTCCAGCAGCAGCTCATCGGGGCCACCCTGACCACCCGTCAGGGTGCCGGGCGCACCGACCGGGCCGTCCGGGTGGTCGCCGACGTCCGGGGCACCCTGGAGCCGCTGCCCGAGGTGGGCACGTTCCGCACCTGGGCCGGTGAGGGCGGATACCCGCAGCTGGACACCCTGATCAAGCCGGTGCTCACCATCGGCTCCGGTCAGCAGCGCACGGTCCGTATCGACCTGCGCAACCACGGCCGGGTCAGCCGCAGCGGCACCGTCACCCTCGGCCTGCCGGCCGGCTTCACCGCCGACGCGGCCACCAAGAGCTACCCCGCGCTGGCCCCCGGCGCGACCGGGGCGGTCACCTTCACCGTCACCAACACCGACGCCACCCTGCCGACCGCCAACGAGGGCGGCACGGACGGCGACTACGGCATCACCATCACCACCACCAGCGCCGCCGGCAGCACCGTGGAGACCGGCGCACTGGAGATCGTCCCGACC
The DNA here is from genome assembly GCF_040678915.1 of Micromonospora sp. NPDC049257. Lineage (NCBI taxonomy): Bacteria > Bacillati > Actinomycetota > Actinomycetes > Micromonosporales > Micromonosporaceae > Micromonospora > Micromonospora sp. NPDC049257. Next base: position 497,282 of record NZ_JBFAQU010000002.1, read on the forward strand.
ACCGAGGTCCCGGCCGCCGGGGCCGGCACCGTCGACGGGGTCGCCTCGCCCGGCGAGTACCCCGGCCCGGAGCTGGACTTCTCCCGCATCTGGGAGGGGCAGGCCACGACCCCGCAGGACGCCTCGGCGACCGGCCGGATCGCCTGGACCGCCGACGGGCTGAAGGTGCTCGTCCAGGTCACCGACGACGTGCTGGGCAAGAAGGTCGTCCCGCAGGACTGCAAGCGGCAGCGCCGCACCGACAGTGTGGAGATCATCGTCGACCCGAAGGGGAACTCGACGGACACCTCCACCGTGTTCAAGGCCGGCATCTTCCCGATCACCGACGATCCGGCCAACGGCGACCCGCCGTGCTGGCAGCGCGACGCCGACAACCGGCAGGGCCCGGGGGCGACCACCGCACCCGGGATGACCGTGGTCAGCAAGGTCAGCTCCCCGTACACCGGGTACACCATCGAGACGATGATCCCGTTCGCGGTGCTGCCGGACGCCGTGGACCCGGCCCGGATGGGCTTCAACGTGCTGGTCTACGACTCGGACACCCAGGACCTCAGCTCGCAGTCCCGGCTGGGCTGGTCCACCTTCACCGGCGTCCGGGCCGACCCGTACCGCTACGGTCTGACCACCCTGCCCGGCTACCAGCCGGCGGCCCGGCAGCCCAGCACGCCGGTGTTCCCGGACACCTCGGCGCGCAGCGTGCACAGCCCGCAGACCATCGCCCAGTCGGCCGTGGACGGGGTCGCCCCGGCCGCCGTGCCGAGGCTGAAGAACTCGGCGCTGCGGCTGACCTCGGCCCACCGGGTCACCGACGGCGTGCAGGTCACCCTGCGTGCCGACCGGGCCGGAACCGCCTACCTGTACGCCTGGGACGGCGACACGGCCCAGGGCGAGCACACGGTACGGCTGGCCGCCGGTGACCGGGTCACCGTGACGGTCCCGACCAGCGGGGGCACCCCGACGTCGCTGCTGGCCGCCTTCGAGTCCGGTGGCGCGGCAGTGGCCCAGCAGGTCCCGCTGAACTGATCCACCACCGCACCGGCCGTGGCCGGTCGTCGACCTCCGTCGGCGACCGGCCACGTCGGCGTCGGACGCCGCGCGGCCCGGCTCCCTCGGGGGCGGGCCGGGCACCCGGACCGCCCACCCCTCGCCAGAGCGGACAGCGGGGGCAAGCAGACAGCGGGCGCAGTCGGGGTCAGCCGGTGCAGGTGGTGGTGGGCAGCCCGGTCAGCGGCACCGGGGAACGCCCGGTCGGCTTCGCCTTGCCGGCCAGCACCCCGGCGAGCGCGGTCATCGAGGCCCGGCTGGACGAATAGGTCGCCAGCAGCGTCGGCGAGGCCGCCTTCTCCAGCACGTACGGGGTGTCCATCGCCACGGTGACCGCCGCGTCGGCGGCGAGATCCTTCGGGCCGTCGCCGTAGCCGACCAGGTGCACCCGCGTGCCGCCCTTGGGCACCACCCGCACGCCCGCATCGGTCAACGCCTCGGTGAGCGCCGCCCGGGTCTTGTCCCGCCCGTCGGAGGTGGTGACGGTGACCGGGCCGGACACCGCCACGCCGCACTTCCCGCGTAGCTGGGTGACCGCCGCGGCGGCCAACGCGGTGGCGGCGGCCCGGTGCGGGGCGCTGTCGAGCGTGGACATCGCCGGCGTCGGTCGGTCGGCCAGCCGGAACTTCATGGTCAACACCCGGGTGACCGCCGCCACCAGCCGGTCCCGGGGCAGCGTGCCGTCGCGCAGCGCGGCCAGCAGCCCGTCGTACGCCTGGCCGACGTTCGGGGTCATCAGGATCAGGTCGTTGCCGGCGAGCAGGGCCTTCACCGCCGCCTCGCCCGGCGGGTAGCGCTTCGCCGGCGGCATGTTCATCCCGTCGGTGATCACCACGCCCTGGAAACCCAGCTCGCCGCGCAGCACGTCGGTGAGCAGCTTGCGGGAGAAGGTGGCCGGGGTGCCCGGGTCCACGGCGGTGACGTCGAGGTGCGCCGACATCACCGCCATCGCCCCGGCGTCGATGCCGGCCCGGAACGGCGGGAAGGCGGTGGCGTCCAACTCGGCCCGGGGCTGCGCCACCACCGGGACCTCCTGGTGCGAGTCGGCGGCGCTGAGCCCGTGCCCGGGGAAGTGCTTGACGCTGGCCGCCACCCCGGCGCTCTGCAACCCCTGGACCGCGCCCGCGACCTGCCCGGCGGCCCGCTTCGGGTCGGCGCCGAAGGACCGCGAGCCGATCACCGTGCTGCGGGTGGCCAGGACGTCGGCGACCGGGGCGAAGTCCAGGTTCACCCCCATCGCGGCCAGTTCGGTGCCGGCGGCCTTCCAGGCGGCCTCGGTCCGGGCCGGATCGTCGGCCGCCCCGGCGGCGAGCGCGCTGGGCAGCGTGGTCACCCCGTCGGTGATCCGGGTGACCACCCCGTACTCCTGGTCGGTGCCGACCAGGAACGGGGCCGGGCCGGCGGCCAGCTTCCCGGCGGCCTGGCGCAGCCCGGCGGTCAGCTTCTTCACCTGGGCCGGGTTGTCGACGTTGGTGGTGGACTGGTTGCCGGAGGTGGGATCGTCGGCGCTGAACCCGACCAGGATCAGCCCGCCGAGCCGGTACTTCGCGATCATCTCGGCCGGGGTGTCGACCCCGGCGAGGGCCTGGTTGCCGGTGGCCGATCCGGGCGTCACCGTCGTCGCCGAACTGCCGTACGCGTAGGGCATCAGCACCTGGCCGACCAGGTCCTCGTCGGCGAGCGTGCCGGCCAGCGCGGCGGCCCGACCGGCCGGGTCGTCGGCGGTGGGCGCCGCGACGGTCGGGCTGGCTGTCGGGGCGGCCCCGGACAGGGCCGGCGCGGGAGCCTGCCCCTCCCCCGCGCATCCGGAGGCGAGCAGCGCGGTCAGGGCGGCGACAGCGACGCCGGCACGTCGCGAGGAGTTCGGCACCCGGCCCATCCAACCCGCGCCGGAGATCAGCGGCAACCCGACCAGGTCAGGCGATGGGTGGAGGATGCCTGTCCCCGACCGGGTGTCCGGCTGACCCGCTCGCTCTCCTGGCCGTCGGACGGCCGGTCCGGGTGAGCAGACTCACCCACTTCAGGCGCCGCTGCGGTCAGCCGACCCGGGTGAGCAGGGTCACCGGCGCACCGTCCCCGGCGTACCGGTAGGGCTCCAGCTCCGCGTCCCAGGCCGTGCCCATCGCCTTGTCCAGGGCGTGCGCCAACGCCTCCGGGCGTACCGACGCCATGATGCTGCGCAGCCGGTCCTCGCCGAGCTGGATGTCGCCGGCCGCGCCCACCGCGGCCCGGAACAGGCCCCGGCCGGGCACGTGCATGAAACGCTCGCCGTCCGCGCCGGTGCTGGGTTCCTCGGTCACCTCGAAACGGATCATGGGCCACTGCCTGAGGGCAGCAGCCAGCTCGGCACCCGTCCCCGGCCGGCCGGTCCATCCGCACTCGGCCCGGCGGGCGCCGGGATCGACGGGCTGGGCCGTCCAGTGCAGGTTGACCGGCGCGGCAAGGACGCGCGCGATCGCCCACTCGACGTGTGAGCACACGGCGAGCGGGGTCGAGTGGACGTATACGACGCCACGCGTTGGCACGGTGACCTCCCGGAGAGCGAGGTGCGTCTTCCCCTACGACCTCGACCACCCGAGTGGCTGTTGCCACACATGATGACTCCTGTGACGGATGGTGCGCCAGGGAATCGGAAAATTCGCCGGCGGGAAATACCCGGACCGGTGACCCGGTTGTGCTCTCCGACGGCACGGTGAGCTGCCAGGCACCGTGGTCGTGTATATTTCTCTGGGCGGTTCTGCGCCGTCGCACCACTTCGCGGGCCGACGATCCAACCGGGCGTTCGATGACCCACCTGGGCGTTCGACGATCCGACCGGGCGTCACCCGCTACAGCCCCCGGACGATCCCCGTCCTCCCGTACGTCTTGCAAGGAGCATCTCCGTGGCAGGCAACACCTCTAAGACCGCGCGCGCGTCAGTCCGGGCCGGCCAGGCTGGCCAGGGTGGCGCCCTCAGCGTGCTGGGCGAGTTCAAGTACCTCATCCCGCTCAACGGCGGCAAGCACGCCTACGTGCGGAACCTGACCAACGGCAAGACCGCGCACCTGCGTACCGACTCCGACGCCTTCGTCGAGGAGATCCGGACGCTGGCCACCGCCGGCCACGCCGCCAAGATCCGCGCCGAGATCAACAACCTCGCCGCCACCCACCCGGACCACGGCTGGGACAAGACCGAGAAGCGTCTCGTCGAGGCCGGCGTCTTCGAGGGCTGAGCCCTCACCGAGCACATCTGGAACCGCCCGTCGGGTCACCCCGGCGGGCGGTTCCTCTTTCTCGTCCCCTCACCGTCACGGCGGGATCATCCTCATCCCGCCGTGACGATCGCGCTGCGCCCATGATCGCGCTGCGATCATGGGCGCAGCATGCGGCCCCTGGGGCAGCACGCGGTCCCCGGACAGCATGCGATCATGCGCAGCATGCTGCCTCCCGGGCAGCAGAGCGGGACAGCACGGCGGCGGGGCGGAGCAGCACGGCGGCGGGGTGGGGTAGCGCGGGGACGGGAGTCAGGGGTCGAGCAGGGTGACCTCGCCGGTGTCCAGGGCGTACAGGGCACCGACGACGTCGACATCGCCCGTGCCGACCGGGCCGGCCAGCAGGTCGTCGGTGCGCAGCGCCCGCACCGTACGCCGTACGTGCCGACGGACCGCCAGGGGATGGACTGCCGGGTGGTGCGCGCCCACCTCGACCACCGCCGGGGCGATCCGGTCGACGAGGTATCCCAGGTCACCGCCGGGCCGCTGCCCCGTGCGCAGGCTCTGCACGGTCGAGGCGACCGCCCCGCACCGCTCGTGTCCGAGCACCATCACCAGCGTCACCCCGAGCTGGTCCACCACGTACTCGATCGAGCCCCGCACGGCCCGGTCCAGCACGTGCCCTCCGGTGCGGATCACGCAGATCGAGCCGAAGGTCTGATCGAAGATCGCCTCCAGCGGCACCCGCGAGTCGATGCAGCCGAGCAGCACCGCGTAGGGCTGCTGGTCGCCGGAGGCGACGGCTGCGGCGGCGGTGACGTCGTGGCCGTGGATCGGTCGGCCGCTGACGAAGCGCCGGTTGCCGGCGAGCAGCTCTGCCAGCGCCGCCCGGGGCGGACGGACGGACCGGGGCGGCCCGCCAGGCCCCACAGGCGACGACCCGACAACGCCCGCACGTGCCACCGGAGACGACCCGACAACGCCCGCACGTGCCACCGGAGACAGCCCGGCAGCGCCCGCAGGTTCCGCTGGAGACGACCCGACAGCGCCCACGGGGGCCGTTCGGGGAGGCCGGGCCGCTCCGGCGGGCGAACGGTGCATGTCTCCAGACTGGCCGTCGGGGCGGCCCCGCGCGGGGCGGTCGGGAATCTTCTCTCCACCACGGTTGGCGTGGTCTGATGTCGGGTAGCCGGTGTTACCGCCGGGTCACACCGGTGAATGTGTCCCGGTGGCCTGGGGAGGTGGCGATGCCGGATCAGCGGGAGTTGCGGCTACCCGACGAGGTACGACTGCATGTCGAGGTGAGTGGCCCGGCGGATGCCGAGGTCACCGTGGTCCTGCTGCACGGCTGGACGCTGGACGGTCGGGCCTGGCACAAGCAGCTCGCCGACCTGCGCAGCCGGTTCGGCGACCGGGTGCGGGTGGTCGCCTACGACGCCCGGGGGCACGGCCGGTCCAGCTGCATGGCGCTGCGCACGGCGACCCTGGCCCAGCTCGGCGACGACCTGGCGGCGGTGCTGGACGAGGTGGCCCCGGCCGGGCCGGTGGTGCTGGTCGGGCACTCGATGGGCGGGATGACGGTGATGGAGTACGCCCACCGGCATCCGGTCCACTTCGCCGCCCGTACGGCCGGGCTGGTCTTCGTCTCCACCACCGCCGAGGGGCACACCCACACGGTGTACGGTCTGTCGCCGCGGATCGCCCGGCTGATCCGGCTCGCCGAGACCACCGGGGCGGGGGTGCTGGCCCGGTGCGGCTCGTGGCGGCCACCTCGTCCGCTGCTGCGCGCCCTCGCGCCGAGCATCCGGTGGATGCTCTTCGGTGACCGGTGCTCAGGCTCCGACATCCGCCTGGTCACCTCGGCGGTGGCCCGCGCGTCGCTGCGCTCGATCGGTGGTTTCCGCGCCTCGATCGGTGCCCAGCACCGGCTGGCCACCCTGGCCGCGTTGGCGCACCTGCCGGCGGCGGCACTGGTCGGTGACCGGGACCGGTTGACCCCGCCGCCGTGCGCGGAGTCGATCGCGGCGGCGCTGCCGGCCACCGAGCTGACCGTCTGCCCGGGTGCCGGGCACATGCTGATGATGGAACGCCCGGACGAGGTGAACGCCGCCCTCGCCGGGGTGCTGCACCGGGTGTTGACCGCCGGCCGGCGAGCCGGGCGCGACCCTGCGGACCAGGTCACGGCCGTCGCGCCGCCGCCGCCCGGTCCTCGCCGGCCCGCCGTCGTCCCGGCGAGGACCGGGCCGACCGGCTGAACCGCCGGGCGGCACGCGGTTCCCCGCCCCCGGCCACCTCCGCCCACTCCCCCGGTCGGTCCGGGACGGGGAAGGACCACCGGCCGGGGCCCCGTGGAGGTGGTGGAGGTCGCCCGACGGGTATCGCCCCGACGCGGGGTGGGTGGGTGCCCGTACCCTCATTCCGCCTGGCATGCACCCGTGCCCGGCGTCGCCGTCGCACAGGAGCCGGTACGTTGACCGACCAGACCACCCTGGAACAGGAGATCGCCGCCGAACAACGGCATCTCGACCGGGTGTACGCCCGGCTCGCCGAGCTGCGTCGCGCGGCGGCCCGCGCCGAGCGGGACGGCTACCGGATGGCCGGGGTCGGCACCTTCGGTGCGCTGGTGGAGCGGGACGCCATGGTGTTCCACGCCGCCCAGCGGCGGCACCTGTTGGACGCTGAGCACGAGGGACTGGTCTTCGGCCGGCTGGACCTGCGCGACCGGCAGGTGCTGCACGTCGGACGGCTCGGGGTGCGCGGTGACGACGCCGAGACGCTGGTGGTCGACTGGCGGGCCCCGGCCGCCGCCGCCTTCTACCGGGCCACTCCGGCGGAGCCGCTGGGCGTGGTGCGGCGGCGCACGATCAGCTCGTCGGACGAGAAGGTCACCCGGATCGAGGACGACCTGCTCGACCCGGAGGCCGCCCCGCCGGACATGCCGGTGGTGGGTGACGGGGCGCTGCTGGCGACCCTGTCCCGGGCGACCGGTCGGGGGATGCGGGACATCATCGCGACCATCCAGCGGGAGCAGGACGAGGCGATCCGCTCCCCCGGTTCGGGGGTCACCATCGTCTCCGGTGGGCCGGGCACCGGAAAGACGGCGGTGGCCCTGCACCGGGCGGCGTACCTGCTCTATGCCGACCGCAGCCGGTACGGTGGCGGCGGCATCCTGGTGGTGGGCCCGTCGGCGGTCTTCGTGGAGTACATCGCCTCAGTGCTGCCGTCGTTGGGTGAGGAGACCGCCACCCTGCACTCGCTGGGGTCGCTGTTCCCCGGCATGTCGGCGACCCGTACGGACGGGCCCGAGGTGGCGGCGGTGAAGGGTTCGCTGCGGATGCGTCGGGTGTTGGAGCGGGCGGCCCGGGACGCGGTGCCGGACGGCCCGCAGGAGCTGCGGCTGCTCTACCGGGGGACGCTGCTGCGGTTGGAGCGGCGTGAGCTGGACGGCATCCGGGACCGGGCGTTGCACCGGGGGGCCCGCCGTAACGAGGTGCGCCGGGTCGGCTTCGACGGGGTGCTCGCCGCGCTCTACGCGCAGGCCCGTCGGTCGGCTGTCAGCGGGCTGCCCGAGCAGCGTGCCTTCGAGGACGAGATCATCGAGCGGCCGGAGTTCCGGGAGTTCCTCAAGGCGTGGTGGCCCCGGCTGCATCCGCGGCACGTGCTGGGCTGGCTGGCCCGCCCGGACCGGCTGCACCGGTACGCGGCCGGCATCCTCTCCCGGGCGGAGGTCGAATTGCTCGTCGCGGCGTACCGGTCGTTGGACGTCGAGGGGCTGACGGTGGCCGACATCGCCCTCCTGGACGAGTTGGACGCCCTGCTGGGCCGGCCGGTGCGGCCGAAGAAGGCGAACCGGGACCCGTTCCAGCTGGCCGGCGGTGTGCGGGAGCTGAGCACGTTCGGTGAGCGGCAGCGCGCGGCCCGGGCGGCGGCCCGGGAACGGCCCGAGGACTACCGGGACTACGCGCACGTGGTGGTGGACGAGTCGCAGGACGTCTCGCCGATGCAGTGGCGGATGGTCGGCCGGCGTGGTCGGCTCGCCTCCTGGACGGTGGTGGGTGATCCGGCGCAGACCGCCTGGACGGGCGACCAGCAGGAGTTGGACCGGGCCCGGGACCAGGCGCTGGGCCGGCGGCGGCGGCACCGGTTCACGCTCTCCACCAACTACCGCAACTCGGCGGAGATCTTCGCGGTGGCGGCGGCGGAGATCCGCCGGCTCTATCCCGACCTGGAGTTGCCGAGTGCGGTGCGGTCCACCGGGGTGGAGCCGGTGGCGCTGCACGTGCCGGCGGCGGAGCTGGCCCCGGCGACGGTGGACGCGGTGGACGCGGTGCTGGCCGAGGTGGCCGGGACGGTCGGCGTGATCACGCCGGTGCCGCGCCGCGACGAGGTCGCCGGCTGGTTGGGCGACCGGGGCGGGGCGCGGCTTCAGGTGGTGACGAGTCTCCAGGCCAAGGGCATGGAGTACGACGGGGTGGTGCTGGTCTGCCCCGGGGAGATCCGGGCCGATCCGGGCTCGGGGGTACGGACGCTCTACGTCGCGTTGTCCCGGGCCACCCAGCGCCTCACCACCATCGACCCCACCGGCTGAGCCACCGGCCCCGATCGGCCCGGCCCCTGGTCGAGGGCCACACCGAACGCTTCTGGGTCGTCGGCGACCCCGCTGTCGTGCTGGGTCGACGGCCCCTGCTGTCGCTCCTGGCCGAAGGCCCGGCTGTCACTTGCATACATAGCGATGTGAGCATAGATTGGATCGGGTCCGCAGCGGCGACGGAAGGTGTGGACGTGGGCGCAGGTCATGACCACAGTGCGACGGTCAGTAACGCCGCACACCGGCACCGCGGTCGGCTCTGGGCGGCTTTCGGACTGCTCGCCGTGTTCATGGTGGTCGAGGCGGTGGCCGCGTTCGGCACCGGCTCACTGGCCCTGCTCTCCGACGCCGGCCACATGTTCACCGACGTCCTCGGCATCGGGATGGCCCTGGCGGCGATCACCGCCACCCGGCGGGCCACGCAGGACCCGCAGCGCACCTTCGGCCTCTACCGGCTGGAGGTGCTCGCCGCGCTGGCCAACGCCGTCCTGCTCAGCGGGGTGGCGATCTACGTGCTGATCGAGGCGGTCCGCCGCTTCGGCGAGCCACCCGAGGTGCTGGCCGGCCCGATGCTGGTGGTGGCGGTGCTCGGCCTGCTCGCCAACCTCGTCGCGTTCGGCCTGCTGCGCGAGGGGGCCAAGGAGAGCATCAACCTGCGCGGGGCGTACCTGGAGGTGGTCGGCGACCTGCTCGGCTCCCTCGGCGTGATCGCGGCGGCGCTGCTGATCGCCGGCACCGGCTGGTGGTGGGCCGACCCGGTGGTCGCCGTGGCGATCGGCGTGTTCATCCTGCCCCGCACCTGGCGGCTCGGGCGGGCGGCGGTGCGCATCCTGGTGCAGGCCGCCCCGGAGCATCTCCCGGTGACCGCCGTACACGACCGGTTGACCGCCGTGCCCGGCGTCGCCGAGGTGCACGACCTGCACGTCTGGACGCTCACCTCCGGCATGGACGTCGCCTCGGCCCACCTCACCCTGGCCGGCGACGCCGAGGCCGGCACCGTGCTCGCCGCCGCCCGTGGTGCCCTGCGGGAGGACTTCCACATCGAGCACGCCACTCTTCAGATCGAGCCCCGAGCGACCCCCGGAGCATGCGGCCCGACCCACTGGTGACCCCGACTGCCGCCCTGCGGCCGGGCCGCCGCCCTGCGACCCGGCCGCCGTCTCGTGCCCGGTGGTCGGGCCCACTCTCCGGGAATCGCGCTGTAGATCAACGGCAATTTGCGCCGTTCACACCTTTTGGCAGTATTCACTCTCGTACCCTCAGTCACGAGGTAGGCAGCTGTCCCACGCGTACCGGTAGGCTCGGCTCCGGCCACCGCCAGGCGGCGCCCACCGGCGCCGGCAGTGGCCGCCGCCTAATCGCCCACCAGGGCGAACCGGGGAACCACGTTCCTGGGGTGCATCCGCGTCAGCGGTAGGGATCTTCCGTCCCGAACCCGTCAGCTAACCCGGTCGGCGGCTGACGGAAGGACATCACATGCACGTACGCACCACCACGCGACTACTGGCCGCAGTCGTCACGGCGCTCGCCCTGGGCGTGTCGTCCGCGCCGTTCAGCCCGGCCGTCGCCGCGCCCACCACCCGCCTCGCCGCCCCCGGCGACGACGAGGAGGGCGGCACCCCGGCCCTACGCGACCAGCTCGACGCGGCCAGCAAGGGGTGGCTCGACGCGAAGACCGCCCTCGAGCGCTCCACCCGACGTCAGCAGGAGTTGGACGGCCAGCTCAAGGCCATCGAGGCCCAGCTGGTCACGCAGACCGGCAAGGTCGGCGAGATCGCCGGAGCGGCCTACCGCACCGGCCGCCTCGGGCCGATGTCCGCCCTGCTCAACAGCAACAGCCCCGGTGGCTTCATGGACCGCGCGTCGGCGTTGGAGACGGTCGCGGCCCGGGAGGACCAGGAACTGCGCAAGATGATCGAGACCCGGGACCAGGCCGCCCGGACCCGGGCCGCCGTCAGTCGGGAGATCACCGAGCAGCGCAAGCAGGTCGCCACCATGGGCAAGCGGAAGGATCAGGCCGAACGCGCGCTGGCCGTGGCCGCCGCCGACAAGCCGGCCCCCACCTCCTCCAACGACTCCGGCAGTTCGGAGGGCACGTCCAGCAGCAACGCCAAGGGGGCGCCCCGTAACTCCGACGGTTCCTGGCCGTCCGAGTCGTGCAGCGTCAACGACCCGACCCCGGCCAACGGCTGCATCACCCCGCGTACCCTCAACGCCCTCCAGCAGGCCAAGGCGGCCGGTTTCACCCGGTACGTCTCCTGCCACCGTCCCAGTGGTTCCGGTGAACACCCCAAGGGCCGCGCGTGCGACTTCGCCGCGCAGAAGAACGGCTTCGGCGGGGTGGCCAGCGGCGGCGACCGGACGTACGGCAACAACCTCGCCGCCTACTTCATCCGTAACGCCGACCGGCTCGGCGTGCTCTACGTGATCTGGTTCAAGCGGATCTGGCTGCCGAGCAGCGGCTGGAAGGCGTACAGCGGGGGCAACGGCGACCCGTCCAGCGACCACACCAACCACGTGCACCTGTCGATGTACTGAGCTGGCCCGGTGGCCCGTCCACGACGGGCCACCGGAACACCGCCGACAGCCAACCGGAAGACCGCCCGACGGGCCACCGGAACACCGCCCGACCGCAGGGTCGGGCCCGGTGTCGCAGGTCGGCCCCAGGTCAGCCGGCGGCAGACGGGTCGCCGGCCCGGCCGTCCAGCACCGCGCCGAGCCGGCTGGCCAGCCCGAGGTGAGCGGCGCGGGCCTGCCGGAAGGCGTACCCGAACAACGGTGCCGGCGCGGCGAGGGTGATCTCCACGTCGATCCGCAGCAGGTCACCCTCCGTCCGCAGCCGGGTGTGGTTGCGGACCGTGGTGCCCGGCTGCTGTCGGGCCACCGTCACGATCTCGTCGTCGCCGACCTGCAGGACATCCGCCTGATAGGTGACGGGAAACCGCAGCGGCCCCAACTCCAGCCGATCGGTGATCGCATAGCTGGCCAGGGCGCCCGGCCGGGCGGGCAACCGCCGCACCCGGACGATCAGGGGATGCAGTTCCTCCTGCCGGGACAGGTCGCTCAGCAAGGCCACCGCGTCCGCCTGTGCGCAGCGCGCCTGCACCGTGTAGCTGAAGCTCTCCCGCCGGACCACCGGGCCTCCTGACCGTCGTCGGTCGCACGATCGTGCCGCACCCGGGACGGACTGGCAACGTCCCAGGCCAGCGGGCTCAGGCGGGGCCGGTGGTGCGGTCAGGCGCCCGGCAGCACCTCGGGGGTGGCGGCACCGGCGAAGTATGGCTCCGGAGCGCCGAAGAGACCGAGCAGACCGGTGACCCAGAGCTGCCGGTGCACGAACCGGCTCGGTTCGGTGACGATCAACTTGACCCCACTGACCTCGGCGGTCTGGAACCCGGCGACCATCGCGCTGATCCCGACGGAGTCGATGAAGGTGACCAGTCGCATGTTGAGCTCGATCCGGGCGGGCCGGCCCTTGGCCAGCACCTCGGCGATCGCCTCACGTACCTCGTAGGCGGTGTCGACGTCGATCTCGCCACGAGGGGCGATCTCGATGACACCGGCCGGCAGGACCGACTTCACGATCGACAGGCTCACGCGAGCACCTCCACTCGCCCGTCCCCGGGCGCCTCATCAGTACGCGGGCCGCGACCGAGAGTATTCCTCCGACGGCCTCGGTCGCCACCCCTCGGGATGAGCAATTCGCGGATCCGGACGGACCGGGCCGTCCTTTCCCGCACCGTTGCTGGTCCTGTTCTCTCCGACGAACGGCTCAGCTGGGCCGTTCCAACCGTCCCAGAGTAGCGGTCCGGGTCCACTCCGAGCCGGATGCGGAGGGTCGGGCGAGCCCCGTCCGGCCTCCCGGCGCTGGTTGTGCCCGGTGCCTAGCCTGGGCGAGAGATGGGTCACCACGATCGAGGAGACGGATCGATGCTCAAGAGACTGCTCGGCCTGGCCGGCGTCGGCGCACTGCTCGCTCTCGTGCTCGCCTGCGGCTTCGGCGGTGGCGGGGACGACGACGATGACGACGACGGCGACGATTTCGCCCGCGCGACGTCGGTGGTCCTGGTCCGCTAGCCCCGTGACGTCGGCCCGGTGACCGCGGTCACCGGGCCGACGTCACGGCCGGGACAGGCCGAGTCCCGTCCACCGGTCCGAGGTCACGGTCGGGCCGGGTCGACCAGGACACGGTCGGGCCGGGTCGACCAGGCGGGGATGATTTCCACCGGCCGGGGTCACGCTCCGTCCGCGTCGGGTTTGCGACCCGGTCGGGTGGGGCACTGCTGGGAGGACGGGCGGACGACCGGGCGGGCGAGTACCGTCACGAGCCGCAGAGACGTCGAAGTCCGAAGTGGCCGCAGACTTCGGCATTCGAGGAGGTAATCACGATGTTCGGCAGCAACCTTCTGGAGCGCCGCAGCAAGCCCGAGCGGATCGCCGACCAGGCCTGGCACCACCTGCTCTCGGCGGTCGACTCCGCCGGTGACAGCGTGCGGGACGCCGCCAGGTCGGTCCGGGACTCGGGACTGGCCGACGCCGGTGACCTGGTCGGCTCGACCGCCGACGAGGCACGCCGACGGGCCACGCTCGCCTTCGACGCGCTCGCCGGCCGCCGCCCGGCCCTGCCCTGGACCCTGCTGATCAGCGCGGCGCTGGTCGGCGCGGCGATCGGCTGGGCTGCCGGCACCGCCGCGCGGGCTGCCGGCAGCAGAGATGACCGGGCCGCCGACGACATCGAGTTCGTCGACGTGGACCGGCCCAACTCCCCGGTCGGTCTGGACGACTGACCGTCCCACGGCACGCACAGGCCCCGGTCGCGCCCTTCGGCGCCGACCGGGGCCTGTGCCGTCTTCGATCCACTCCGTTGGGGCGATGTTGCGGTAGAGACCCGGGGTCGACGCCGCACCATCGCCGCCACTGAGTCGATCAGCCACCGGCCGGGCGGGTCCCAGGCCGGACACGCGCCGGCTCCCCCGACGGGATCGGGGGAGCCGGCAGGTGTCGGATAGTTGATAGTCGTCAGCGGCTGGTGCAGGTGACCGCCGGGACGGTGTTGCTGCCGGTGACGTTGGCGGTGAAGCCGACGCTGGTGGTGGCCCCGGCACCGAGCGCGCCGTTCCACCCGGCGTCGCGCACCGAGACGCGCGCCCCGGTCTGGGTCAGGGTGCCGCCCCAGAGCGAGTTGATCGTCTGACCGTTGGCGAACGTCCAGCTGAGCGTCCAGCCGGCGATCGGCGCGGTGCCCGCGTTCCGCACCGTCACCTCGCCCTGGAAGCCACCCGGCCACGACCCGGTCACCTGGTACGTCGCCGCGCACCCACCGGTGGGCGGCGGGGTCGTCGGCGGCGGGGTGGTGGGCGGAGGCGTGGTGGGGGGCGGCGTGGTCGGCGGAGGCGTGGTCGGCGGAGGGGTGGTGGGGGGCGGCGTGGTCGGCGGAGGCGTGGTCGGGTTGCTGCCGAGCCGGTCGGCGACCAGGATGCCCCGGCCGTTGGTGCCCAGGTAGACCCGGCCGTAGACCCTCGGGTCCCCGGTGAGCGCCTCGCCCGCGTTGCCGTACTGGTGCTGGTCGTCGTTGATCCGCACCCAGGCCCCGCCGGTGTTGTCGGAGCGGTAGACGCCGGCCTTGCCGTCGACGGTGCCGAAGGTGAACACCGCCGGGTACGTCTGCCCGGGGGCGGCCTTGCCGAAGCCGACGTTCACCGCCGCCGACACCCCGGCCAACTTGGTGAAGCTGGCCCCGGAGTCGGTGGAGCGCCACAGCCCGCCCTCACCGGCCAGCCAGACGTCGCCCTCCTTGCCGGGCACCGCCTTGAACTTCACGTTCCCGGTGGCCGGCAGGCCGGTGGCGGCGGAGGCGGTGAAGCTGGCCCCACCGTTGGTGCTGACATAGAACTTGCCGGCGCTGAAACCGTAGAACTTGTTCTTGTTGACCCGGTCGGACTCGACGACCGCGTTGGCCGGGATACCGGTGGCGGCGGTCCACGAGTTGCCGAAGCCCACCGAGCGGATGACCTGCTGCCCGGCGTCACCCGGGGCCCAGACGAACTGGCTGCCGTCGGCGGCGGCGGCGACCGTGCCGCCGTTGTTGACCCCGCCCGGCTCGCTGCCCTGGAACCAGTTCGCCCCGCCGTCGGTGGAGAACGCGATGTGGCTGTCGTTGGGGCGGTCGGCGTCGGTGAAGTTGCCGGCCCGCACCATCGTCGCCGGGTTCGCCTCGGCGTAGTCGAGGCTGGTGGTGGTGGTGAAGACCGGCTGGGTGAACAGCATCGGCGGCACCGCGTCGAGGTCGGTGTGCCGGAACCCGCCGATGTCACCGAGCCCGCTGATCAGCGGTGCCCCGGTGGGCGGGCTGATCAGGTCCTGTACGGCGGTCTCCTCCAGGCCCTTGACCATCGGCTTGATGGTGAGCTGGCCACCGGTGTCCCACTTGGTGAGGTCGGTGCTGCCGTAGATGGTCGCGCCGGTGCCGTACATGAAGCGGTTCGAGTCGAACGGGTCGATCTCCACCGACTCGTTCATCCAACCCAGCTTCGGGGACTCCTCCGGCGGGGCCGGGTTGGCCCCGAAGGTCAGCCACGGCACCGAACTGATGTCCATCTTGAACTTCTTGGTGCGCTCCGGGTAGCTGCCGAACTCCCAGATCCGGCTCCAGGTCGCGCCGCCGTCGGTGCTGCGGAAGAAGATCGCGTCCGGCCACCAGGAGATCTGGGTCGCGACCATCAGGGTGTTCGGCTTCTGCCGGTCGATGGTCAGCCCCGAGTAGCCGAAGTAGGCGTCGCTGCTGGACGACGGGATCGGGCTGATCTGCGTCCACGCGCCGGTGGCCCGGTTGAACTTCCACACGTCACCCTTGCCCCCGTCGTACGGGCCGCCGGTGTCGCTGGTGGCGATGTAGAGGAAGCCGCCGACGGGGTCCACCACACCCTTGTGGGCCAGGTAGCCGGTGGGCTGACCGGCGATCCGCTCCCAGCTGGTGCCACCGTTGGTCGAGCGGTACACCGGGTTCGCCTTGTCCGCCACGCCGACGTAGATGGTCTGCGTGGCGTTGCCCGCCGTACCGGTGCTCTTGTCGAAGGTGACCCAGGTCAGGCCCTGGTTCTGGCTCTGGTAGCCGGTGGTGTCGTTGGGGTCGGCCCGGTAGTTGCCGACGTTGGGGAAGTTCGCCACCTTGGCCCAGGTGACCCCGAAGTCGGTGCTGCGCCACAGGCCGTTGCCGCCCTCGGCGCCGTAGTAGATGACGCTGTTCTTGTTGGGGTCGACGGCGAGCCGCTCGCCCATGCCCCGGCCGGGCATGTTGCCGCCGTTCTTGAACGGCAGCGCGGTGGCCTGCCAGGTGGCACCCTTGTCCGACGAGCGCAGGATCGCGCCGTTGTTCGGGTCCCAGTCGTTGGTGTACATGCCGACGGCCGCATACACCCGGTTGGTCTGCACCGGGTCGGTGGCCAGGCTGACCACGCCGTTGTAGCCCCACTTGTCCGCGCCGACCCAGTCGAGCAGCGGCGTCCAGGACTGGCTGGCCTGCTCCCACCGGTACGCGCCGCCGATGTCGGTGCGCGCGTAGATCAGGTTCTTCTCGGTCTGGTTGAAGACGATGCCGGGGACGAAGCCGCCACCGTCGATCCGGACGTTCTTCCAGCTGTACGGTTCGGCCGCCGCCGCGGCGGCCTCGGTGGATGGTGCGACGGTGAACTGTACGGCCACGACGGCCGTGGCAGCGGCCAGCACGGTGGTGACCGCGCCGACGAGACTTCTCCGCATCTGCGGTTCCTCTCGGGATGCCAGGGTGAGGGTGCGACGCCCCGTGGGGACGTCGACGGGTGCGAAGAGCTGCCCTGGCTCCCCGCCGGCACGCTTGGCTCCCGCTGCCGAAGAAGAAGTCAACAGTAACCGCTGCGCCGCCGAATTAGGAAGCGCTCCCAACTAACTCGGCCATCAGAGCCGGTAGATGACGTCCTCGCCGACCATTTCCCGACTGATGCCCAACCCGTCCACCGGTCGGGCGGCCACGTCCGCCCACGGGGTGCCGGGCGCCCAACCGGGCAGCAGCACCACCGTGCGCACCCCCACCTGCCGCAGGTACGCCACCGAGGTCGCGTCCGGGAAGGTCATGCTCGCCGCCCGGATCCGCTCCTGGGACTGTGGGGTGAACGAGGCCAGCCCGTTGACCACCTTGGGGAACCCGTCGGTGGACCACAGCATCACGTGCAACTCCCGGATACCGTCGCTGGGCAGCACCAACGCCGGGCCGGTCAGCCCGCGCAGCACCGCCGGTTGCACCGGTGCCGGCACGTGCGGGGTGCGGTTGACCCCTTCCAGCAGGACCAGCACCAGCGGCACCAGCAACGCCAACCGGGCCAGCCGCCACTGCCCGCCGTCCCGCTTCGGGGCCGGCTTCCGGGGGGCCGTCTGCTCGGCCGCCGGTTCGGACCACGCCGCCGACCGCAGCATCGGTCGCGCCGCCGCCTGCGCCTGCCCCGGTACGACCACCTCCGCCGGCACCGCCGCCCGCACCGGTACGGCCCCCTCCGCCGAGGGTGCCAGCGCTCCCCGGTCCGCCGCCATCGCGACGGCCGGGTCCGCCGGTCGCAGCGTCGGCGGCGCTCCCGGTTCCACCGCCCCGGACACGACCGACTCCGCCCCCGGCACGGCCGACTCCGCCCCCGGCTCCGGTGGTTGCCCCCCGGTCGGCCCCGGTGCCGGTTCCCCGTCCCGCACGGCCCGGGAAGCCGGCTCGCGCACCGTCAACGCCCCGGCGGCGAGCAGGCCGAGCAGCAGGGTCGTCCACAGCACCAGCCGGCCCGGGGTGCGCACCCCGTCCCAGCCCGGGGCGTGCTCGACAAGCGTCACGTAACCGGGGTTGCCGTCACCGCCGAACGTGGTGCCCGCCGCGAGCGCCACGCTGACCAACGCCGCGCCGGCCAGCATCAGCCGGTGCCGCAGCCGCCACGCGGAGAAGAACAGCCCCGCCATCGCCAGGGACAACAGCACCACCCCGGGCAGCAGGGTCATCTCACCCGGGAAGCCGAGCGTGGCCCGGGCCGCCTCGTGCCGCTCCCCCCACAGCCAGGACTCCGGCGGCGCGGTGACGAACCCCCGCCACGGCGGGGAGAACATCTCGATCTGGGCCACCGTGCGCCGACCGGACGGGTTGCGGGCCACCACCTCGAAGTACGGTGCGGCCATCGCCAGGGTCACCACGGCGAAGCCGATCCCCCCGGCCAGGTCGGCCAGGAGCAGGCCACGCGGCACCGCCGGCCGGGACCGCCGCCGCCACACCACGGCGTACGTCACCGCCACGCCGAGGCAGATCAGTCCCAGCGCGTACGCGAAGGGCAGGCCGATGCCGAAGCCGAGGGTGACCTGCCAGGCGGCGACCGCCCACCCGGCGACCGCCCACCCGGGGCGGACCCGGTCGGGCCGGTGGCCGTGCCGCAGCGACCAGCCGTGCCCCCGGGCCAGCATGGCCAACGCGAGGGCGATCCCGCCGATGCTGATCACGTGCAGGTGACCGGCCTGGGCGAGCTTCCACGGGGCGTACGCGAAGGACACCCCGGCCACCGCCGCACCCGCCCGGCCGGCCCCCACCTGCCGGGCCAGCGCGTACGCCCCGAACAGGGCGAGGGCGTGGGTCAGCATGTAGAGCAGGTTGTAGCGGATCACGGCGGCCACCGGACCGTCCCCGATCATCCCGAACGGGGCGTACCCGAGCAGGGTGTCGGAGTAGGCATAGGTGTACGGCTCGGGATAGAACGTGTTGGAGTGCCAGACCTGGAACGGGTTGGTGAGCAGGGCGTGCCCACCCCAGGCCACCTGCCACGCCTGGAGCGTCGGATCACCGGTGTCCTGCGGGATGGTGCTCGCCGGATCCCGCAGGGTCGGCCAGGTCAGCACCACGGCCAGCAGCAGCGCGGCGACCGCCGCCAGGGTCCATTCGTGCCGGGCCACCCGCCACGACACCCCCGCCAGCCGGCGGCCGAACACCCGAATCTGATCGACGTCCATCTCTCCACCCCGTCCTTTGCCGTCCGTCAGACTGCCCGAGTCCGATCCGGTTGTCGACACCGTGACCCGCCCGATTTTCAGCCCGGGCTCCCCTTCGTCGTCCGAATCCGATCCGCTGGCGACCACCGGATCGGACTACCGGTTCGGGTCCGGGGCGACCACCGGGGCGGGTTCGGCCCGGTCGCGGACCACCAGGGCGGATCCGGTCGCGGAGCACCAGGGCGGGCCCGGTCGCGGACCACCAGGTCGGGCCCGGTCGCGGACCACCAGGTCGGGCCCGGTCGCGGACCACCAGGGCGGGCCGGTCGCGGAGCACCAGGGCGGATATGGGCGGACCATCGGGGCGGGTCCGGGCGGACGAGGACCACCCGGGTCGGGTGAGTCGGCCTCACCCGGGCTGCCGGAGGGTGGGAGGCATGACTGGACCCGACGGACTGATCCGACCCGGGACGCCGGCCCCCGAGTTCACCCTGCCGGCCACCCCGGACGGGCGACGGACCGGCCCCGGGCAGTTCCGTGGCCGGCCGGTGGTGCTCGCCTTCTATCCCGCTGACTGGTCCCCGGTGTGCGGCGACCAGATGGCGCTCTACCAGGCCGCGATGCCGGAGTTCGAGCGGTACGACGCGGTGGTGCTGGGCGTCTCGGTGGACAGCCTCTGGTCACACCGGGCCTTCGCCGAGGCCCGGGGCGTCCGGTTTCCGCTGCTGTCCGACTTCGAACCCAAGGGTGAGGTGGCCCGGGTCTACGGGGCGTACACGCCGCAGGGGCAGGCCGGTCGGGCCCTGGTGGTGCTCGACCCGGCCGGGACGGTGACCTGGAGCTACCTGTCCCCCGCCGAGGTGAACCCGGGTGCCGACGGCATCCTCGACGCGTTGGACCAACTCGGCACCGAGCGGCAGGTGGTGGCCCGATGAGCACCCCGTTGCAGGTCACCGCCCGACTCCGGGTGCCGGTGACGGAAACCGACCACATCCGCGGTCCACTGGACGCACCGGTCACCATCGTGCAGTACGGCGACTTCCAGTGCCCGTACTGCGGGGCCGCCCACCCGAACCTGACCGAGGTGCTGCGGCAACGCCAGGACACCGTACGGCTGGTCTACCGGCACTTCCCGATCACCAACCTCCACCCGTACGCCGAGCGGGCCGCCGAGGTGGCCGAGGCGGCCGGCCGCCGGGACCGGTTCTGGGAGATGCACGACTGGCTCTACGAACACCAGGACCAACTCGACCCGGTGCACCTGTCGCTCGGCGTGGCGCAGGTGGGTCTGCCGCCGGACGAGATCGACGCGGAGGTCGACCGGCACGCGTACGGCGACCGGGTCCGTCACGACTTCACCGGCGGCATCCGCAGCGGGGTGAACGGCACCCCCACCCTCTTCATCGGCGACCACCGTCACGAGGGCCCCTTGGACCTCCCCACCCTCCTGACCGCAGTAGACACCACCACCCCCTGACCCACCCACCCCACCCACTCCGCCCACCCCGCCCCGCAGGCGCGACCACCGGAGGACCACCCCACTCACGTCCACCACCCACCCACCCACATTGATCAAGAGGTTTGCGTCAACCAACCCACCTCCGCCCCGTTGATCAAGAGGTTTGCGTCAACTTGAAGATCGAACTTGACGCAAACCTCTTGATCAACG